>JAOUPS010000092.1 GCA_029879735.1 Candidatus Bathyarchaeota archaeon | reverse complement strand
CCAACTTTTTCTTGTGTCTCACCTTCAAGGCCCACACTGGCAGCAGTATCATTTCTGCAGAAACTGGTTTCACACCTAATGTCAATCGTAATGTTCGATAGATTTTGTCTATTCCCATCCTTATTCTGGGAACCCTTTCCACTTCACTAGGCAGTTTTGGGACGAAGGTGATGGCTTCATCATCATCCAAGTCTTTCAGTTTTTCTACGCTTCTTGTCATCAACTTGTGAAAGACCACTTCTTTTTTCCTAAGCGATACTATAGCTCCGGTTTGTGCACTAACGTAGTACGTATCGAATTCTCTCTTCTTGAAAAAGAGGAGTTTTTTCGCTTCACGTGTTGCCGAAACTCTCCAGATTGGAATGTACGAAAACTCTGCATCATAGATTTCTTCTTTCTTACCGAAGAATCCGCCTTCAAGCATAGACTTAGCTCTCGTAGAAGCCTCTACTTGAGTAATTCGCATAGGAATCATTAGAACCTCGCCAATAATACTCTTGGAGGGGTTAAACCCGAATCTCGATAACCAATATAAATTCTCGGCGCTACCCCTAACACGCCCCTTTTTCACAACTCGGGTCTTGACAAGGCCATTGAGCACTTCTTCTACATCTTCAACATCAACGTTCAAGTTCTCTGAGATGAAATCCGCTGAGACACTTTTTCTTGCAGAATTGAGAAAGAGCCGAATCTGTTCGTAGAGAGGTTTAGATGGAGGGGAGGGAGCAACTGGTTTTTCTGCAACCCCCTTTTGCTCTAACAAGTACTTCTCAAATAACGTTTTTGATTCTGGCGATAAACATTGGGGAAGATCTTTCTCATCCAGTGTCAAATGATCGGTCACCAGCCACCGAACCTGAAAATCCACTACATCGTCATAAACGTCAGGAGACAACATAAGGAATTCACCGGTTCGGAGACTTGGAAGTCTCTGCAGAACCATACCAGCCCGCATAGGGTCTATTGACTGTATGATTTTCTGCACCCTAGCGATGTCTTGCTTCGTCATCATGCGACCCAAGCACCATGTGTTCACTTGCGCGAGAGCCTTATAATCTATGTCAGTCACGTTTTGGGTGGCCGCCACAAGCCCGATCCCATACTTCCTCGCCTGCTTAAAAAGAAAGGTATAAGCCTCCTTCGGAGGAGGATTCCTAGGATAAGGCGGAATATACGGAGCAATTTCATCAACATAAAATAGCAGCTGAACATCTTCTGAAGGGTTTTTTAACATCCAGCAATAAAGTTCTCTAAGGAGTGTAGCTAGGAAAAACTCCTTGTCGTTTGCGGAGCTCAGAGTGTTCATGTAGATGATGTTAACAGGCACCTTTCCATCGCTTCGGTCCATAAACATGTCGATGTCAATCTGAACTCCCATCTGAAACATGAGCGATGGTGTTCCCACCGTAAGATAACGTAGTTTTCTAGCAATCTCTTGAGGCTCTTTTTTGGTGACAAGATCGTAAAGAGTTCCGGTGATTTTTGCTGGAGGCCTTAGAACTGTGTCAGCCATATGGCACATGTTTTTTATTGTCTGTCCTTCTCGCCATAAATGTTCCAGTATTGTAAACAAGTATGCTTTGGCTCCTTTTCCAGCATCTGAACCTAAGTCGTATCCTAGAAAGCTTGTAAGCGAGCTAGCTGTCATGTCAAGAGCCAAGATGGATTCCTCACGTGGAGTGTCTTCTGTCGGAAACTTCAAAGGGTTAACGCTGATGGGGATGCCTTTGCTGCTGGCAGGAGTGAATACGGCTACTCTCGCCTTCTCAAAGAACTCTTCTTGAATCGACAAAGATGTTCCATGTTGCTCAATTTCTTCTGAGTTCCCTTTCAAGGCGAGGGAGGAAATATCACCTTGAGGATCGACTATGATCAGAGGGATGTCGTTTCTCACAGCCTCCTCCATCACACATTTACAAAGCACGGTCTTGCCCGATCCGCTGGCACCAAGAGCCATAAAGTGACGGTGAAAAGCCTTTACAGGTAGTTCAACTGGAGATTCGCTCACCATCTTCCTGCCTAAGAAAAAACACAAATTAATTCTCCTCTCGTATAATTTACAAGCACCTTTTATTTATTTATCTCGAGCACGCAAAATTACGTCAGCAGTTTTGCGGATGAGGCGGGATTTGCATCAACTATGTATAGAATTAAAGCCAGACAGGAGCATCATTTTAAACTGGCGGGATTAGTCTTGTTCAGAGGTATTTTTAGAATTTTCCGAGAAATCAGAATAATCAGATACATTTAAATATTCCGAATACTATTGCTTCAAATGTGGGAAGAAATGGCTAACAATGTAGAATGTTGCAAAGTGGATGCTGTAGTGACTATAGATTCAAGAGGACAGATAGTTCTCCCAAAAGATGTTAGGGAGAAAGCGAAGCTAAAACCAGATGATAAATTAGCGGTTGTAGGCTGTGAACGGGACGGTGAAATATGCTGCATCATCATGGTTAAAGCGGAGAAACTTGGAGATGCGGTAAGCAAAGCGCTTGGTCCTATGCTCAAAGAAATCTTCAGATAAAGAGGTTCTAGTATGGAAAAGGAAAAAATAAAGAAAGTTGTAAGAGAAGGCTACGCTAAAATAGCCAAAACAGAAGACTCTTGTTGTGGCTCAACAGTTTCATGTTGTGACAGCACTAACGTGCATGATGAAACTAGTAAGATGATAGGCTATAGCGAAGAAGAACTCAGATCTGTTCCCGAAGGCGCTAATCTCGGTCTTGGATGCGGCAATCCTATTGCGCTCGCATCTTTAAAAAAGGGAGAAACCGTTCTTGATCTCGGCTCAGGCGCAGGACTCGATTGCTTCCTCGCCGCAAATAAGGTAGGAGAAAAAGGAAGAGTCATCGGCGTAGATATGACACCTGAGATGGTTGATAAAGCTAGAGAAAATGCCACAGAAAGCAGCTATAAAAACGTGGAGTTTAGACTCGGAGAGATTGAGAATCTACCTGTTGCAGATAACACTGTTGATGTTATAATTTCAAATTGCGTCATCAACCTCTCACCAAATAAAGGACGAGTTTTCAAAGAAGCGTTCAGAGCCCTAAAGCCGGGTGGAAGGTTAATGGTTTCAGACATCGTTTTGTTGAAAGAACTCCCCGAAGTCATAAAAAAGAGCGTGAAGGCATACATTGGATGTCTTTCTGGTGCAATAATGAAGGACAAATACATAGAAACAATAAAAAAAGCGGGTTTTCAAGAAGTAAAGATAATTGAAGAAACACATTTCCCAATCGAATATATGAGTAACGACCCTACTGCGAAGGCTGTCATGGAAAATTCAGGCATATCTGTTGAAAAAGTAAAAGAAATTGCGAATTCAGCCGCAAGTATCAAAGTTTACGGAACAAAGCCCTCTAAATAACCGCATCTCTGTTTAATACCGGGATTTCATCTTTTTTTAGTCACATCACATCAAAATAATTCTCGCGCGGCGCACTATATATACTTCCATGCTAAACTCAGTTGTCTTCGTAAAAGAAAAGGATACATAGAGCGCCCGCTAATCATTCAAATCTAACCGCATCTACTCGGAAGATTCTTGCCAAGATGGCATGAAGCAGCTCCTTTAAGAAGGATGAATGAAGCGTAACCTTTAATTTGCTTCTTTTACATAAAGGGTGTAGCGTGGTGATTCAAGATGGCAACTGAAGATTTAGTTATGATGATTGATAAACCCTATTTCACGGTTAAGCTTCACCGGAGCTTGCTGGAAGTGGACTTAAAAGAGGGTGTCAAGAAAAAGTTGGAAGATGTTGTGGAGGCAAATCCGACTCTTAGAGGGAGCTTAGGCTTCCTCTTCCAGAATGTGATTCCACTTGACGTGTCACTCAAAGACATAGAATCGGTGGAGCTGGATGAGAAAGGGCGAGTGAAGATAATAATTCCTCATCGAAAAGACATAACAATCCCGCTTGAGCCAGATGAATCTAGGAAGCTCATCGGCAAACTGAACGAGCTCATCCCGATAGAGAAACAAAGAGAAATTGAGCGCATGCTGGCATCCGTGGGCGCGGCAAGCCGACGTGCAGGTGAAATTGACGAGGAGAAGGCTAGGGCAATCTCAGAATCACGCCATGAAAAATGGAAAGGCGGTGGACCCCTCTAAGCAATAGTACGCTAGCTGAAACAAAATGAACACAACCTTATTTCGCCATTCTTTTTAGTGCACGCTTCAGAGACTCAGTTGAAATCACTGATTGTTTTCGGCGTGCGCTCGGGCCAAAAACTGGAACTAACGATAAGCTGTTTTCGACATCGCTTACACTTTCGAGAGGGAGGAAAATAGAGCGCATGTTGGCATCGGAAAAAGCTAAGATGGAACAGACATGAAAAAGAGAAGAGGGAAGATTTCTGGAAGAAGAAGCTGAGAGAACACGGTGAACTACCATACTTGTTCATAGACATCTACAGCCTTTACCCAATCGTGTTTCTTCTCCAGCGCCTCAGCCTTGCCAAAAAACTCTTCTACATCTTCTCTCCGAGATAACGATGAGCTGATGAAGCCTTATGATGTTGCACCACAAAAATCTTTTGCAAACAAGCTCTCTTACAGTTCAAATCACGGGAATTGTTAATATTGTCACCTTCAAGCAATTTTCATTCATAAAACCAGCGAAAATAAGCCCAAGAAAGGGCTTATCCGGTGAGTGGCGAAAAGACAACGATAAAAGGTTAAAATTGAACCTTTTTCAATATAGAACTTATAGGAAAGGGTGTTGCGATGACCGAGGAATTTGAGAAAAAGCTCATCAAGCCTATCATAAATGCTTCTTATCCAGGGACATTAGCCGCCTTAAGCTTAGCGGTGCTGCAGGTTGGCGGAAAGGGCACCCCTGGAGCCTTAAGACTTGTCCTCTTGCTGGGTGCCATGACGTTCCTTTTATCAGCGTTTTTCATATTCTTTTACAGCATATACCCAACGCGGAAAAAACTATGGACAGGCACCGCCATAACCTTCCTGCTGGGACTATTTTGTTCGATTCTATCCGTGTTCCTGTTGTTCATCACCTGAAAGTGAAGAACATTGCTCAAAGCAGTCTATGGGTTAGTGCGACTGTGTTGCGTGACAAACGATGGTAAGCAAGGAATTCGGTTCTTCCGCAACCCCTTACTCTCTACTACAAAAGTTTATATGTGCATTAAACCTAACAACAGCTTTCATTCAGAGTTGACAGAATGATGAAATCATCAATTTCAAGTTATAAAAAACTCATGGAAAAAGCAAAAAATCTCTTCATCTTAGAATCAGCGGCCGCCATCGTCCACTGGGACATGGAAACAAAGATGCCGCCCAAGGCAATTAGACTGCGAAGCTTACAGCTTGCTATGCTCAGCCGAATCGGACATAAAATGAGCACAGATCCGGAAATTGGAAAATTCTTGGAAGAGATTATGCGACACCCAGAATACGATAGACTTGACACTGTTCAAAAGAGAAACGTGTATTTGATAAAGAAAAATTATGATGAACAAACCAAGCTGCCCGAAGAACTAGTTGCAGAAACTGCAAAACAACAAGCCATCACAGTTGATACATGGAAAAAGGCGAAAGCCGCTAAAGACTTCTCCATGTTCAAGCCTGAACTCGAAAAACTTGTCGACTTGAGAAAAAAAGCCGCAGAAATTTTAATGGAGGTAAAGAAGACAGCAACACCATACGATGCACTAATAGATATTTTTGAACCGAAAATGACAGCCGAAGCAATCAGCAGAGTTTTCGCAGAATTACGAGAAGGCCTGATTTCGCTAATAAGGAAATGTAAAACAGCTCCAAAACAACCAGACACATCATTCTTAAAACGTCGAGTCCCAATCGATACTCAACGTAGATTTGCTGAATCACTCACTGAGTTCATCGGATATGACATAAAGTCAAAAGAAGCCGGAGGCAGACTTGATGAAACCGAGCATCCCTTCACAACAGGATACTACGACGACGTACGAATCACAACACACTACTATGAAGATAAGTTTGATTCATTTATATTTTCAACGTTGCACGAAGGAGGCCACGCAATTTACGAACAGAATCTAAATCCAGAATGGATTTTCCAACCAGTTGGAACAGGGTGCTCCTCAGGTTTCCATGAATCACAATCCCGATTCGTAGAAAACATAATTGGGAGATCTCGCGAATTCTGGATTTATTTCCTGCCAAAATTTAAAGAACTCACAGGCGGCATCCTTTCCGACGTAGACTTGGACAGGTTCGTCCACTCCGTAAACCATGTTAAGCCATCCAAGATTCGCATCGAAGCAGATGAAGTCACTTACTGCCTTCACATCATTATAAGATTCAACCTCGAACGTGACCTATTTGCCGACAAGATAACAGTGACTGAACTCCCACAGATATGGAACCAAAGCTACAAAGAGTATCTCGGTGTGAGTATCGAAAATGACTCTGAAGGCGTGATGCAGGACACACATTGGGCTAGCGGCCTATACGGCTATTTCCCGAGCTACGCGTTAGGCAACATATACAGCGGACAAATACTAGCTAAGATGAAGAAAGACCTACCAGACTGGAGAAGACAACTTTCAAAAGGCAACTTCCACAGCATAAAACAATGGCTAGCCAAAAACGTTCACAGTTACGGAGATCTCTACAACCCCGCAGACCTCATCAAAAAAATCGTCGGAGAAGAAATCAACGTTAAACCATACCTTAATTATCTATACGAGAAGTGTTCAAAACTTTATGACTTCTAGTTAACCACCCTCCTTTCTTAGACTTTCCCAAATTTTTAGAACTATCTCCGCGAAAAACCCGGCAAGTATAAGATACACCCCGGCCCAACCAGTTAATACATTGTAATAGTTGCTGCCATGTAAAAATAAAACTATACCAATAACTATTAAGCATAAGCACACCAGGTCTTTCCATGACATGCAATCAACTCCAAGTTCGATTTCAGCCCTTTCTTAAACTTCAGAATATATAGACTTACCGATTAGCAACCTAATGAACAGGTGGAGAAGTTGATGCCTGAACAATAAAACTGCCGAACGACAGAATTTATGGCACGGGTACTAAAGGACATTGACGACAGAAGAGTTTTTAAGACGTCGTTTTTGCGGACTTTTTCCGCAGACTCTGCTTTGACATTTGGAAAATGTGCAGAAAGTTGTTTGGTTAAGTGGGTATTTTCGACAAGTTCATTTCCTTGGTGTCGAGCTGACTCTCACTATCCGACAGACTTATATACAGCTTTGGCATCAAAGAACATTTGAAGGTTACTAGAATGTCGGAATGTAGTGTTAAAAAGCCGGAAACAGCAGAAGAATTCGCAAAATTGCTTATGGAAGCCGCAAAAAAGGAGGTTGACGCTCGCAGTCTTTTGAGACGTAGACCGACAAAGCCTACAATTTCAGGTACAGCTAAGCTATTAAATATACATAGAGACACCCTTTACGCTTGGCTTAAGGAGTTTAATGTCGATTTTAAGGAGATAGTTAACGCCGTATCGACAGCGCAAGTTATCAAAACTGTCGGAGTTCCTAGAAAATACACTTATCTGATCGGCGAGGCGTTGATAGGAGAGGGAAACGAGGTTGCTCACGTAGATCTATTAGTAGGTGAC
>JAOUPS010000025.1 GCA_029879735.1 Candidatus Bathyarchaeota archaeon | reverse complement strand
GAAGAGAAAGCGTTTCATTAACCAAGTAAGCTGCTTTGCTGACGACGAAGTAGACGTAGTTGCCGATCATTCTTGAGTTGAAATAGCTGCCTGAAATGATGAAGTCACGTACGAGCAACGGACTACCCGGATCACTGACATCATATACTTTCACGAAGGTCTTGATGTCAGCAACATAATATCTATCATAAATTGTCGGGAACTGGTATTCTGATCCGAGAACCGCTAACTTGTCGCCGTTGACAAAGATTCCGACGGGATACAGATCGTCAAACACTATTTTCGAAACTACCTCAGCCTGTGTCGGCGGATAAGCCTTCAAAACGTAAACGACATTGCCAGACAGTACGTACATGTAACCCCTATCATCAACCTTCACGGCATCTGCTTCGTCTACACCTGCAACTTGGATGTTTGTGGTTGAATGTGAAGGAGCAGGAATCTGTGCGGATCCCGCTTCAAAGGTAACTCTGTCAAGCGAGGTCACAAGCCTTGCATCCTCAGGTCCATAAATCCAGAAGGGCCCTTGGGTCTTTGAGTTCGTTTTCAAGAAGTTCTTGAGTTCCTTGTCAGACTGAAACGCTGAAAGAAGTGGAGATTGTGGCGCCGAGACTGGAGGAGCACCTGGCGTGTACTCAAGTTGGATTATGTCGAAGTTGAGGATCAATGCGGTTAAAACCACAGCGAGGAGAATGGCAGCAAGTCCGTAGATGAATGATTGTTTTTTGATTTTGCTTTCCATGGTAGTCACCTACATGTTTATCATAGCTTCTTTGGTATTTTATACTAAGCTTTGGTACATGCCCGTTCCAAAAGTTAGTACATGGCACTTTTTTTTGTGGCGCCGAGGGCCGGATTTGAACCCAAGACAAATGGAGATATCTCCCGCAAACTCCACTTTTCCCAGCAAAAGCTTAAACATTATAACGTGTCACCTACAAACTATCTCGCGCGCTATTTTGTCAAAAATTTATCAGCCTAAAAAGCATAACATGTATTGCGCTAACAGAGTCTCAAGACACACGTCAAATTCTCGAATACATCCTCCAAGATTCGCGCGTGATAAGAACCTTCGATCATAACCTCATGCCAGACATAAGATTTCTCAAAAACCCATAATCATCTATCTTAACCAAGTGACTCACACAGTCGCAATCAGAACAGCCAAAATTCACAACAGGAACAGCCCTCTCACTCAATTCACTCGCAACTCTACACTCGTCGGATTTCTCAGCCTCTTTGTAAAACACCTTCACAACATTCACAAACTCATTCTCAAGTAGATAGTCAATATGCCAAAACTTCCGCTTTGCCCTTCTAAGATGCCGTTCAACCCGCTTTTCAAGACCGTTTTGGGCGGAACCAACATAAGCATACAGGCCCTTCTCAAAACCTATGCTGCCCAAAGCACCAATATTTACCTTAATATCCTTGCCAACCGAGACAACTAAAACGTAAACGCCCTTCACCATACTCATCTATCAGAACTATTCTCCTCATACCACTTCAAAATTTCCTCAACAGCCCTAACAGAATACCCTATCTCCCTAAGCAGTCTCTCCAAATCCTCAACAGATTCAACATCCAAACAAAACACCACAGACATAAAAATAGTCAAAAACCCTATTTATCCTTTAATCCTACACAGGAATATGCCAAACCAAAGCCCACTTCGTCACGTAGCCTACTGCGGCCTATACTGCGGATTATGCGCCCACCGCAACCGCATACCACAACAAGCCCACCAACTACAAAAAAGCCTCCACGAAGAAGGCTTCGACAACTGGTACCAATACATGCCAGAAATGAAAGACACCTTTCCAACCTTCTGGCAATTCCTACAAAAACTCGCAACATTAGACTGCACATGCAGAACAGGCGGAGGCCCGCCAGACTGCAAAATCCGCCAGTGCGCCAAAGAAAAAAGCATAGAAATCTGCACGCAATGCGAAGAATACCCGTGCAAGCTCATCCAGACCCTAGCAGAACACTATCCAACAATAATCCAAGACGGAAAACGCCTCCAAAAAATCGGCCTAGAAAACTGGGTCAAAGAACAAGAGGAAAGAGCCAAACGCGGCGTAGTATACGCGGACACACGCTTTCCATGGAAGACCTAAGCCTCTCTAATATAACAATTCACACCTTCCAAATCAAACCGGTCAAACCGCAAAACATTCCTGACAAAGTTAAGAAGCTTAACACGAACATCCACACTAAGACTAGGGTACCAAACAGGCGAAGCCACAACCAAACCACGCCAAGCATAAAAAGGCTGGACAACCCCCAGAATCTCACTGTCACCAGTTTTGCGCAGATAATTCTCCCAGAACAAACGGAACAAACGCTCAAAAGCCCCAGACAACTCGCCGTACTTCTGCAGAGAATAGAAAATATAGTTAATCGTCATCGCGGTCACGTCATCAGCGGGTTCACCCCATTCGCCTCTACTGCGGTCCAAAACCGTGAAGTCGGTACCTTCGCGAAACAGCACATTCCAAGGGTGAAAATCTCCATGCACCTGACTAAGCCTATGAGCTTTGCGCTTAAGACGCCAACGCCAAACAACACAATCCCGCTCGATTTTAGTTAAATCTGACTCAACAACAAAAGCAAGTTTAGGCGGGTAACTATCCAGCAAACCCATGATACATTCGCCATGTCCCACAAGCTCCCGAGCACGTCTAACATAAAGCCTAGGCAACTCCCGCTTAACCCCGTGAATCTCAACAAGATAATCAGACAGAGCCAAACAACGCCGCTCATCCAACTCGCTCAGCCGCCCAGTCTCCTTAACACGATCCAGATCAAAATGGTAAAGCCTACCATCCACAAACTCAGTAACAATAAAAAACTCGCCACAATCACCTAAAGACTTCAAACCTTCACCATCCGCAGTAAAAGCGCCAACATCAACGGAACGCACATGCCGAGGCAGCTTGTTGAAGGTGGAGTGTTGCCAAAGCAGAATTTTAGAACGGTCAGAAAAATGGTCATGTCCAAAACCTTCGGAACGCATAGTCTCCAAAACAATCCTTTTAGCCTCGCCACCAACGATGAATTCGATAACGTAGGGAACACCATAGCCAAATCCCTTCAAGTCTCTTCCAGCCTTTGCCTCCTTCTCCGCGCCCAACGGAAAGAAACGCGAAACTTTCGCTGGTTTCTTGTAAACGGAGCATAGATACTCCTCTAGCCGCTTAACACCCAACTTCAACAAGGAAACAACAACCTCAAGCAAAATTAACAGTAAGTTAAGTTAAAAAGGTAATGGATACAATGCAATAAACAGCTAAACAAGGGAACACAAATGGAAAAAACCGAAACCATAAGCATAGCACTCATAATAACCGGCTTACTCATCCTTTTACATCATTACATCTTCTGGCAAAGAATAGCAGACCTAAAGGACATACTACACCACGAATTCTTCGAAGCCGTATTCCTCACAGCCGGCATAACACTGCTCGTAAGCAACCAATACAACAAGAGAAGAAGCGAACAAAAATGAACATTCTCATCCAAAACGGAACCATAATCACAGTGCACAACAGAAGAATAATTTGCCAAGGAGCAATCGCCATAGAAGACAAAAAGATCATTGATGTAGGAAAGAACAACGAGCTGAAAAGAAAGTACGGAAGAGGATACGAAAAAATAGACGCAAAGGGCAAGGTTGTCATACCAGGTCTAATCAATACACATCAGCACGCTGCAATGAGCCTGCTAAGAGGATACGCTGACGATTTACACCTCCAAGAATGGCTGGAAAAGTGGATATGGCCAGTAGAAAAACACATGACTCCCAATGACATCTACGTCGGAGCCTCGCTGACAGCCGTGGAATCCATAATGGGTGGAACAACAACAGTCAACACTATGTATCATTTCACACCAGAAGAAAACGAGGCGAAAGCGTTCGCAGACGCTGACCTAAGAGGAGTAATCGGCCATGTGTGCTTCTCATGGAGAAAAGAAGAAGATAGAAAAGCGTTGGAAGATCTGGCTAAAAAATGGCATGACAAGGCAGATGGACTAATCCGTGCAAGCGTAGACCCACATGCTCCATATACCCTTGATCCAGAATACATGAAAGAACTAAAAGAAATCGGCAAAGAACTAAACAAGAAATATGGCTCTGAAGAAGCACCAATAACATGGCACATACACACAGCCGAAACCAACGATGAACCTGAAAAAATTCGGAAAGCCTTCAAAATACAGTTAAAGAATGGAATAATGAAATATTTAGACTCTTTAGGGTTTCTAGATGAACACGTGATTGCCGCACACTGCGTGGCACTAACAAAAAGGGACATAGAAATCATGAAACAACGAAAAGTGAAAGTTTCGCACAATCCAATTTCAAATCTGAAACTTGCATCAGGCGTAAGCCCAGTCCCAAAAATGCTCAAAGAAGGCATAACAGTCTCACTTGGCACGGACAGCCCATGCTCAAACAACACGGCAGACATGTTCGAAACAATGAAAACAACAGCCATCCTACACAAAGGAGTGAACAAAAACCCAACTCTAATGCCTGCACAACAAGTTTTGGAAATGGCAACCATAGAAGGCGCAAAGGCTCTGTCATGGGAAAAGGAAATCGGCTCAATAGAAATTGGTAAAAAAGCGGATCTAGCAATTATCAACCTTAACAAGCCCCACCTTTGTCCACTATACAACGAAGCCAGCCATCTGGTTTACGCAACGAAGTCAGCAGATGTGGAAACAGTGATAATAAACGGCAAAATCGTGATGGAAAACAGAAATCTAACAACGTTGAACATCGATAAGGTCATGGAAGTGGCTGAAAAAACAAAAAACAGTCTGCTAGAACGACTGGCACGCAACGTTAAATAGTTAAGATTGCGAATTGGCATAAAGAAGGGGAGATTAAATGGAAGATTTCAAAGTTAAAGATGCAAGTTCAGCCTCTAAGGGTCTTCTACAAATAGAATGGGCATCAAAACACATGCCAGTTTTAAACCAAATCAAAAAAAGATTCAGCAAAGAAAAACCGGTGGAAGGCGTAACCCTAGGCGCATGCTTACACGTAACGAAGGAAACAGCTGTTCTTGTTGATGCCCTCGTTGCTGGCGGAGCAAAAGTTGCATTGTGCGGTTCCAATCCCCTTTCAACACAAGACGATGTTGCAGCAGCCCTAGCAGAAAAAGGCATTCACGTCTTTGCTTGGCGAGGACAAACAACCGAGGAATATTACTGGTGCGTCGAAAGAGCAATAGATCACAAGCCCGTGATAACGTTAGATGACGGAGCAGACCTCGTTGGCACAATCCACAGCAAAAGGACAGAAGCACTAGCCAACATTAAGGGTGGAACAGAAGAAACGACAACCGGCGTCTTGCGGCTGCGAGCCATGGAAAAAACTGGAACACTCAAATATCCAATGATAGCGGTAAATGACGCTTACACGAAATACTTGTTTGACAACCGCTACGGAACGGGACAAAGCACAATGGATGGGATCCTAAGAGCCACAAACATACTTTTGGCAGGCAAAAACTTTGTGGTCTGCGGCTATGGATGGTGCGGAAGAGGGATAGCCATGAGAGCAAAGGGAATGGGAGCAAACGTCATAGTTACAGAAGTAAACCCGCTTAGGGCACTTGAAGCAGCAATGAACGGATTTCGTGTAATGCCGATAGACGACGCGGCAGCCATAGGAGACTTATTCATAACAACAACAGGCGACATAAACGTCATAAGGAAGGAACACATGCAAAAAATGAAGGACGGCGCAATACTTGCCAACAGCGGTCACTTCAACGTAGAAATAAGCATAAAAAACCTACAAGAAATAGCGGTTTCAAAAAGAAGCATGAGACCAAATCTAGAGGAATACTCACTCGAAGACGGCAGAAAACTATACCTCTTAGCAGAGGGAAGACTCGTAAATTTGGCAGCAGCGGAAGGACACCCATCAGAGGTTATGGACATGTCATTCGCAAACCAAGCCCTCTGCGTAGAATACCTAGCCAGAGCCCAGAAAATGCCGCCCAAGGTCTACCCAGTACCAAAAGAAATAGACGAAAAAGTAGCAAAGCTGAAACTCAACGCAATGAAGATAAAGATAGATGAACTTACAGATGAACAAAAAAGGTATTTGGCGACTTGGGAAATGGGAACAGTCTAGCAGCAAGCCGAAAACCACGGTAAACCTTAAAAGGCGTAAAGGAGTAAACATGGGTTACATGTGGTGATACATAAATGGTTAGTAAAGATCAAACAATAGGCGGAGTAATATTCCTCGTATGCGTAGTAATCGCCATATTCTACGTTGTAACCCTCTTCTATCCAGACTGGATGCTAAACGTAGGATGGGTAAGCGACAAAGGGGGAGTTCGCTTCTGGATCATCGCGGTTCCGGTTTTCATAGCTTTCATTGCGGTTATGGGCATAGGCGCGTGGATAGGCTGGACCATGGCTACAACACCACCGCCAAAACCGATAGAGGAAATCACAAGCGAGATAGAAGAGAAGAAAGAAGAAACGGTACCAGAGGAAGCCGCGGAAGAGGAAAAACCGAAAAGAAAAAAGAAGAGCGAGAAATAACAAGGGTTAGTTTCTAAATTTCACATTCTCAATCATATTTTATGTTAAAAGACCAGTGAAAAACCTAAGGATGAAGAAATCTTTACAGTGTAGGTTTCACCAATTAAATAAGCGCCATACAAGTGGATCACGCCCATGCTGCTTGGCGAAATAACGATGTTTTCCTGCTAAACTATGCGCATCGCGCCCTTCAATCCTGTAAGTTCTTTATCATTGTTTCAGTCAAGCCGTAAGGACATGGATAACATGAAGTTGAAGTTACGGGGATGCTAGTTTTTTAAGGTCTTCTTCTCCTTCAGCATAGCCGGAGGCAATCAAGACGTCGCCAGATTTTATTTCTGTGTGGGGCTTAGGTCTTATCCATTTATTTTCTCTTCTTATGGCGAGAACCCACATGCCAGTTTCTTCTGGGATTCGTGCCTCCCGCAAGGTCTTATTTGCCAGTGGAGAATTTTCAGTTACCTGTACATAAGTGACTGTTTCTTCAGCTTCCTCTATGACGAGTTTCAATACTGGATGCGGCTCTATCCCCCTTAAAACAACTTCAGCTATTTCCGCGGCGGCATCCGCTATTTTTTCAGTCACCACGCCCAGCCTTATAAGCCCAAGAAAGCCTTTGGCTTCTTCCGGCTTAAACCTGCTTGACAAGACAAGCAGCTCAAAATCGGTATGTAACTTATCCACATGCTCCTCAAGCCTTTGTACATCTTCAGCCAAGTCTTTACTGTTTAACAGCAAGGAAGAGTACGCCAAATCCATCATAAGCTCAGAAGTGTCCTTCAGCTCAACGAAGCGTTCAACAATTTCCTCAAAATGTTTTAGGCGTTTCCGTGACATTTTAATCCTCCAGTTTCCGTAGTTTTCCTTCAACTAGTTCTTTGAATTCCTTGCTGCCGGATGGTGCGCCACGGGAGATAAGAATGTCTCCACCTCTAATCTGTTCTGTGTCTTTTGGGTCAATCATCCAGTCTTTGTTTCGACGGATTGCAATTATATCGACACCCATCCTTGCTGCTAGATCGAGCTCGCCTATTTGTCTGCCAATCAGTATTGAACCTTCGACAACTTTGACTCTTGTTAGGCGCTCTTCAACCTTTTCAAATCCTTCGCTTACTATTGGATGTATGCCAATGTTTTGCATAACTATTGCTGTTATATCCGCGGCTGCGTCCGAGATTTTGTCAGCGGCGGACGCAACCTTGGAAACTCCTGTTAATGCCTCGGCGTCGTCAACGTCTCTTGCGGCTATCATGATCTCCATTTCCAAAAGATAGGCTAAGGTGTCAACACGATTTTCAAGTTCCAAAACATCTTCCGCAAGTTCTTTATCATTAAATAATGCTGCCGAATACGCTAAGTCAATCATCAACTCAGAGAGGTTTTTCATCTCCGCCAGAAGTTCTCTGACGGGTATGGGTTTGTATTCTATCTTTTCTAAGCGGGGCATATTATTTAGGTCGCTCCGACTATGAGAGTATAACGCAAGGAATATTTTAACTCTATCCCTCTCTGACTTAGCCTAACAAAAAATAAGCCGAAAGCAAAGCAATAGAAGTCATGTTGTCTGTAAGGGAGTAGATTATTGCGTCTGATGTACTTGCTAATGAAACTGGTGTTTGCGGCTACTACCCAACAAAGACAACGTTACTGTCTCATACATGTTAAACCAGGACCTTCATATCCTCTAGCCTCCGCCGAAGATTTTCCACAGCCTCATAGACATCCTCCTCCTTCTTGGCGCCCACGCACACAATCTTGCCGGTGGAGAATATCAGGAAAACCACCCTAGGACTTTCCATTCGGTAAATCGCTGCTGGAAACTGCTCCGGCTCGTACATGAGGCTTCCACCCACGGGCTCGCTCGCCAACCCTTCGAGATCAACCGAGGCGCCGAGGCTTCCAGAAGCAACGATGTTCGTTATCTTTATCTCAGGCTTTCCGATGATGATTATGCCAGCTACACTTAACTCTCTGGCAACTTTCATGATTGCCCTTCTAGCCTAGCGCGCGCCCTTTTATTCATCCAAACCACCTCACGTTATCCTAACCTTCTCCCTTGACCGTGATGATCTTCATAGACGCCATCATCCTCAATTTTTCCTCCACGACTTTTCTTGTCTCCCTGTCATCTCCGCTCAGTTGATGGACTCGGGGACGGTGTATAAGTAAATCGTGTCACCGTGACGCCTTATCTTCTTGGCGGCCCTCCACCCCTTTATTTTGTAGGCGTAACTGACGATTCGGGTGCCGACCTTGGTCGTCCTCTCCAGCTTGGGCTTTAAGCGCTGGTTGGTTGATTCGTCTAGGTAGAGGGTTATGACCGTGGCCTCGTGGAGATCGGCGTCGAAAAGGTCTCCGTTCACCAGCCTAACTCTGCCTTGAAGTCCTTGGCGCTCGATCTCCGCCAGGGCGGCTCTGCACAGGTCCTCCCTTATCTCGTATCCCACTGCCCTATCGGCCCCGAACTCCTTTACGGCCATGATGAGGATGTAGCCGTCGCCACAACCAAGGTCGCAGACAACGTCAACTGACCCAACCCGGGCGATTTTCAGCATCCTCCTCACGATCTCAGGTGGGGTGGGCAAGTACGGAACCGTCCAACCCATAGGTGCTCACTCCCGCCTCCTGTCCCTCTTCCCTATCCGAATCACCCGGCGCATATGAGGCTCAACCTCTTCTGCGGTTAACATCCTAAACCTATTAGTTTCAGACGGAATCACCGCTATCCTAACCGTCAACTTCTCCCCCCGGACCTTAAGGACCTTGACGAGGCACTTCACGGCGAGCTTAACAGCCTCATCAAGCTTCAGGTCCTCACGGTACTCCCCCTTTAAAATGGCCTCCGCCACTTCGCGTTCGGAGCCCTCTGCGACGGCTCTGTAAGCCCGGTAGGAGCCGCTCGGGTCGGTGGCGAACAGCCTGTTTCCAGTCTTGTCAACGCCGCCGAAAATGATGGAGACGCCGAAGGGTCTAACCCACGCGTACTGGGTGTACACCTGTTCTATGTCTCCGATGCGCTTCGTGAGGACCTCCACGTCCATGGGCTCGTCGTACGTCAACCTGTTGATCTGGGCGTAGATCCTCGCCTGGTCAATAAGAATGCGGGCGTCGGATCCTAATCCGACAACCGTGGCTCCGATGTGTTCATCCACCTCAAAGATTTTCCAGCCGAAGTCGGGATCCTGCAGTTCTGCTCGAACGTGCTCTTCCGCCCCCAACACGATTCCCTCAGGGCAAGAGACACCCAGCACGGTTGCCCCACGGTTCACCGCTTCAACGGCGTACTCGACCTGTAGGAGGCGCCCATCCGGGGAGAATATGGTGATAACCTGATCGTAAGTTCCTGGTTCTGCAAACATCGAAAACACCTGTTCACCTTGAAACTACTCTTCGCCCTCGTATTCTGTTTCAGGGAGACCTTTCGGAGGTGCTGGGGGAGCCCTCATTTTACCAGCGGCGATGACGTCGTCGACCTTCAGGATCATGGACGCAGCCTCCGTGGCTGATTTGATAATTTGTTTTTTGACGGCCAAGGGTTCGTATACCTCAAGCTCCGTCATGTTTCGGACTTTGCCCTCGTGCACTCCGACTCCGGCCCAGGTTTCGCCCTTTTTATGGCATGCACGGAGCTCAGAGAGGATATCTATGGGGTCTAGCCCCGCGTTTTCGCCTAGGGTGAGTGGAACCGCCTCCATGGCCTCTGCGAAGCACCGCACTGCCAGCTGTTCTCTGCCCGGCAGCGTCTCCGCATATTGCTTCAGAGCTCTAGCCACCTCCATCTCCGGTGCCCCTCCTCCAGCCACGATCTTGGGTTCCTGTATAACGTCTCGGGCGACGCACAGAGCGTCGTGGATGGATCGTTCCGCTTCGTCGACGACGCGCTCCGTTCCGCCCCTTATGAGGATGGCAACGGAGCGAGGGTTCTTACATTCCTCAATGAACGTCATTTTATCGTCGCCAATCTTGCGTTCCTCCACCAGTCCGGCGTGGCCCAAATCTCCTTTCGTCATATCTTCTAAGTTATCGACCACTTTTGCCCCAGTGGCTTTAGCCAGCTTCTCCATATCGGATTCTTTGGCTTGTTTCACAGCCAGGATACCTTTCCGACCCAAGAAATGCTGGGCCATGTCGTCGATGCCCTTCTGACAGACGAGGACGTTGGCGCCTTTCTCGGCTATTTTGTTCACCATGGTCTTCAGCATGCTCTCCTCTTGATGAAGGAAGGCCTCCATCTGCTCCGGGCTCTCGATGTTGATCTTGGCGTCGAATTCTGTCTTCTTAACCTCCAAAGCGTAGCTCAGGAGGGCGATTTTGGCGTTTTCCACGTGCTTTGGCATCCCTGGGTGGACAACTTCCTTGTTGAGGACTATGCCTTTGATGATTCTTGTGTCGGTGAGGGAGTCGCCGGGCTTCTTTTCTATCATGATGTCGTCTAAGTCTACCCTGTAGTGGCCTTCGACTTCCTGTGCAACGCTGAGGATAGCTGAGGAAGCTATTTCGACCAGGGGTTCTCGGTTTTCCGCCACCAGCTTGCTGGCCATTGCGGTCATGGCCACTTTCTTCAGGAAGGCCTTTTCCTTGGGTTTGACGGGGATGGCGATCTTTTCCAGGGTTTCAAGCGCCTTATCAGCCGCCTTTCGATACCCGTCTATTATGATTGTTGGGTGAACGTTCTTGTCTATCAGGTCCTCGGCTTTCGCCAACAGTTCTCCTGCTATGATAACGGCGGTGGTGGTTCCGTCTCCCACTTCGGTGTCTTGGGTCTTCGCCACCTCCACCATCATTTTTGCGGCGGGATGTTGAATATCCATCTCGTCGAGAATAGTGCGACCGTCGCTGGTGATGGTGACGTCTCCGAAGCTGTCGACGAGCATTTTGTCCATGCCCTTTGGACCCAAGGCGCTTTTCAGAGTCTCCGCTACGATTTGGGCCGCCATGATGTTGGCGTGCTGGGCCTCTCTTCCCCTTGATCTACTCGCTCCCTCTTTTAGGATGAGAACCGGTACTGCCGCAAGCTCGGGTGCAGCCATCTAAACGCTCTCCTTCTTCTTTTTTCTTTTCTTCGGTTCTTTTTCTACGCGCTTTTTGATTTCGGTTTGCAACTTTCCCGTATGCTCGAGCACTTCTTTCTCTTTATCTGTCTTCTTTTTTCTTCTCCTTCTAAACCAGTCGAACAGACCCATGAAGTGTTACCTCCTTTAGCTCCTAAATCATCTTCACGTATTCCCGGAACTTTTTTCCGCAGCACTCGTACTGCTTAATTTGAATTTTGCCTAATTTCCACTCCTTATTCGGTGTTTCGACTTCTTTTCTACATGTAGGACATTTAGCCATTTTGTAGTCACCCCTTTAAGGGCAGATTTTGAGTTAAAACTCAAAAAATGGGAATCAAAAACGAGCCGGTTTCCGCCTCTCTAGTTTCGTGATACGCGTCCAGGTGCTAGGTGCTACTAATACTCCTCTTCTTCTCGTTTCTTCTTGGCCGGCTTCTTTTTCTTCTTCTCGGTCATGTTAGTCACCTCCCTCTCGTTTTATTATGCGTTTGCGTTCTCTGGATATTTATACGCGTTATGATGACAGCAGTTTGCACAGAATCAGTCTGTAGGCACGATTGTTCTTCCATAAGTGTCCGTCCACTTGTAGCGCACTCACTGGCAGAACTCTACCACTCTTCTTCCTCAGGTTCCTCTTCCTCTTCTTCCTCTTTCTTCTTCTTTGTTGGTTTCTTCTTGGACATGGCTTTCTCCTCCTTTTCAGTTCGGCACTTCATACGCAATAGGAATTTGCATAAGATTCTCTTAATAAACCTTTCTCTTTTTATAGAAGTTCTTAAGCAAACATATATAAGGATAGGAATATCTTATTATATTGCCGGTGTTCGGTGTGGAACCAGACGAGATCGATTACAAAATTTTAGAAACTCTCAGGAGGGATGCCCGGACACCCTTCACAGAGATCGGCAGGGATTTAGGAATATCCGACGCCACAGTCCACGTCCGCGTGAATAAAATGATGGATGCGGGCATCATAAAGAGGTATACTATTGTGGTTGACGAGGAGGCTCTGGACAGAAAAATTCGGGGCTTCATGTTAATAAACGTGAATCCCGGCTCGTTAGAGGAGGCAGCAAACCAGCTGGTCGAGAATGAAAGGGTCAGCGCGGTCTACGAGATTCATGGACCGAACGACCTCATCGTGAAGGTCGAGGCAGGTTCCCTCGACGAAATGAGGGAACTAGTGCTTAAGGTTCGAGAAATACCAAACGTGGCAACCAGCGAACTGATCACAGTATTCAAAGTATGGAAAGAAAAGAACGTCTAAGAAAGGCTCCATGTCTTGATTGAGGTGAAGGACTTTTGAGGCGGGCTAAAGGCGAACAAGGTTGGCTCAGCGCTCGCGCAAAGAAAATCAAAATGTTTGTGATGGACGTAGACGGCACTTTAACCGACGGTTGTACTTACTACTCTGAAAGAGGCGAAAAGCTGAAGAGATTCATGAAAGATGGGGTTGGCATTAGTCTTCTTAAACATAACGACATTATTCCAGTTATTTTGACGGGTGAAAACAGCAGAATAGTTCTTTCTCGAGCCAAAAAACTAGACGTGAAAGAAGTTCATGTAAATGTTAAAGACAAGTTGAAGAAAGTTTCCGACATAACTTTTAATTACAAGGTATGGTTGGATGTTAATGTTGTGTACATTGGCGACGATCTCAGTGACATAGAGGTTATGAAGAAAGTTGTGTTATCCTTTGCTCCTGCCGATGCAGTGGAAGAAGTCAAGAAAGTCGCCAAGGTCGTTACAACGAGAAAAGCGGGAGAAGGAGCAGTACGAGAAGCAATAGATTACGTTTTGAAAAGACATGCAAACGCTAGCACAGAAATCTGACAGATGTTGCGGTAAAGCAACGCGCGCGCGTTCGGTTTTCACGGTCCCCCATAAACCATCTAGTCCGCCAAAAACAAAGCAACAAGCAAAGCGATGGATGTTATGCTATCTGCAAGGGAACTTGCAATTGGAATAACAAAATTGTCAGGGTCTAACCCTCTTTTAAAAGTTAAGATTGCAACAGCGTAGGATATTAGAACTATCGCAGAAACCGCAATTATGTTTGTTATGAGTAGAAGAGAAGCAAACCTTAGAAATGCATGCAACGTGAATATGCCTTGCGTAAAAAGTGATACGATGGAGTATAAGATGAACATTATTACTGATGCAGTCCATGTGGCAGAAATTCGTGTTGCATGGTTCCGCATTGCGTGAAAGGAAGGCTTGAGCAAACCCAACGCCAGCTTTGTGGTAGCTGTAGAACCAACAACTGAACCAACATCCCCCACTGTGTCAATCAAAGCGGGATAAACGGTGTAAATTTCCTTTCTCCTACCCACGATTTCGCTAATCCCCTTTAAAACTGTTCCAGTGACGTTGACAATAAAGGCTAGGAACACCAGTGTTAAGAAAGATTCCTTAATTGTTTTGACGAATCCCTGGTCGTGGACGCACCTTGGCAAAACATCCAAAGCAAGGATAATGAGCACCACTCCCAAAAAAATAACAATGTATCTGCCAACGAGACCGAAAAGAAAGAATAGGTTAAGCGTGAAAACATAGCACAATGTTATGACTATGTCCGCCACCGTAGACATTACTGGATACACAATCACATCGGGGTCTAACCCCTTCTTAAAGGAAATGAAAGCAATTTCAATCGTAAACAGGGAGTTTGCTAACCCTAAGACCATCGTTGCTGATATGACCGTCAAGATGTCAGAAAAGTCTGCGAAGGCTATCCCCCAGAACAGACTTCCAAAAATCATGGATACCAAGCTCATCGCAACGCTTGTTTCTAAGGTTATGAATATTATAGATTTGAAAAGCATGTAGAACCTTTCGGTGTTTCCGCGAAGTCTCGGATGAATTGTGCCAATGTGCAGTGCGGTGCTTAAGCGTCCACTAAACAGACCGCTTATCACGCCTCTTGCGGTTAAGATGGCAGGGTACACTGCAATGGCCCATGGAGAAAGCTGAAAAACGTTAAGATGAGAGGCAACTATAAAACCCGCGAGTATTCCGCCAATGTTAAATGAAAATGCAATAAGGGCTTCTTTCAGAAACCTTAGCGGTAGAGAGTCCCTGCTGAAGTAATGCGAGATGTTGGCTAGCTTCATCTTTTCCACCGTCTGGACTTCCCTCGCTTTCGCCCATCCATAGACACCCCTTCAACAGAGCTTTTCTAAGCAGGCTGTCAAGCTCCACCTTCATATTCGCTCCTAAACCCTACAGAATGATGCAAGACCCCTTAAATAAGTTTCCAAACACAAGAAGCTTAACAAAAATCCATATTCAAAATTCATAACCGTTTTAATTACCCAGCCCCTAACCGTTTTCTTGTGTCCAGACAATGGTGAAGAACTTGTATGCGGTATGGATAAGAATTGATGAAACCCTACCATGGATTGAGCTGAAAGGAAAATACCAAACGAGAAGCGAAGCGAAAAGGGCGGCAGATAAATTTCTAAGCAGCATAAAAATAAGAGTTGTGACAATGCCAGAAAAACGAAGACGAATCAAAGCATTGGCAACCGTAAAACATGCTAGAAATTGATGCTAGACTCATCCCTAACACGGTCTACTCCCTTTACGTTACCAATACTGTTTTTGAGCTGCCTTTCCGATATTCTGATTTGTCAAAATCGCCATAAGCGCAGACCACCTTAAAGCCTGTTTCTTCCAGCAGCCCAAGCTGGAATGTAGATAAATGAGAAAACTTGTTTCGACTCGAAGTTTCTCATGTCACCCCTCTTTAAAATGACACGCCTTCTAACAGCCGCGGATTTCTTAGCCAATTTCTCTCTGGCTACTCTAAGCATGTGTAAAGAGTTATCAATGCCTACAACCGTTATCCCAGCCCTAGCAACGGGTATAGCCACCCTAGCGGTTCCTACGCCCAGCTCTAAAGCCTCGCCTCTGCTTCGAAGAGCCAGTTCTTTATAGAATTCTAGGTCGTTTTTGGAGCCAAACAAATCGGAGAATTTAGCGGCCAGCCTATATGTCATGCACATCCACGATCCTAGAATAGATGTTTACCGCTTAGGAAGGGGCTGCCGCCGACCTTGCTGGTCATAATATCTGAGAAGCCTGATTCGCGCAGTCTGTCAGCCACTGTTTCAAGGTAATCTGTGAATGTGTTGACGAAAACCGATGGCCCCGTATCAATGGAATACCATACGGGTATACCTTCACGCTGCATTCTCTGAACTTCTCTTACTATGCGGACTGTTTCTGGCTCCCAGAGAATCATGTGGGCTTTGCCGGTCATTGTGCTTGCGTGTAGATTTAGGCTGTCTTCTTCGGCTAGTCTTCCTATTGTGGCGATGTCTCCGGTTTTTATTGCTTCCTCCATCGTTTTGATGATTTTTGCTACGTATTTCAGCCTAGCCTTAAACAGTGGTGAACTGAGAACCTCACTGTGAGCTTCATCCGTCCTGATTGATGAGGGGATAGGTATGATAACCATGCCTAAATTCACAGCTTCCGGTTTGACTAGCTGCTCCGCATAGGACTTCCCGTTCTTGTCGGCATACAAGATTGCAAAGCTTCCCGCAAGACTTCTTGTGGCAGAACCGGCACCCAACCTAACAAGCTCGGAAAGGGATATGTAGTCAACGTCAGAGCCTACGGCGGTGGATGCCGCTGTGCCGAGGGCTGCAAAACCAGAAGCTGAGAAGCCTAGTCCCTTTCCAGAGGTTATGCTGTTTTGAGAGACAACTTTGAAGTGCCCTGAATCCAGGGTCATTCTTCTCAGCTTGTTGAGAACAACTTCAACCCTTTCCAGATCTGTGCCTACAGCCTTTTTCCCGTTGATTATCACTAAATCTTCCTTCAATGATTCGGTTGTTTCAACCGTTGTGGTGGTTTGCAGGGCGCCAACGCAGACAGATATACTGTCGTGAAATGGAATCCTAAGCCTTGCATCCTTTAATCCATGATACTTGATTAAGCCCTGAATTGGATGAGCAATTGCTGTTGCCTTCATACCTTTTAACTCTCAACCCTTAATCGATTGTCTAGACACGTTTGGCGCCGGGGAAGGGATTTCAGCACCAATTTACCAGTAAAAACATGCACTATTTATGCTTGGCGAGAGTTCGAAACTCTCCCGGGCTACCAAAACCGCTAAATTTTGCTTGCAGTCATTTTTGTATGACTCATGGTTTGTGATCTGAATCTGCTCTTGCATTCTTCACATTCACAGTCAACGGTGCGACCGCTTGCGACATTTCTTCTTACAACCCATTTTAGAAGAGGTATAATCGATTCCCTAAGTTCTACACCCTCTTTTGTGAGCGAATATTCAACTCGCGGAGGTATTTCAGCAAAAGATTCTCTTTCGATCAAGCCTTCTTTTTGCAGCTCTTTAAGCCTATCTGAAAGGGTTTTTGGGCTGACGCCACGCAACTCTTCCACAAGTCTGCTAAACCTTAACCTTCCGTAAATGCCAATTGCGTTGATAATAAGAAGGGCCCATTTTCTGCTAATAGTGCTTATGAAAACTTCAAGAGGACAGAAACAAGTGCTATTACTTTTATTGTTCATAATTACTTACCTTCTCCACATCAAGTATGTGACTATAAACTTTGTAATTTAAATACTATACTTTTGATAGTTGCTTTACCGAGGAAAAATGACTGGATATGGAGGAAAAATATTGGAAGATAGATCTCGAGAGATTGAACGTAAGAGAAGGAAATGGGATGAGCATGCTGAAAGATATGATGAATGGTATGAGAGATTTCATGGCGCTGTTGAACATTATGTAGATTGGGAGCTACTAAAAGTGCATCTCCCAAAAGACAGAAATGCAAAGATCTTGGATGCTGCTGGAGGTACTGGGAGAATAACACTTCCTCTGGCTAAGATGGGGTACTCAGTTACTCTATGTGACATCTCTCCTGGAATGCTGAATGTGGCAAAGGAAAAAATGCGTAGGGAGGGAGTCTCAGACAAAGTAGAGATCTCGGAGTGTAACGTTTACAAACTTCGTTTTGCCGACGAGAGTTTTGATTTTGTCCTCTGCTGGGACGGAAAGACAGAAGCCGCGAAAGAACTCATACGAGTGACAAAGAAGGGCGAAAAGATTTCAATGTTTCTAATTAATAAGTATGGTGCCGCTATTAGCAAGTTTCACGAAGACCCAGATTCTGCCCTTGCTTTAGTTAAATCAAAATCGAGTTATGTCTACAATGAAGAAGAGAAATACAAGGCTGTTAGCGTGGAAGAGGCCAGAGAGCTCTTTGAGAAGGAAGGAGTCAAAGTTATCGAGATATACGCCGTTTGCGGTATGTTAGATTTACTGTCTATTCCCAAAGAAATTCAAGAATCTCGTAGCTGGGATGAAAAGTTCTTCAAACAAGTGACTGAGATGCTACTGAGATTGAGCAAAGAACCTTCGGTTAAAGGATTGTCAAGACATTTGGTTTTATATGGAGAGCGAACTTGAGAGAGTGGCCACGGTAGTCCATGATACAGAATTGTTCTGCAACCCCGATATTTTGCTTAAAGAAAACAGAATTCATATAAAAATTGAGATAATTATTTTTATAAACCGATATTTGAACTATCCTGGACTATCAACGAAGCTACTGTGCCCCACGCGTGCAAATTACGGTTCTTTGTCCAAAATAGCCTAGAAGCTAGCCCTAACTGGTAAAATGGCGCCGGGGAAGGGATTCGAACCCCTGCGAGCCCAAGGCCCACTGGCTTACCTGTCTTCTATCCAGCCCTCTATATTTTTCATTGCAAGATCTCGAGGCCAGCGCGTTAACCACTCCGCCACCCCGGCAGATAAAACAAAGTTGTTTGCCTTCTAAAAGGTTTTCATCGAACAGCCAGCAGTGACGGAAAAATCCAGCGTCTCTTCTGTTTGCGTTTTTTGGCATCCCATTAATGTAGGATTTTTACGGCTTCGTTTGCGATTTTTATGGCGTTTTCTTCGCCTGCTCCTGACATAAACTCGTTTCTGCATCTGTTGGCGTAAACGGCACATATTGAGCCTGCTCTTAACCTGTAGAGGCTTGCCAAGGTTAACAATGTTGCTGTTTCCATCTCAAAGTTTAGTACCCTTGCTTTTTGTAGAGTGGGAAGAAGGTTTTCAGAAGGAGATTCTGTCCCCATGGATATGGAGCGGTTCTGTCCCGCGTAGAAATCCGCTGTTGTCGCTGTTATTCCAACATGATAGTTGCTTATGCCTAGACTTTCAGCAGCTTCAATCAAAGCCAACAAAACCTCATAGTGGGCCACTGCAGGATATTCAGGCATGATGTAACAGTTGCTTGCACAGCCAAGGCGAACAGCAGCGGAAGAAATAATCAAGTCGCCACAGTCGATGTCTTCTTGTATGGCACCAGTGCTGCCAACACGAACAAACGTGTGTACGTCTATGCGCGAAGCCTCATTGACAGCGATAGCCATGCAGGCCGGACCAATACCGCTTGACAAGGCAGAAATCGGAACGCCTTTGTATTTACCTGTGAAACTGCGGAATTCACGGTGACAAGAAACCTCTCTAGCTGAATCCCAGAATTTTGCGATTTTCGGAACACGATCTGGGTCACCCGGTACAAGCAGATACTGAGCCAAGTCGCCTTTTCTACACGCAATGTGGTATTGTTTGCCACCAGAAACTGTTGGGTGCACGGTTATCCACCACCACAATTAAGATTAGGCATACAGCATTTAATAATAGTGGAAATTCGGAGAAGCCTCCTCTTGCCCAGTGAACGAAGAAGAACAAAATATGACATTTACGCCGATATAATCGAAGTGATCGTAAAGAAGGGTTTATGCTCTTTAACCAGAATGTCTTATGGAGCAAACATGCCTGTAGATAGAACAAAGAAAGTCTTGAATCTTCTAGTTTCACACGGGTTCGTAAGAGAAGTGACTGTGGGCGACCGAAAGAAATACAGAGCAACAAAGTGGGGACTGGAATATTTGGAAACATTCAAGCGCATGCGGAAGTTCTTCGCCGCCCTAGAAGAGTAAAAACAGTAACAACTTGTAACTACAGAAAGTGTTCTCAACATGTGCGTCGCCTTTTAAAGCCTCAGAGGCAATACTTCTATTCAATGAAAAAGGTGATGAAAATGGAAAATCGCGTAAAATTTGAAATAGGTTGGAAACAAAAAGCAAAAGATAACTTAACTCTCAATACACAAAGATTATTTGGCGTCATCAGAAACATCTATGGTAAATTAAACCATTCAAAAACAGCAACCCATTTTCCTGTATATGAAACAGCGAAAATGCTTAAGAACCACGAGTCAAAATTTGCACAGCAAAAAGTCGAAGCGACCGCGTTTCTACATAGAAGAACACTAACAATCTAATAACAAAAGGTAGTCACAAAACGTGAGTTCCCCTTTTAAGGCCCCCATACAATTTCACATCGAGGGTTTAAATAATGAACAGTAAAATATCCGTTCCTTCAAGAAGCAAAACAGCATTAGATTTTGTTGAAGGAGATTTAGTGGTAGGCAGACATGCGGTCATAAATGGGACAGGAACACCGCCTACAGTGAAGGTTTCCGGCAGAATCTACTGTGAAGGACACGACACTTTTGAGTGCAACCTCTCAGCAGAAAACCTAGAAGCCGAAGACAACGTAACAGTTCATGGAGACCTAGAAATAAAAAACAGTGTTGAAGTGGAAGATGGCCGCTTAGAAGTTTACGGGAAAATGACCGCAAAACGCGTAGACGTAGATGCGGCTCTGTATGTGACCAAGGATTTAGCGGTTGAGGAAGTTGATGTTGGCGGAAGCTTAAGAGTTGATGGAAGTGTAAAGGCTGAAGATGCAGATGTAGGCGGAAGCTTCAAAGCCAAAGGAGAAGTAGAGGCGGATAAAATAGACGTGGGAGGAAGTGTTTCAATCGAATCTAAAGTAGACATCGAAAAACTGGATGTAGGAGGCACGGCAAAAGTTGGAGGCGGGAAAATTCGTGAAGTGGATGTAGGCGGAAGCTTCGAGTCGAAGGACTCGCTAGAATTTGAACAAATCAGCGTGGGCGGAGTCGTTCGCCTCACCAACAAAAATAAGGGTGGCAGTATAGAGGTTGGAGGCTCATTTAAAGTCGAAGGGGACTTAGAGTTCAAAGACATCGACGTGGGAGGCAAAGTGGAGATAACTGGTTCTGGCGAAGGCTATGAAATAAATGTTGGAGGCGAAGTGAAAATAGGCAAGTCGCTAGAGCTTTCAGGAAATCTCGAAGTAGGAGGTAAAGTTGAAGTCGACGAGGAAGTTTTAGCAAAAAACATCGAGGTAGGCGGAGTACTACGCTCACAGAAAGCTACCGCAGAAGAGCACGTAAAAGTTGGAGGTTCAATAATTACTGTGGAAGGCGCGACTGCACATCTTGTTGAAATAGGAAGAAGAGGAGAAGCCCGCGGACCTATAAAGGCAGATCAAGTCGTTATCGGTAGAGATGCACATGTGGAGGACGTTTACGGAAAGAAAGTTCTACTGAGACGCGGAGCACACGCAGAGAATGTTTACGGTGAAGATATCACCATCGAACCTAACTGTCACATAAGCGGTGAAGTGCAGTATACTGGTGAATTAAGAATGAACGAACATGTTTCATTGGCCAAGGAACCGCATAAAGTAGATACGCTTCCCTTCTAAATCTTTTTAGGCATCACCAGATCCGCTATGTCCACACTGTGCTCATAAATCTGTCTTAAAAAAGATGCCACCGTCAGAATCTGCGGTACAACATCAAGTGACTGCGCCCTAGCAACCTTTTCGATGTCAATAAATATTTTTTCAATTTTCTCCCGCATATCCCGCACACGTTCAGCCAAGCCGATATCACCAGTGAAAAACGCTTTCAAGGCGTTTTCATGAGTCTCAAAGCAAGCCGTGTGAAAGTCTACAAGCAACTTCTTTAAGTCTTCAGACAGTTTCGCGCCCTTTAACTCAACTGTTTTTAGCGCCGCCCGCGCACACTCATCACCGATTGCCTCTACTAGACTTGCTACTAGACGATAATCTAAACACTCAATTTGACGAACACCCAGTTTCTCACTTAAACTCGGGTTTTGAATCACGGTGCGTAAAATGCGAACTAAAAGGAAGTAAAGTCTGTTGACCTCGTCATCTCGGGCTATAACGCTTTTTGCTAAGTGCAGGTCTCCATCCACAAGGGCGTTAACCACATCACGATGCATACCAGCAGCAATCGCATAGCCTCGGCGCAGAATCTTCTCTGGCGGAAAGCCCGAAGGGTCCAACAAACACTGCAAAACAATGCCCGAATAATCCTCCTCAACAATCTCTAATCCGATTAAACGGCTAACAGCCTTCTTAACAATTTCTCGCACCTCAAAGCTAATACGCCTCTCAGCCTCGACACGAATAATGTCAAACCCGAGCAAGTACTTACCCACGATTTCACGGCTTAAATAGGGTCTAGGCCTTAAAGTAATAGTGCGGGGAGAAGGTTCAACACCGTGTTTGGGATCTATGAGAAGCCTATCGTCGCTGGTCTCGCTGACAGCTACTATGTCGCCTCGTTTCAAACCATAGCGTTTAGCCCAAGCCTTCGGTATACAAACAAAGAATGTGCCACCCGGGGTGCGCTGAACTTTGCGCATTTCACTCATTTACATCACCATGCTAACAAACGGATATGCGAACACAGATATTAACACATCTAAATAAAAACCGCATATATAAATTTGAACGTGAGTGTTAGAATTGGAAAACGAAGCTATAATCGGTATAGACTTGGCTGGAAAACCAGAAAATCCAACAGGATGGGCTGTCGGGGAAAACAAGAAGGTGA
>JAOUPS010000056.1 GCA_029879735.1 Candidatus Bathyarchaeota archaeon | reverse complement strand
TTTGCCTCTTTGAACTTCTCTGCGTTCTTTTCTTTCCATTCAACAAATTTCTTCGCGAACGCCATAAACTCCGCCTGCTTTTCTGGTTTTACTACATATGTCTCCACCATGAAAATAGTCATTCTTTAACCTCCTCCCTTCTATAGACCGATTTTATCGGAAAGTTGTATTAATAATTAGTGCACACTCTTAATAGGAAGGAATTAAATTTTAATTCCCTTCCTTCCCGCTCGCGCGCATTGATTAGTTCTGTCTATCCGATGAACTCTTCTAGAATTTGATTAAATTCCTCGGGTTTTTCAATCATCACTGTGTGACCACTGTCTGGTATAGTATGCAATTCTGAGCTTTTGATCTCTCTATTTAGGTATCGGCTTGCTTCCAGGTTTACTTTGTCTTTTTCACCCACAATAATCAGTGTTGGTATGTCTATTTTGGAAACCTTGTCTCTGACATCGTAGTTTTCAGTTAATTCTTTCCAACACTCGAACGCTATGGATTCATCAACTTTTGATGCTCTGACAAACTCGTCATGAACAATCTGCTTTGAAGGCCTGTAGAACCTATATTTGCAGAATATCTGTAGGAATTTCTCGTAAGTTAGAAAAAACTTCAGAACTCCGAAAAATTTGGCGGACATTGGGAGAGTCAACTTGGCAGTTGCGCCTACTAAAACCAGTTTAGAGATTTCGTCAGAATGTTTTAAAGCAAACATTATTGCTGCCATTCCTCCCAGCGAAAAACCAACAATTGTAGGCTTTTCCAAGTTCAATTTTCCTATGAAAGCGTATAGGTCGTTTGAAAGTACTTCAACAGAATAATTCCCTTCTCCTACATTCGGCTTATCTGACCTGCCGTGTCCTCTATGGTCATACAATATGACGGCATGATCTTTAGCGAAATGCTTAACCTGGTAGTCCCATACAGAACAGTCCTCTAAATATCCATAAGAAAAAACAATCGGCTTACCCTTTCCATGAGACTCATAATATAACTTTATATCGTCTACTCTTATTTTCACACAGATTCACCCAAAAGTTTCTCCATGAATCATGATTGCTTTTCTAGTGCAATAAGTTTGTGGTCAGGGCACTCTAGCACGCTTCTTTAAATCCTATTATGAAAATGCAAAAGATTGGTTCGTGACTTGCGGTGACTGATTTCATGTAACGTGTGTGTGGGATTAAAATTTAATTCCTTCCTTCCACTCGGACGACGCGTCGGAGGGGGAAGAAGCTTTAAATGAACTATGAAGGAAGTAGAGATTATGAGCAGTCTAAGAAAGGTCGATTTACAGTTGATGTCCGAACTCCTTAAGAATTGTCGACGAAGCGACAGGGACTTGGCTAAGGCAATTGGAACTTCTCAGCCTACAATAACCAGAAGAAGGACTAAGTTGGAAAAAGAGATGTTGATTGATTCATACACTGCAATCCCGAATTTTACCAAGTTGGGTTTTGAGATCATGGCGTTCAGCTTCTACTCTTGGCGACCTGAAGCTACTCAAAAGCTGATTCAAAATGGGGAAGCCGTCATGAGGAAGTTCCACACATTTCTTGAAGATCATAAAAACATCATCTTCACTTCAAATGGCCGAGGCTTCGGGATGGAAAAAATGATGATCTCTGTTCATAAATCTTATTCTGACTATGCAAAACTGATGAATGCTGTTGGCGAAGAGTGGGGTGATTACTTGTCTAAAATCAATTCCTTTATCGTAAGTTTGCAAGAAGATGTTGTAGGTAGGAAATTGAACTTTGAACATTTCGGCGACTACCTATTAACGGAACTCTAACACTCACGCAAACGGAGGAAGATTAGTGCGCGCGCTACTTGCACGACAACCAAAGCAACATCTTTCAATATTTTTTCAGTCATCAACCTCGGTCTTGCTACTCAACTTCTTCCTTCTTTCGACAACGATTAGTAGGTAAAGATAGCCAATTAACGTGGCGAATCCCACTGTACCTAAAATGCCCCAGATGATTCCTTTGTTTGGCAAAATATCGTACAGCGTAAACCCTATTAATGACCCAACGGAACCACCTGTCCCGAAGAAAAGTCCCAGTAATGCCATGTACCTTCCTCTCATATCCGCTGGTGACAGATCCGCGACGAACCCTGAACTGGCAGGGAAAAAGATTATCTCTCCTAGTGTGAGGACGACGACACCTGTTAGGAACTGAAAGAGGTCTCTGGATAGCATGAAGTAGGCAAAACCTGCTGCGTAGAGTATCTGAGCAACTATAAAAGCTCTCGTGCTTCCTATCCTCATGGTAGCTTTTCTTATAGGAATCTGCAGTGTCACCACCATAGCGCCGTTCACCGAGAACAGAAGACCCAAGAAAGAGGGATCAAAGCCCAAGTGTGCAGTATAGACAGAGAGCAAACCATAAAGCTGTGAATAAACCACGTTGGTCAAAGCTCCAGCAAAACAGAACACCATAAATAGCCTATCCTTGAAGACTCTAGTAAGCTGACCTAACCTGACATTGCTTGATTCGCTTACTGAGTAGGATTCTTTTATCAGCATCAATATGATGACTGCGCAAACGATTGTGAAGATCGTTGCATAGATGAAAATGACAGAATAGCCACTTGTACCTGCGATGAACCCTCCTATCAGTGGGCCAAATATTGTTCCTACATTGGCTAGCATATAACTGAGGCCGTAAACCTCCTCACGCCTCCTGGGCTCAACGAGGTCCGCAATCATCGCACTGTACGCAGGATCGTAAAAGGCGCCAATGACACTCGTCGTTACGTATATCAAGAGAAACTCTGTGAATGCAGTGGCATGTGCATAGCCTGCCGTCAGGAAGATCTGTGGGATGATGAAGGCGACCATCATCTTCCTCCTTCCGAACCTATCGCAAAGACTCCCCGTAAACAACAGTGCAAGTGTGTAAGCTAATCCCCCAACCATAATCATGAAACCCACAAGTGATTCGTCGATCTCGAGTCCTCCGTTTGCGCTCGCTCCAGTCAAGTACATGGCAAGATAAGGGAACGCTAGGTTTCTCCCGAAGGAAAAAAGGAGACCAATGAAAAGCATGACGTATATTTGCGATGGAAGATCTTCAAGACCAATTCTAGAAAGAACGCCATGGAACAAAGCGTGGAGCTTGTCACTATCTTCGCTTTTCAAGCAACATGTTGACTTGTGATACGCCATAACTGAGTCCCCATTCCATCACGTGCGCAGTTGGTTACTCAACCAATATCTGGAGGATTTCCTTATTTTTCTAAGAGGAAGTTAATGAAGAGAGTTACATCAAGAACTTGCCGTTTTTGTAGAAGAGTTTATCGTCTGCGTAGATTTCTCCGTCTTTCTTCATGTCTTTGAGGATGTCCCAGTGGATGGCGGACTTGTTTAAGCCTCCGGACTCAGGAGGGGCGGCTCCAAGGGCTATGTGGATTGTTCCACCCATCTTTTCGTCGAAAAGCATGTTCTTTGTGAATCTGGTTATGCCATAGTTTGTTCCGATGGCGACTTCTCCGATACGGTCTGCTCCCTCAATCTTCAACAGTTGCTGTAACAGCTCATCGCCTTTGGCTGCTGACGCCTTCACAACCTTGCCATCTTTGAATGTGAGCGTTATGTCTTCAACTTCTCTGCCAGAGTAGATTCCTGGATAAGTGAATCTTACTGTGCCTGTTGCTGAATTCTCGATGGGTCCTGTAAACACTTCACCATCAGGCATGTTTAATTTTCCGCTGCAGTTTATCCACTTTCTACCCTTCACATTGAACATTAGATCTGTATCTTCACCTAAAATGTGAATTTTGCTTACTTGTTTTAGGAATTCGCAGATTTTCTCCTGCTGCTTGCGAGTTTTCTTCCATTCGGCAATTGGGTCTTCTTTGTCAACTAGGCAGCTGCTGTAGACGAAGTCTTCGTATTCTGAAAGGGACATTGCCGCTTCTTGTGCTTGAGCGTTTATGGGATAAGGCAAACCTGTCCATTTGAGTTTTCCTTCGGCAGTGCGTTTCATTAAGATTTCCATAAGCTCCCTTCTAGAGGCTACACGCATCTTTATTTTCGAGGGGTCTACGTTTGTTAATCCTTTGGGGTTCGGTTGGCACCATACACCTATTTGAACGTCCATGTTCTCAAGTATGAACCTTGTGAAGGGTGAGACAAATTTTAGCTGGTGCTCTTTTGCGTACTTGAAAAAAGTGTATTCGACATCGAGGTTTGGTATGATTAGAGGGTAGGCATCGCTTAGCAAGCATTCTTTATATATTTCGCTAATTAATGGAAAGGCTAATTCGCTTCCTTGTATAATCACCTTTTCCTCAGGTTTCATGTCAACACTGTAATGAACGCAAAGTTTTGCAAGTTTCTCAATTCTCTGGTCAACCATTCAATCCACCACTTAGAAGAATCTCATAAAAAGAAGGGTGTATATTAAAGGTAAAGATTAGATTGTTAGTGTTCTTGTATGTAGAAAACCTATCGCCTCGGCTTTTTCCTGTTCAACTTTTGACTCGTGAGTTTTACGCATTTTCGCTGTTTGGTATGCAGGAAAATGGGTTGCCGATTCTGAATCGTTTAATTTACAAAAAATGTTTCTCATGACGCCAAACAATCTTTGCGTTCTAAGAGTAAAGTTATCTTTTGCTTTTTGTTTCCAACCTATCTCAAGTCTTATACGATTCTCCATTTTCATCACCTTTTTCATTGAAAAGAAGTAGGACCTCTGAGGCTTTAAAAGGCGACGCACATGTTGAGAACACTTCTTGTGGTCACAATTTGATACTATCACAATGTGAGTTAAGTCTTCGGCGCCAGCCTTATGACTTGTGTAGTGAGGAACCGAAGCACCAGAAAGGAGGCCCAGTTTCATAGTTGAACTTGTGTAGTTAAGACAATTGAGGTAAGCTTGGGAAAGAAGAAATGAATTTTAATTCCTTTCGCGCGCGGAGGAATTTATGTGGGCGTTTCTTCTTGATCTCACTCTCATAACTAAGACTGCTCCTGCTATCGGAGAGCTGGTCCCGAGAATCAAAGAAACCGTTATCCAGATTTCACTTTCAGTTGCTAACCCAGCGAAAAGAACCAGACAGGAAAAGATAACGCATGCATATCCAACTACTTCTCTAACCTGGGATTTCTTTTCGGACCTGAAGCCAACCACGATGATGTATAAACCTAAAATGATAAAGAAAGCCGCTACTGCAATAAGCGCGCGCGCGTTTAGCAGCTGAGCATTCTCTAAAATCTAGAACTTGAGGTGGCTTTCACAAGTTTATTATTGTAGTTTTATTGTTATACTCAGCGGGGCTGCTTTGGGCGTAAACCTGCGTGACCTCGTTCCGAAAACACCTGCTAGGCTTAAGGATTTGAGTGGAAAATCCATAGCCATAGACGCCTACAACGCCCTGTACCAGTTCTTAGCCATAATCCGCCAGCCGGATGGTACGCCGTTAAAGGATAGCAGCGGAAGGGTAACAAGTCACCTAAGTGGTCTCCTCTATAGAACATGCAACCTTGTGGAGATGGGTATAAAGCCAATCTATGTTTTTGACGGGGTTCCACCCGCATTGAAGGAAGTCGAAATCAAGAGGCGCATGAAAGTCAAAAGGGAAGCCTTGGTAAAGTATGAGCAAGCTTTGAAGGCGGGAAAAGTAGAAGAAGCCCGCATGTACGCGCAGGCAACATCCCGCCTAAAGGACTACATGGCAGAAGACAGCAAGCGACTCTTAAAGTTGATGGGGATTCCATGGGTTCAAGCACCAAGCGAGGGAGAAGCCCAAGCGGCGCACCTAGTAAAGCGTGGAGACGCAGACTACTGCGCAAGCCAAGACTACGACAGCCTCCTTTTTGGTGCTCCAAGACTTTTGAGAAACGTGACGATTTCAGGTCGGAGAAAACTTCCGGGAAAAAAGATCTACATTGAGGTTGTACCGGAAATTGTCGAGCTTGAACATGTTCTAAAGGAATGTGAAATAACCTATGAACAAATAATTGATATAGGTATGCTCATAGGCACAGACTTCAACCCCGAAGGCATAAAAGGCTTAGGACCAAAAACAGCCCTAAAACTGATAAGGGAGCATGGAAGCCTAGAAAAAGCCTTACCACACATAAAAAACGCAGAGTTCCCAGTTGAACTGCAAAGAATCAGGGAAATATTCCTACACCCAAAGGTGAAAGACAACTACAAAATAGAATGGAGAGAACCGGACGTGGAAGGCGTGATAAACTTCATCTGCAGGGAAAGAGACTTCTCAGAAGACCGGGTCAGAAAAGCTCTGGAAAAAATGAGGAGAGGTGCTGAGGAGCTAAAAGGAAAAACAACGTTAGAAAAATGGTTTGGATGAGAAAACTTTTTATGAATTATGGAACTAATTGACGCATCCAAAATCTAAAGCTTAGGAGAAAAGGAAATGACCGAAGTAAAGATTGAACTACCAGTAGATGACCTTCCAAAAAGTTGGTACAACATTCTGCCGGATCTTCCACAACCGCTTCCACCACCTAAAGAACCCGAAACAGGCCCTTCTCGACTTGAATTCCTGTCTAAAGTAATGGTCAAAAAATGTTTAGAGCAGGAGAATTCAGATCAAAGTTGGGTTCCTATACCTGAAGAAATAAGAGAGCTGTACATACAAGCTGGTAGACCGCGACCACTCAGGCGAGCTAGAAGACTTGAGAAGTTCCTGAAGACGCCCGCACATCTTTACTGGAAGAGGGAAGACCTGTCTCCGACTGGAAGCCACAAAGTAAATACAGCGCTAGCGCAGCTATTTTATGCATCCGAAGAAGGCAGAGAAGGTGTTTGCACAGAGACTGGGGCTGGACAATGGGGCACCGCACTATCGTATGCCTCCTGTTTGATGGGGCTAAAATGCGTTGTTTTTTGGGTTCGCAATGTACATGAGTGGAAGGTCGACCGAAGAACTCTAATGAAAATGTATGGGGGCGAGGTTCATGCGTCACCAAGTAATATAACTGAAGTTGGCAAAAGCATCCTCCAAACAAACCCCGACCATCCCGGCTCGCTGGGCATAGCGATTTCTGAGGGATTGGAGTACGCAGGGAAAAATGAAGGATTTGTTTACTGTCTAGGAAGCGTTCTGAATCATGTGTTGATGCATCAGTCGGTAATCGGTCTTGAAACAAGCGAACAATTCAACATTGTGGGGGAGCAGCCGGACTTGATGATAGGTTGCTTCGGGGGAGGGTCCAACTTCGGCGGTTTCACGCTGCCCCTTATTGGTGAAGTGGTAAAACGTAAGCGGAAGTGTGAATTTCTTGCAGCCCAGTCTTTGGCAGCGCCGAACATAAGTCAAGGTGAATATCGTTATGATTTCGCAGACCATGCGGGTAAAACGCCCCTTCTTAAAATGTACACATTGGGTCACAATGCGGAGATGCCTCCGATATTCGGAGACGGCCTCCGGTACTCGGGGGCATCGCCGATCCTAAGTCTATTGAGAAACTTGGGGTACATTAAAACAAAGACTTATCCTGTTGACGAGAAAGTTGTGTTCGAGGCTACCCGAATTTTCCTTCGAACAGAAGGCTTCCTACCTGCTCCCGAATCATCATACGCCATTAGAGCCATGATAGATGAAGCACTGAAGTGTAAACAAACCGGCGAGGAAAAAGTGATTGCCTGCAACCTCTCAGGTCACGGATTTCTTGACATATTCGGATATAGGAAAGTGTTAAACCTTTAATGAATTTTGATTAACCTCCTCAGGTTTAACCCGATAAATAGGAATGATCTACGAATTTGATGCGTAACTGATGTATAAGCGTGCTTGAATTGCAATTGCAGCACCGTCGCGCGCAGCGTGTTTAAACCGAAAAGAGCTAGCTATATTCCAGCTGCTAACCCTGCTGGTCCAGCACTCACAACTATAGCGTCATGCATAAGTTCTCGTTCTTTTACTTTTATACCCTTCAATCTAAAAAATATCAAAATCTGTGACCATAACGCCCAGTTAACGGAACGAAAGCAACTCCACCAAGGTTTTCCTCCCTAATTTTCCCTTTTGCTCCCTTTGTGATTTTTATGAGACTCTGGAATAGATGAATGCTTCCAACAGGGATCAGCATGATTCCGTTGGGCTTTAGCTGTTCAATTAAGGGCTTAGGAACGTCCGGCGCAGCCGCTGTCACAAGAATTCTGTCGTAGGACGCCTTTTCAGAATAACCCATAGAGCCGTCTGCACAGATTATTGTCACACGGTCGCCGTATCCAGCTTTCATGATGTTTCTTCTAGCAAACTCAGCCAAGCCTTGGATTATTTCCACCGTGTAAACGTGACCCCATCCACTTCTAGGCGTGTCGCCGGGTGCAACTATCTCAGCTATGGTTGCGGCGTGCCATCCTGAACCCGCTCCGACTTCAAACACTTTTTGGCCAACTTCCAATTGTAGGGCTTCATTCATTATTGAAACCATGTTTCGCCTAGCCTAGCATAATGCTCAAGCTATGTGGCGCTGAAACAGTCTGCCCAAAACCGATTGGAAGCGGCGTGTCCACAGCACTATAAGACAGCATATTCTCTGGAAGGAATCTTACCCGCGACACCAGTCGCATGGCCCTAATAACCTTCGGCGAGCGGAGAATACCCGCCTTCGTTAGATTTTCAACGAGTCTTTCCCAATCCTTTTTTTCCAAACTAAGGCACCAAATGAATAAATGCCGGAATAAGCTTTAAACGTATTTGCATTTTGAAAGCAAACCACAATAAAAAACACCTTAAAATTATTTCACAGTGACGGATTTCGCTAGGTTTCTCGGGGTGTCTGGGTTGTGGCCTCTCTCGACAGCCATGTAGTATGCTAGAAGCTGTAACGGAACAACGAAGGGTATGGGTGACAGCACTTCAGGGATGCCTTTAGGCACTTCAACGTAGTCGTCGGCTAGTTTCTTGATTTCTTCGTCGCCCTCCTCGATAACCGCGATTATAGAAGCACCCCTAGCCTTCATCTCCATTATGTTACTCATCAAGGTTTTGCGCGTTTCATCCTTTGGACAAATGAAGACTACGGGGAAACCGTGTTCCACGAGGCTTATGGGTCCGTGCTTGCTTTCTCCAGCTGGGAAGGCTATGGCAGGCACGTATGCTATTTCCATGAGTTTAAGTCTTCCCTCGTAGGCTGTGGCAGTGCTTACTCCGCGTCCGAGGAAAAAGAATGTTTTCGCGTCCTTGTACTTTTTCGCAATCTGCTTAACTTTTTCCTCCTGTCCCCGAATTATGGTTTCAACCGTGTCTGGCAGCTTCTCTAATTTTTCCGCTAGAAAATCCATTTCGTCTTGTGAGACTTTGCCTCTTTTCTTTGCAAGCCTCAAGGCTAACTGAACTAGCACCGAAAGTTGAGAAGTGAAAGTCTTCGTTGCCGCCACCCCTATCTCTGGACCTGACTGCTGGCCAAGGTAAACCCTTGAAACTCTCGTCAAAGTTGAGCCAATAGCATTGGTTAACCCAAGGACTGTCGCTGCTCTTTGGCGAGCGCAGTTCACAGCGGCTAAGGTGTCTGCCGTTTCACCGGATTGGCTTACCGCCAAGATTGTGCTGTCAATGTTGACTGACTTGCCGTGTTGTTCAACGAATTCTGAACCTATCACCGGATAAGTTGCCAAGAAAGCAAGCTTGGAAAACATGTAAGATGCAGCCAAACAAGCATGGTAAGACGTCCCACAGGCCACAAGGAATACTTCGCGGGCACGATCAGGAAAAGTCGCCATCAACTCAAGATAATGTTCCTGTAACCTAAGCGTGTTTCGCAGACAAGCTGGCTGTTCATGGATTTCCTTAAGCATGAAATGTGGATAGCCCTTTTTGACAGCCATCTCAGACGTCCAATCAATAAGCTTCGGTTCCCGCGAAACAGCACCTGAATCAGCAATCTTCCTGATCTCAAAACCTTTCCGCGAGAGAATAACAAGCTCGCCGTCCTCAATCATGACTGCTCTGTTGGTTAGTGGCAAAAATGCGGGGATGTCAGAAGCAAAGTAAATCGCATTTTCATTCACCCCAATAACCAGTGGACTTTCATTTCTAGCACATATTATCTTGTCAGGTTCCTTCGTTGAAATCACAGCAATCGCGTATGAACCGTCAAGTCTCCCCACGGCTTCAAGCACAGCCTCAGCGAGACCAAGAGAAGGGTTAGTCTTCAAGTTTTCCTCAATAAGGTGGGCTATAACTTCCGTGTCAGTCTTAGATATGAAAACATGACCACGGTTCTCCAGCTCCAGCTTCAACTCAGCAAAGTTCTCTATGATACCGTTATGGACAACTGCTATCTGCTTGCTGCAATCAACATGCGGATGTGCATTAACCTCTAAGGGGGCACCATGCGTAGCCCATCTTGTATGTCCAACGCCGAGGTTTCCGGGTAAATCATCTAGGTTATGGATTTTGTGAGCCTCGTCGATTTTTCCTTGGTCCTTTTTTATGTAAAGCCTACCGTTGTACAGGGTTGCTTCTCCAACAGAGTCGTAGCCGCGATATTCAAGCCTTTTTAAAGCAGCATGTATTATAGGCGCTGCGTTTCCATTCTTCAAAATGCAACCGAATATCCCACACATCTCTGAGCCTCATCGCCTAATTTCGACTTCTGCAAGCGTTATTCAAGCTTCTTAATCCTATAAGCTTTTTTAGGAGAAAAATCTCAATTTTAAAAGATTTTTCTAAGCGCTTTTCATACTGCACGAAAACTTAACGTGAAAACTGCAACTATTTTGGTGAAAGCCCTAATAAAATTTTTATAATAGTACTTTATTTCAAAGCCTTCCTAGCCAGTTCAGCTCCCAAAACCATGTTCTTAAGCTTTTTGAAGCTTAATTCCCATTTTCGCGTTCTCAGGCCACAGTCTGTGCTAACATATATTCTGCCGGGGTCACCGATCATCTTTACAACATGCAATATCCTATCTCTGACAAGTTCTGGCGGCTCAACAAAATTGGTATGCACGTCTATTACTCCTAAACCATAGTCTCCACGGAAGCCATAATCTTCAAACAATTTTATTTCTTTGTAGCCTGTCCTTGGGTCTCCTATTCCGGCTTGTCTGCTATCCCTGTTTGCGAATTCAAGAGCCAGTTGACTGCAATTTCGCAGTTTGCAAGCGTGTTTAGCCAAAACCTCGTAGTTGCTGTAGCAGTTGTGTAGGCTGAAGGCGCAGTTGAAACCTTTAACCGTTTCATTAAAGGATTCCAAAAACAACTCCATTTCCTCATCTGTTGGGTTGGTTGTTGCCGCAGGCTCATCTATCTGAATCCACTTCGCTCCAGCATCGACCAATTTGCTTATTTCCGGTCTTATCACCTTTTTTATCAAGTCGAAAAGAAACTCTCTCTTAGCCTCCAATTTCCTCCTCTTAAAGTCCCTAAATTCTCCGCTGAGCCTCTTCTCATAGAACTCGTTAAAGGTCCAATCGACAAGTGTATAAGGACCTGTGAAAGGCACCTTTAATTCTTTTTCAGTATTTTCCTTTGCGAATAGGAACTCGTCGAGATATAAGGATCCCACATATTTCGGTTTGTCTATGCATGCTGCCTTATTGAAATATCGATAGTCAAAGCATTTTACGCATCCTAAAAACTTGAAACCAGTAGTCTTTCTTATGACGTGCTCATACATTTCCGATCTCCATTGTTCCCCAGCAAAAACAACGTCTAAACCCGCTGACTCAAAGAACCGAATGGCATATTTGGCAGACCATTCAAGCATGGCTCTCTTCCTATCACCAGAATCAGTTTCACTCAATAGCTTAATCAGTTCGTCCAAATCTTCAATTCCTAGTTTTCTACCCCAATCTACAGCTTCAGTTATCTCTTCCTTTGACAGCGGTTTTCCTCTGTAGCCTTTAACTCTCCATCGAGGCTTGGCTAGGCTCCCTATTTCTTGTGTCGGAAACAGCTTATTCATAAAAACTCCTCCTTGAGACGTTTAGCCACGCAGCTGATGACTTTCGTTTTCTCTTCCGCCCTTTTCCATGGCAGAAACTCTAAATCACAGTTCGGACAAATAAAAACCTCACATGCCTTAGAGCTATCAATGGATTCCATGATTTCCTTGGCAACTGTAACCAATTCATCCTCATTTTCAACCAGTGAATCTCTTGAATCCACCAAACCTAATGCAACGCCCTTTTCAAAGCTGTACTCTTTCAACTTTTCAAAATTTGTTTCGTACAAATCAATTCCCACATGATCTACCGGAAAGTCCAGGGCTTCGGGTAAAATTTTTGAGAAATCTCCAAAAAATGTCTGAAGACATGTTTTTATGATTATTCCTTTAACTGCAACTTTTAACGCTTCGCCTATGAGGCTCAGCTCGTCACTTGCCATGGACGTGGCAATTGGCTTATAGACCAAGGCTGGGTCGCTTAATTGAACATATTTGAAACCTAGTCTGGCTAAGCCTTCAATTTCTTCTCTTAATATTTTGGCATATTTGAACATGAGTTCTATTTTGTCAGTGTAGAACTGGTTTTCAGACAGTTGGGCAAACGTGTATGGTGCTGGTAGAATTGCTTTCCAAGGGGAGTTTTTGGGTAGGTATTTGATATAGGTTATTTCTTCGATTATACTTTTCTTTCGCCGTATATCGCCTACTATTATTGGCTTCCTGTAAAACGTGTTATTGTTAAACCACCTAGCTAGACCTCCTATTCTTACTCCGCTTAGATTTTCTGTGAAGGGTCTGAACAGGTCTTGCCATTTGAGCATTCCATCAGTGATGTAGCTGAATTCGGTGGATAATTGGGTATCTATCACCTTCAGGGTGGCATTTTCAAAAGCCTTTTCAAGTTCCTTTTCATTAACTCTTCCTCTGTCGTAGGCTCTGGTAGCCTCAATAAGCTCCTTTGTTCGTGGAAGTATCCCGGTAAGGTAACAGCAAGTCATTTTCATCCGACTGTTCTATTCAGGCTATATCAGTTGAACCTTATCATTTTGATGGTTTACCATAATAAAAATTTTAATAATGGATGCTGCTTTATGCTTATGAAAGGCCATGGATAAAAAACTGCTGCTTCACGAAGAGGACAAAAAACAAAAAGTTAAAGAAATCACGATGGTGAAGGATCCGCAGAAACTGAAGATGATTTTGAATAGGCTTACTTGGAAGATCTTGGTCATGCTTTCTGAAAGGGAAATGTACCCGTTAGAAGTAGCTAGAAAACTGGGCATTCACGAGCAGAAAGTCTACTATCATACAAGAAAGTTGGCGAAGGCGGGAGCCATAGTCGTTACCAGAGAGGAGAAGAAGAAAGGAGCCATAGCAAAATACTACAAGGCGGTTTCGCCAGCGTTTGGAATAGAGCTTCCACAAGGATACAGAACAATACAGAGGCTTTCGCTTCTAAGCATGAATCAGCAAATCCAAAAATTCTTCAATAAATTCATCAGAGAAGACGGCAGATTCGAAGGAAAACTAGTCGTGGGCAGTCCAACACCCCACGGACCCTTCAAAACAAGCGCAAGAGATGGCCATTACGCTTCCTACTTAACATTCTTTTTGGGACAGTTCACAAAAATGCCCGAGGAATTCGCGATAAAGCTTGACGTTGACGTGAAAGCCGAAAAAGAGGAGAAGAACAACCTTATTCTTGTGGGCGGGCCTGGAACAAACCTTCTGACACAAGAAGTCAACGAGTATTTGCCGATAGGGTTTAACATGCAACCTTCAGAGCAGGGGTTCTTGTTCGGTGGTTTGGTTTCTAGAAAAACTTCACACGTTTATACAGCGGATACTGTCGGGCTGATAGCAAAAATTGTGAATCCATGGGACGACACCAAGCGAGTTATAGTTTTGGCGGGAAACAAAGCTGTAGGCACCAAAGCATGTGTCTTGGCCCTAACAAGCTTTTGGAAGAAAACATTGAAAGACTATCATGGCGAAGACACGTTTGCAACCGTCATACAAGGTTTCGATCTGGACGGAGACGGAAAAGTTGATTCAATAGATATCCTTGAATAACACCAAAACTTGTTCTGCAACAGCAAGAGATGTGTACCATGGAAATAACCGAAATTATTTTTGCCTACGGACACGAGAACATTCAAGCCACGCATGAGTCAACGCTAGAAATCACTAAAGAAACCCAATTATCAAAGCAAGGCGACTGCATTATCGCAGTGTCAGCGAACAAGGCTGCAACTGATTTGCCTCCTAAATTCAAGGAGAATTTACGGAAGGAAAACGAAAAAATGACCATGTTAATCGAGGCCGGAGAAGTTGTTGAAGTGGTGAATGCCTTTGGAAGCCCACGGCTAATTTTGACGGATCCAACAGACATGGTTTTGAGAAAAAGCAGTTATGTTTGCAGCCGAACGTTGGCAATCCAAGCAGACAAGGCTGCACTCGACTTGTCAAGGAAACTCGTGGAAAAGCTTAGTAATCCAAAGCAAAAAGTGAAGATTACATTAACTATCAAAGTTTAATGCACCCACAAATTTCCACGCTGATTTCTGAGTTATGTTCCATGCTACTACGAATGTTAAGGCAAAGCAGAAACAGAAAACATTGGGTCACAGATGATAATTTCCATTCCAATCCTCCTTTCTCCCTAGCTAAAGAACGCAACTTTCAGATATTTATGAGTTTAAGAGATAGAAGGATGAGAGGGCGCTGATTAAAAAAAGAAGGAGAGGGATTTTCGGCTTGGACTTTTGCTAGCCGAGTTTGAAAACGAAGCTTTCATTGCTTATCCGCGTGAGTTGGAAATGATACTGAACAGCCTCTTGTTACAACGACGACATTTGTGACTTTTGAGGCTTTTGGAGAGTTATGATTTTTCCCTCTCCCAATAAAAGTAATGATTAAAAATTATATAAACATTGCGAACATAAAAATTGTATAAGGGACTTGTTTCTTGGACAGTGGAACCTGAAATAAGCATTACGCTACATAGAAGAGAAAGAACCCTAGGAACTGAATATCGAGAGGCACATGCCAGGAAAATGACAAAAAAGTTAAACTTTAACAGATTTTTGCGTCTAAAACGGC
>JAOUPS010000094.1 GCA_029879735.1 Candidatus Bathyarchaeota archaeon | reverse complement strand
GTGGAACCTGAAATAAGCATTACGCTACATAGAAGAGAAAGAACCCTAGGAACTGAATATCGAGAGGCACATGCCAGGAAAATGACAAAAAAGTTAAACTTTAACAGATTTTTGCGTCTAAAACGGCTTGCCACTCGTAAGGAGCTGTGGCACGAACAAACCTTGAAAACAAAATCTTTTCAACTTCCCTTCCAGACTCCTTAACAGCATCTACGAACCGTCGCGTTATGTTTTCCAACGAATCAGAAGCATTCACAAAACTGTAAAAGTACACTATGCCGCCCGTTGGCTTTATTGCTTCACATGCAGCATCCACAAACTCTACGGCTTTCTCAGGCAAATTCATAACCACACGGTCCGCAACCCCCGAAAGCCTTTGCTCAACAATCTGTTTTGCATCCCCCAAGATCGGATACACTTTTCCTTCAACCCTGTTCAGCCTAACGTTTTTCTTTAGAAACTCAACCGCGTGCGGGTTCACGTCTACGGCGTAGACCTTCACGTTTTCGTGGGTTTTTGCGATTAATATCGCGAAGGGACCTACACCAGCGAACAAGTCTACAACCGTTTCGCCTTCTTTGACGAGAGACGCAACTCTGTTGTGTTCGTATGAGAGGCGTGGAGAAAAGTAGGCTTTGGCAAGGTCCACGTAATACTGGCATCCGTACTCTTTATGGATCGTTTCGGTTTTAGGCTCTCCAGCAATTATGCTGAACTCTCTTAATCGATAAGTTCCACTGACAGCGCCTGCCTTGGCAAGCACCGCCCGCACGTTCTTATGTGCTTTCAGAACTGCCTCGCCGATGACACTTTTGCGTGCGTCAAGCTCCGGCGGAACCTCAATTATTGCTATATCTCCGACAAAGTCTATCGCACGCGGCAAGCTAGCCAGTAAATGTGGGGGAAACTTGTCCTCAAGCAATTCGACAAACGTTTTAACTCGCTTCTTCCCTTCTGGAAAAACATAGGTTAAAAATTCGCAGTCTGGCACTCGTTTCTTAAATGTTTCCAACTCGCTTCCTGATGGCTGATGAATAAGCGGGATGTAAACGAAATCCTTGTCTCTTTGGATTTCTAATTCTCTGTTAACGACTTTCAGCTTATTGGCTAAAATTATAGCTTTTTCGACATGAATTTTCGGAACTCTAACACACACGGATCGTTTAGACATCAAACCACTAGGATTTATTTTCTTTTAATGCTCTAATTAACGTGTAAAATAAAGTTAACTTCTGTTTCATCCTCGACTGTCAGCCAACTTTCTCAATCTTGTAAAGCCCATCCACTTTTTCAACGTTGAATCTCACGTTCAGTACTTTTTCAGCAAGCCACATGTTTGCTTCCAAATGGTCTGAAATCGTTCGCGTTAGGTATACCGAACTGCCTTTTGCCAACGCTACGTACGGAATGAGCATGTCAGCCAGATGCACATCAACCGTGGGCTTGGCGGAAATTTCTGCACAAAGTTTTTCAGCAGCCTCCTCTCCGACAGTTTCACTTGCTTTCCTGAGTTCGCCGATTGCGTCGGCTCCCAAAATTGCACCAGTGTCGGTTTCAGCCCATAAGACAAGGGAGCTGCCCTTCTGCAATGGATTCGACTGGTCATTTACTATTTGAATGTCTGCCGTGTATCCCCTTTCTCTTAGATAGCCGCTTGCCGCTTTTGCCTGACGTTCAGCAACCTTTCTTTCAGCGAGGAACGTACAGACCGAAACTCCCTTTATGGCTTTTATTTTGTCGAAGTTCTCTAAGCCTAGTGGTTGCAGAAACTTGCACGGCTCCACGGTTATTGTTACCTCACCCATGCCTTTAGGATAATAACCATACCTATGCACTGTTAACGCTGCGTTTAGTCCCATACGTTTTAGCGTTGACAGAAACACATATCGCATATAATTAATAGTGGGTGAATGTGAAACATCTGTTCCGCCCTTCGATACGCGTAAATGCACGGTGTCCTTTGCGAAAGCACAGATTGGCAGAACAGTCATCAAAAGCATCGGAATGCTTCCAGCAGTGCCAATCTCAGCCTGAAATTTTCCACCTTTCACCTCTTTAGGCCTAAACCATAGCTCACGCGAGTTAAGCCTTGCGCCTTCCAGTTCGGCGTTGCAGAGCTTTGCAGCTGTCAAGACCGCTTCCAAATGTTGAGGTCTCAAACCCGGTTGCGGTCTGTTCTGTCTGATGTTGTAGATGTGTAGCCGCCGTTCTAGTATTGCGGCTAGAGCAACCGATAGCCTAAGGATTGTGCCGCTTCCGCTCTTCTGACTCCCGTCAATCTCAATCACGCGTAGTGGACTCTCCGTCTAATCTAACATTTCAACACATATCTCCAATTTACTAAGGGTTCACAAACAATTAATAAATACGTTAAGTATTAATGACTTGGAAGGAAAAGAGATGAGCGAAGAAAGGGAGAATGTTGAGAAGCTAACAGAAAGAATTGATGAGCTTCTTATAATCTTAAACAGGGTTACAGAAGACCTACAACAGGTTTCCGCGTCCCTAAAATCCTTAGCGGTTTCACAAATCGCTCAGCCGCCTGCTGCTCCAGCACCCGCACCCGTAACGCCTGAAGCCCCCGAGAAGGAGACATCGATAGAAGACGTTAAAATGATGTTCCCTGAGGATTTAGAGAGCCTGCTTAGTTTTGAGGAAAAGGAAGATTACTTAGTGATAAAGCCTCGTCAATTTTTGGGTTCAGAAAACTTCGCCAAAATAGCGTCAGTAGTACGCGGAATAGGCGGAGACTACATAAGCGCTGGAAAAGAGTCCCACTTTAGAGTACCGAAAAAAAGAACTTGAAACAAACGCTGCGTCATTTCTCGCTTAGAATCGATACCCATATCTTATTTCAAAGTCTTTAAGCCCGCCAGTGTAATTTTCCCACATAACATCTATGCCCGTAACCCTCGCTCCGGATGGCCCCCGTCTGCAGAATTCTACAAGTTCTTTCACACTTTTTTCCTCTCCTTCAAGGACTGCTTCAACCCTGCCGTCTGGCAGATTGCGAACCCACCCCTTCACGCCAAGTTTCTTAGCCTCATATCTTATTTCTGACCTGAAGAATACCCCTTGAACTCTGCCACTCAGGAAGACGCGTGCCCTAACTTTCATGGCTTCACCGTTCCCATCGATAATTTCTGAAAATTTTGCGGTTTGAGGGTTTTATTGTTTTCATTTTAACTTATCTCTCTCCACAGTTTAAAAGTGTCGTTTCATCGTTCGCTTTAAAACTGTTTGCGTATTGTCGAGTTTTTGGTGAACGTGGATGTCAGAGAACTGTAACGGGAAACTGTTGGTTTACGCCTCAATTTTTGCGTCTCGTGGAAAGCGATTAGAATCCGTTAGCATCGCGGCGGAGAAAACGGCTGAACTATTAGAGTTGGACGTGAAGATCATTACCTTCAGCGAAGAATTCGCTCCTATATACGTTTACTACAAGAACGGCGACGAAAAACCCATCCCAATCTACTGCCATAAAAGTGGAGAATCCAACATACAAGAGATCTATAAGGCTTTAAGGAACATGATGTTCGTGCTTTCCTTCCACCCGAAGCATTCAACCCTAAAGCAGATAAGAAAAGACGTTATGCGGTTTTCCTGAACATTATGGCTTGATTCTTAAGCGTTATTTCGTAAACTTGGTTCACATCAAAGTCTATACCTAGGCTCTCACACTCTTGCTCCGTCAAGAACAAAATTATTTTCGGAATCGCAAACTGCCTCTTCGCCGGGAGCATTGGCAACTGCTGCTGCACAGCTTGGAGAACGTCTTGCACCATCTTTGCCTCTTCGGTTCGGGGCCTAACAACAAAGCTAGGGATTTTCCGCTCTTCAACTAATTCTATGCGTTTTCCAAGATTCCCATCTAAATCGCGGATAGACTCGATTTTGTTTACTCTAACACGAAACATGACTACTCACAGGGTAAAACGTTTCCAAGCACTTATACGTTTTCTTAGCGTGTCTCTACTCCATCTCAATAGTTGCAGGAGGTTTTGGAGTGACGTCATAATAGACTGTTGACACGTTCAGGCATCCCTCAATCACTTTTTCTGCAATTCTGTCCAATGTTGTCCATGGTATGCCCGAAACTTGCGCAGTCAAGAAGTTCTTGGTTTGAACAGCCCTTATGCCAATAACATAAGGTTTTTTCTCAGGCAAATCCTTAACTGCATAGAAGACTCTTGCAACCGCTGGGTTTTCAGTGATTATCCTTGCTTGGAGGGATATAAGATTCTGGATGACTGTCTGGTGAACCCGCCCGTTCATAGTTTCAACTTTTATTCCAACTATATCACCGTAGCGTCTTTCACCGCCTTTCACTCCAGTAGCCTTGTCCTTAAATACTTTTACATGGATGTTTCTTGAGGGGACGTTAAGGAGTCGTGCCGCGGCTTCTTGGACGTGGGCAATTACAGATTTCTGTAAAACTTCTTTGGTGTCGATGATTACGGCGAAGTATTGGCTGGGCTTATGCTGTGCGAGTTCACGTTCAACGATGGCTGTAGCTTTCTTAACAGTCTCTAACTTATCGGGATGAATCTCTCCAACCACCCGAACTAATAGACCTGGTCCTGGAAATGGTTGTCTTTCAGAAAACTCAGCTGTCAATCCTAGGTATCTTGCAACCATCCTCACTTGTTCCTTGTACAACGTTACGAGGGGTTCAACCACTTTAAAGCCGAAGCGTTCCATTGGGTTTATGCCCATCTGTTCCAAAACGTTGTGCTGTGTTTTTACGCCGGCCACCGTTTCATCGATGTCCGCACGTATTGTGCCTTGCACAAGGATTCTACAGCCTTCTTTCTTGGCGGTTTCGCTGAGCGCTTGATAGAAGGTTTCACGAAACTTTTTCCGTTTTTCTTCAGCGTCCCTTAGACCTTTCATGGCTTCTAGAAAGCGTTCACGAACATCAACTATTTTCATCAGCACATTGAAAGGCGGCTTAGACAAAATTTCAGCCACATGCTCAGGTTCACCCTCCCGCATGAAAGCATCGTCCAAAATCACGCAGACAAGGTTTTCACCTATCGCCTTATGCATCAGCACGGCACATGTCGTGCTGTCAACACCGCCAGAAACAGCCACTAAAGCCCGTTCATTGCCAATGGCTTTTCTCAACTCTTCAATTCGGGCTTCAACGAAGCTTTTTGGATCAAGTTTCTCCAATTTAGCTTCCTCCCTTCAGATTATCAACTGATTTGCGGTTTCACGATTTAAGTATTTACCCATCGCCGGCATCCTCAGAACCCCGAGAACCTCACTTATAATCTCCATTGATACGGGATCTGTGAGTTCACGGAAATTTGTGAATCTGATGAAAGTTGCTGTTGTTCTGCCCCGAAGAAAAACGACATACTCATCGAAAGTTTTAAAACAAGTTTCATCCCCATGCGCGTCCCAAAGTTCCTTATAATCTCCAACTAAACGCTCAATGAAGTCTGCAACTCCCCGGATCTGCATCACCGGCTTATTAACGTAGAAGAGAAGCTTCTGGGCTCTAAGGGGACCTACACGGCTTCTTCGCACGAAAGCGTGCATCTGACTGCTGTTTCTGTTTCGCCCGCAAAGTCTGTTCCACCATTTCTCCTCGGATAACAAGATGTAGACATACCGTTCATTTGGCATGCGATTATTCTCCAGAAGTCAATTCATAATCTGTTACTGAAGTTCTATAATAACATTTTTGGTGTAGGTTCTTAGGCTTGATGTTCACAACATTTCATTTTTGACCACAAACCCGCTTAGAACAGAGAACAAATTTTAAGTCATTTCTTAAAAAGCTGAAGTGCTCTCTGGAAGAGACAAATCCGAAGGACAGCATCTTAGGGACTAAAGAAAGACCTGTGGACGATCAAACACAACCTTCGAATCTGAAGGGTGATCAAACCTTATATTTACCACATGTCATCTACATAATATATTCCAAAGGTGAAGAGTGCATGAAACTCGTAACGGTTCTATTACCAGAAGCTTATCTTGAAGGCTTGGATGAGCTTGTAAGGAGAAATATGTATCCGAGTAGAAGCGCAGCTATAAGGTCTTCTGTTAGAGATTTGCTGAAAAAGGAACTTTGGGAAAGAAGAGGAAGATAACACGCTTTATTTTTAATTGTGTTCAGTTTCATTTACATTGATTTGCGAGGTCTCTGATTTTCTTAGCGGTCTCCGCTGGATTTTCTGCAAGTGTTATTGTTCGTCCTACGATTAGGTAACGTGCTCCTGCTTTCAAAGCTGATTCGATAGCTCCGCCTTGAGTGCCTATTCCGGGTGAATAGATTGGGATTTTTTCGCCGAGTATTTTGTGTACTTCTCTTATTTTTTCTGGGTATGTTGCGCCCACTACAGCGCCGTCGGCGCCCCATTTTAAGGCTTTTTTCCCAAATGATACATATTGGGGAGCTTTTTCACCTGTTTCGGCGTCGAAGATTGTTTGTCCGTAGCCTTCGCTTGCTCCTTTGTGGCTCATGTAGACTAGGAGGATTACGCCGCGTTGCAGTCTACGCGCGACACTGAAAACGGGTTTTAAGCCTTCTTCCCACCCCACGAAGGGATTGGCTGTTAGTGCGTCGAAGCCAGCAGCGTAATAGTATTCTGCGATTGTTTGGTTTGTTGAGCCTATGTCGTTTACTTTGCAGTCCATTATCGTCAGTAATTTCATGTCGTGGACTTTTTCAACAAGTTTTTGAACATCGTTGAATGTGCCGAGAGGAAGAATGAGGTGACGGTTAAACTTTACAGCGCAAATGTAGGGGTGCACTGCTTCTAAAGTGTGTTTTGCTTGGGAGAAGAGGGTCTCGCGGTTTTCCGATTTTTCAAAGGGAAAATCTAGGGCTAAAACTATGTTGGATTTTCTGTTTTTTGCTGTTTGCTCCATTCTAGCACGGAAAGACACGCTCAAAGCACCGTTCTCTATTTAGGCGTATGGCTAAAAACTTTTGCTTTCCCGTTGTTCGTATTGGTTGGCAAAGGCGTGCTAAGGAGCGGTTGGATGCGTTTGTGCTAGTAGTTTTTCCATGTTGTCTAATCGTTTTTCGATTGCGTCGAGTTTCTTAAGAATCTGTTCCAATATTTTGACGATGTCTTCTGCCGGTACCACTGGAAGCGGAGTGGGTGACGGCCACCTCTGCTCTTCCGGACGTTTAAGAGGCCTAGGAATATGAGGAGGATAAACCATTTTCGGTTACTTCCTGAATTAAATCATCGCACGACAACATATTAACTTTTCATCGTACTGACTATTGTCTGAGATGTCGGGCGCCTTAATCAGCAGGCATCTTTTCCATAGTTACTGCGCGTTGAAAACTTTTATCGTTTCGGTCTCTCCATATGAAACCATTTTAACGTACGATATTGTCGTTTCCACAGCCCCTTTCAGCTTCTCCTCCGTTATTCCCGGAACCCCATACCCAACTATCAACACGTTTCTTGTTTGCCCAGTAATCTTCG
>JAOUPS010000024.1 GCA_029879735.1 Candidatus Bathyarchaeota archaeon | reverse complement strand
ATCGTCTTCAACGTTTAGGCTTGTACGTTATAAACTCGCCTGAAGCGATTGAACACTGCGTTGACAAGTATGCTATTCTGACAATTTTGGAAGAGAACGACATACCTGTGCCGCGTACAGCGGTTACCGAAAATGTTGACGAAGCGTTAAAGGCTTTTGTTGAATTGGGCGGAGACGTTATTGTGAAGCCGATTTTCGGTTCAAGGGGAATGGGTTCAACAAGAGTTACGGACCTGGAAGTTGCCGCCACAATCTTTAGGGCCATAACATTCTATCACGGCGTGATATACCTCCAAGAGTTCGTCCCCCACGGCTTTTCCGACATCCGCGCCTTTGTCATAGGCGGCTGTGTTGTCGCAGCAATGAAGCGTGTCGCAGACACATGGAAAACCAATTACAGCCAAGGAGCCAAACCGGTTTCAATAAAGCTTGATAAAACACTTGAGGAGATGGCTGCCAAATCAGCAGAACTCATCGAATGCAAAATCGCTGGCGTAGACATTTTAGAAAGTTCTAAGGGGCCTCTTTTCGTCGAGGTTAATAGTCAACCCGGGTGGAGAGGCTTGCAATCAGTTGCAAGAGTCAACATTGCCGATGCGATTGTGGATTTCATCCTTTCAGAATTGAAGAAGTGAGCATCATGTTAAAGGTTGAAATTGTAAAAGTTGATGTTGCCGCCAAAGAAACTCGTAAAATGACGGACTACGTGGCAGAAGAAAAACCGTTACACATTTCCGTTAAAAAAACACATTACGCAACCATTTTCTGTTCACCCTCAAACTTGAAAGAATTAGCTGTCGGTCATCTGCTTTCAGAGGGAATCATAGAATCAGTCGAAGAAATCGAGGAAATAAGCTTCAGAAAGAAAAGTTTTTGCCGTGTAAAACTGAAACCGAATATTGACTTAGAAAAAAGATTGAAACTTCTAAAGCCTTTCTCCCGCATAATTCTTTCAGCATGCGGCAGTCCATCGCCTTATCAAATTTCGGCGAGGCTTCCTAAGCTTAAGTCAGACTTGACAGTCAAAGCTGAAATCATCCTGAGCTGCGTTAACCGCTTAAACTCCATCGCTGAGACTTTTAAGAAAACTGGCGGAGTGCATGCTGCTGCGATTTACAAAAGCGACGGAAATCTTGTGGCTTTCGCTGAGGATGTTGGCCGTCACAACGCTGTTGACAAGGTAATTGGCATCGGAGCTTTAAACAAAACTGTTTTCAGTGAATACTTTCTTGCTTTGACTGGGCGGTTAACGGGTGACATAGTTCGTAAAACAGCGAGGGTTGGCTTGCCCATTGTGGCCTCTTTGGCTGTAGCAATAGATTCTGGCATCGCAGTTGCTAAGGATGTAGATTTAACCTTAATTGGATTTGCACGAGGAAAACGTATAAACATCTACAATTTTCCTGAAAGAATTCTCTCATAGGAGTTCCCTTTTTAGAAATTAATTAATTCTAACAGTCAAATCCATGAAAGTAGCTAGTTTATCAGTCAATTGTCTTTCTCTTGAGCTTATCCCGGTTCCTAAATCCTTAGCAAGTTTTGAGCCATGATATGCTGTAGTTAAAAAAGTCCTTGCCAACTTTACACATTTCAAAACGGTTTCTAGTCTACCTAAATGAAGATAGAGCGTAACATCATTTAGGACAAGAACTTCGGTGACGTTTCGAATGAACATATTAAACAATTGTTCCATACTTTTTCTGTTCAATTCTGCATAATGTAACAGTCGCTCGGGCGAGGTACTGGCCAATCTAGGCGTGTAAACATTTTTTGGTGAAAAATATCTAACCCCACTATTTATGTTCACGTACTCCGTTAACTTTCCACCAACTTCACCTACTCTTTGCGGAGCCAAATCAATAACGGTTATTTGTTCAGGATTCACCAGCATCATTAATTCTTGAAGTAGCTCGGCTGCCAACTTGGTTTTTCCAGAACCGACTTCACCCAATATTAGCACTCTCTTGCCAAGGATTTCTCTGCCTTTCAATTGCACTTTCTTCTTATTTTTCGCCAAACAAAGTCTCCCTGTTTATCCCAACTCTATTTAAAATTAAAAGGATGATGAATCCCATTATACTCCCAGGAACACAGCTTAAAGCCCAGCCAGCTCCCAAAATTAAGAAAGCAAAAAATGCTCCTTCCTCTGCTGCTAAATCTAAAAGATTTTGGGTCCCTATCCATGGAGCAAAAAGAAAAAGAGAAAGTGGAACACCTATTAACAGTGTTCCTATTGGCTCTGTAAAAGCTGCTATCAAACGTATTTTTTCGCTCATTTTAAGGCGTTTAAGAAGCCAGTAGACTATACCGACAATTATTCCGCCGGGTATTCCGCCGGGAAAGGCATATGGACTGCCTATACCCAACATGTTTCTTATAGTTCCTATAAAAATCGCTGCAATCGCTGCCCAGAATGGACCTACAAGCACCCCTAAAATTGCGTTAACCATATGCTGAGTCGGATTAGCTTGTGTCCCTAGAAACCAGAACCAAAAGAAAGGTGCTATAGCCACTCCTAAGGCTGAGAAAACAATAACTATAGCCAACTTTTTGACATATACAATTCGTGTTTTCATTTCTTTTCTATTTCCCTCGCAAGCTGCACTGTAAGTTTCGCCAAATCACAGGCTTGCTTACCTAAAATAACTATCATAGGCTCTTTACCGACATCGCCTCTATGGTAAATTACATCTGGAACCTTTCCAACCTTTTTTATGACCTCCTTTACACCCCAAGGCACGGTCATTCTATCAACTTTTTTGATTTCTTCAGGTTCCTTTTTCCGGTCGTAGAACGATATTGTCAAACCCCATTTTTCCAGAGTTTTAAGAACATCGTCTGAAAACTTCAGGTTAATCGCAACCATCTTTTTTTTGTCATGCTTGACTATTTCAAGTAGGTATCTGGCTAAATGTGAAGAGCATCCAAATTTTGGGTTGCCAGCAGCCCTAGCGCCTTTGCATGTTTTGACGATTCTGCCCTCTATGGCAGCCACATCATCGATGCTTTCTGCGTAAGGGATTGCCATGGCAATGTTCATACCCACTTCAGGCACAAGCATTGCAACTTCAGGGGTTGTCTCAAGCAACGCTCTAGCCTTTTCCAAATTCATCAAAACATTGTATCTTGAAGATTCACGGTAAAGATGAGCCATTGGGTTTACTGGACCATAGCCCTTCCCAATTTCTAGACCAAACCTTATACCTAAAGTTACAATTTCCTTAGCTTTTTCAACAGCTACTAGTACATCCGTTTTCTTGGCGAGTTCAGCTGCTATGGCTGCTGAAAAACTGCAACCAGTTCCATGTGTAGTCTTAACGTCAAGTCTTGGAGCGCTAAACGTTTTAAACTTGCCCCCATAGTAGAGAAGATCAATTGCATCATTCCCTTCTAAATGTCCACCCTTAATTACAACAGCTTTTGGTCCCATTTCAGAGATTTTCTTAGCTGCAACCTCTGCATCTTTTAAATTTTTAATGTTTATATCAGCAAGTTTCTGAGCCTCAAACCTGTTGGGTGTTATGACCGTGGCTTTTGGCAGAAGATAGTTTTCCAGAGCGTCCATAGCCTCGGGTTTCGAGAGAGCTACTCCTGACTTGGCAATCATAACTGGGTCGACAACAAGTGGAAACCTGTATTTTGAAACTTCTGAAGAAACAGTTTTGATTATTTCTTCTGTGTGAAGCATTCCAGTTTTTCCAGCGTCAATGCCTAAGTCTTCAGCTACCGCCTCAATTTGTTCTCTAATTATTTCCGGTTTCAAGTCTTCAACAGCCATAACCAAACAAGTGTTTTGAGCTGTGATAGAAGTGATTGCTGTTGTGCCATGAACACCTAAAGCCGCAAAAGTTTTGAGGTCTGCCTGGATTCCCGCGCCTCCTCCAGAATCGCTACCAGCAATCGTAATAGCCACTGGGAGTTTGCCTTTCACCTTCTCAATGCTAAACATTCATGTTCCTCTTAAAACTGAGGCTTTACTTGTCATAGACATTGGGCTTCAGCTTTTAATGCTTCCCTTAAAATTTTTATGGCACAATATTCAGAACACATCGAACAAGTTTCTGGGCTTTTCAGTTTCACTCGGCTACGAATTTTCCGGGCTTTTTCCGGGTCTAAAGCATTTTCAATTTGTTTTTTCCAGTCAAGGTCTGCTCTAGCTTTCGCCATGGCTAAGTCACGTGCCGATGCCTTAAACCCAAGTTTCACAATATCGACAGCGTGTGCTGCTATTTTCGTGACTATTACTCCCTCCTTTACATCTTCCAAATTTGGAAGGCCTAAGTGCTCGGAGGGCGTTAAATAACACAGGAAGTCAGCACCAGCAAGCCCAGCTATTGCTCCTCCGATGGCTCCGACAATGTGATCGTATCCTGGTGCTATTTCAGTTACCACGGGACCTAAGACATAAAATGGCGCGCCTTTGCATATGGATTTTTCAAGCTGAACATTAGCTTCTATGTTATTTAATGGTAGATGTCCTGGTCCTTCAACCATAGCTTGTACGTCTGCAGCTTTTGCTCTCTCTACAAGTTCTCCTATGGTTAGCAGTTCCTGAACTTGAGGCCAATCTGTGGAGTCAAAAATGCATCCTGGTCTAAGTCCGTCTCCGAGGCTTAAAGCAAGATCGTATTCTGCGGCTATTTCTAGGAGGTAGTCGTAGTTTGCGTATAAAGGATTTTCCTTTTTATGGTGAAGGATCCATGCAGCGAGGAAAGTTCCCCCGCGGCTTACGATTCCCATTAAGCGAGGATGCTTGGCAAGTCGTTTAACGATTTGTTGGGTTACTCCACAATGTACTGTCATGAAGTCAACGCCATCTTTTGCTTGTTTTTCTATGGTGCTGAAAATGTCATCTTCTGTCATATGCATGATTGAACCTTTTTTCTTAGCAACTTCTATGGCTGTTTGATATATGGGAACTGTTCCAATGGGAACATTAACGGTTTTTGTTATTGTCCTTCGTATTTTATCTAGATCACCGCCAGTACTGAGGTCCATGATGGTGTCTGCACCAAATTTAACCGCGATTTTTGCCTTTTCAATTTCCAACTCAAGATCGCACAAATCAGGGCTGGTTCCAATGTTGGCGTTAATTTTGGTGCTTAATCCTTTGCCGATGCCTATTGGATGAACATTTTCACGTTGAGTATTTCGAGTTATGATCACTGTTCCTTCTGCTAATCGTTGACGTATGCTTTGAGGCGGCTGGTCCTCATCTCTGGCAACTATACGAATTTCTTCTGTTATTTTTCCTGCCCTTGCAGCTTTTATTTGAGTAGTCATTCTAATTCATCACCTCAAAAATCGAGAAACTTTAGGTTGATCTCAACTTGCAAAGCCCGAAATTCAATTCTCATTTGTTGCTCACTCCCTACGCCGGTATTATCCGGATCAGGTTCTAAGGGTCGACGGTGTTCAACCGTCCTCTCAGCCGGGTCACATCCCAGCTCCCCTAAACCTTCCGAGGGTAACTGTTATTTAGCTGTATATTTATTTTTCCTAAGGTTTAAGCATGCTTAGGATGTTGTAATGGTGAAGCAGTCGTTGCCTAAGGGATTCAAGATTCTTGAGATTGAAGGGAAGTGGCAGAAGAGATGGGAAGAGATGGGTGTTTACCGGTTTAGTTGGGATGACAAGACACGTCCCACGTTCAGCATTGACACTCCACCGCCTTACCCTTCAGGTGAATTCCACATGGGGTTAGTCCTCAACTGGACGTACTTCGACATGGTAGCCAGATACAAGCGTATGAGAGGCTACAACGTTTATTTCCCTCAAGGATGGGACTGCCACGGCTTGCCCACCGAGGTGCAGGTTGAGAGGCTGCATGGAATCAAAAAGACTGATCTTCCTCCAGACGAGTTTCGAAAGCTGTGCGAGGAGCTTGTGGGTAAGAATATAGGCGTTATGAAGAAAGCGATTACCAATCTTGGGTGTTCGATTGATTGGACAACAGAGTATAAAACGATGGATCCCGACTATTGGAGACGCACCCAGCTTTCCTTCGTTCTTCTCTATAAGAAAGGGTTCATTTACCGTGGAACGCATCCCGTAAACTGGTGTCCAAGATGCGAAACCGCCATAGCAGATGCTGAAGTGGAATACGAAACAAGAACCGCACAACTACACTATATAGGGTTTAGACTTGAAGACGGCGTCTTCCTGACAATAGCCACCACACGACCAGAACTGATCCCGGCATGCGTAACCGTAGCTGTAAACCCCCACGACGAACGTTACAAACAATACGTTGGTAAAAAAATCCATGTACCAACCACAAACAGAACGGTAGAAGTCATAACCGATGATCTTGTAGACCCAGAATTCGGAACAGGCGTTGTGATGATATGCACATATGGAGACAAGGCAGACGTAAAAAGCGTGGCGAAACATGACCTACCAGTCATAACGTGTGTTGATGAAAAAGGTGAAATGACCCAAAACGCTGGAAAATACGCCGGAATGACGACTGAAGAAGCCAAGAAAGCCATAAGTGAAGACTTGAAAAACGAAGGATTACTAAAAAAAATTGAACCCATCAGTCAGGAAGTAAGCGTTTGCTGGAGATGCCACACCCCAATTGAAGTCCTTGAAAGGGAACAATGGTTTATGAAGACACGAACCCTCACCAACCAAATAGAAAAAAACGCTTTAGAAATCAAATGGTATCCCGACTACATGAAATACCGCCTAATAGACTGGGCGAAATCACTCGACTGGGACTGGGTAATATCACGACAAAGAGTGTTCGCAACACCAATACCAATATGGTACTGCAAAAAATGCAACGAAACAGTTCTCGCCGAACCGAATTGGTTACCAATAGACCCACGCATAGAAAGTCCAAGAATTGAGAAATGTTCAAAATGCGGCTCAAAAGAATTCAAGCCAGAACGAGACGTCCTAGACACATGGTTTGATTCGTCCATAACATGTGCAGTTCACGCTGGCTGGCCCGATAGAGAAGACTGGCGACGGCTCTTCCCTGCTGATGTGCATCCTTCTGGTGTGGACATCATCCGCACGTGGGCATACTACCTGATGGTTAGGCACTTGGCTCTCTTCAACGAAAAGCCGTATAAAAGCTGCTTGATCAACGGCATGGTTTTGGGAACGGATGGACGTTCAATGCACAAGTCATTCGGCAATTACGTGGCATCTCAAGAAGTTTTCTCAAAATATGGGGCGGACGCGACAAGGCAGTGGGTTGCTGGCGGTGGAGCTACAGGTTCAGACATACCCTTCCGCTGGCCAGATGTTGAATACGGCTGGCGTTTTCTAATCAAGCTATGGAATGCTGCACGCTTTGTAAGCAAACAACTGAAAGACTTTGCACTAAATGAAAATGCGGAGTACATCCTTCAGCCTTTAGATAAGTGGATTTTGAGCAAGGCTGAAAAGCTAACGAAGAGAGTGACTGATGCTCTAGAGGGGTGCCAGTTCAACATTGCTATGGAGGAAATCCGCAACTTCACGTGGCATGTTTTCTGCGACTGCTACATAGAAGCCGCAAAAGACAGGTTGTATAAGCCAGATTTCTACGGAGAAGAGAAGAGAAAGGCAGCGCAGTACACGTTGTATACGGTCTGGTACAGGGTTCTGCAGCTTCTGGCACCAATAACGCCGCATATGACAGACGAAATTTATCAGATGATGTATGCTGAGGAGAAGGGCTACAGAAGTATACATTTGTCTGCTTGGCCAACGCTGGATGAAAAACGCCTGGATGAAGAAGCGGAAAAACATGGAGATCTGATAATGGCGGTGATAACCGAAGTTAGAAGGGAAAAAGCCGAAAAGCGTATGCCATTGAACACGCAGATTAAGAAATTGACAATTTATGCTGGAGGAAAAGACACAGCTGAAATAATCATGGAAGGTAGACGAGACATATCCGGCACGTGCAAGGTTGCGGACATTGAATTTGTTCCGGAAGAAGGCGAGGGTAGAGAAATTAAGCCCTACAGTAACATCCGGTTTTTTGCTGAGTATTGAAATTTGGAAGCGATAAAGAGTGAGAAAGGTTGGAATCATAGGGTGCGGCGCAATCGGGACTGTAATATCAAGAGCAATTGAAAGAAGAATAGTTGAATGTGATGAGTTAGTTCTTTATGATTATAATATAGAGAAAGCTGAAAAGCTCAAGAAGTCGTTACATTTTTCCGTCACGGTGGTTAAAAATCTTGGCGAGATGATCAAACTTGAACCCGCCGTCATTGTTGAAGCAGCATCACAGCAAGCCGTTAGGGATTACATGGACAGAATCTTGGCGGAAAACATTGAATTGATAGTCATGAGTGTAGGAGCTCTCCTTGACTTGAACATAAAAAGCAACAAGATTCACATACCTTCGGGAGCCATTGGCGGTGTAGATGCAATTTCCAGCGCTTCGTTGGCAGGGGTAGATCAAGTCATCTTAACTACGAGCAAGAATCCCAGAGCTTTAGATATGGATAATCGAGAAGAAAAACTTGTGTATGAGGGAACCGCTGAAGAGGCTGTCAGGCTTTTCCCAAGAGGAATGAACGTTGCAGCCACCCTAGCTTTAACTGCTCAACCTGAAAAAGTGAAGGTGAAAATAATTTCAGACCCAAAAGTGGACAGAAACGTGCATGAAATCAAAATCAAATGGAAACACGGCGATATGCTTCTAAAATTTTCAAATGATCCACATCCAGAAAACCCGAAGACAAGCGCCCTTGCGGCATGGTCTGCAATAAAATTGCTAAACGAAACCTTAGATAGGTATGCAAGAACTTCCTCGACTTAAGATTAGATTCCATCTACTTATGGGATAGTAATAGGCTAAAGGGAAAAGAAACTAAAAGAAACGATCTGATTAAAGGTCAGGAGAAAAAGGGGCCTTGAGTGACTTTCTGGAGGAACAAAAGCGGATAGAAGAAAAAATCTGGTCACTTGCTCAGATAAAATGTGGTGTGAAAGTGCTTGATGTTGGGATTGGTGAGAATGCTCATTCTACTAAGGAACTCATCGGTTTAGGTGCTTTAGTAACAGCGATGGATACGGATTCAAAGACATTAAACAAGCATAAGAATCTTAAGATTTACTTGGTTAAAGGCGGTGCGTCCCAATTACCCTTTATTTCGTCTGAATTTGATTTTTCTGTAGCCTATTTTACACTTCACGAAATAGACCCTAACCTGCATCAGAAAGTTGTTTCGGAATTGATTCGTGTTTCGCAAAGCGTGATGATGGTGGAACCTGAGCTTGGTGAAGATCGACTCTACGGTGTATACCGTGATATATGGAGTCGAGCAATGCATAGCATAGGAAGGTTCGAAGATTACCAGCCCCTCACCTATTGGAAAAAGTCCCTTGAAGAGTGTGGAGCGAATGTAGTAGTCTGTCAAAAAATTGCACATGAAGATAAACTGATGGGTATTGAGGCAGATAAATTTATGAAAGGTGTAATTGGAATGGTAAGAAATTATGGTGTCCCAAAGGGATATGTAAGTGAATTCCGGGATTTGGCAGAAGATGTGAAGCGCCTTGGAATGAGCTTTTCAGATATAAGTGTGGTAATAGGCGATGTCTCTTGAATGATCGTAAACTGCTTCAGAGAATTGATGCTTTCTTTTTTATTAATCTGACTTTTATCTGAACAAAGGCTATTGTGTTGAAAGCTTACGTAGTTTTTCTATGTAGAAAACAATAAGGGGTCTATTTCATCAGTTTGCGCGGAAAATCCGCAATCATTCATTGAAATGTATCTGAAGCCAAATGACATTGATGCATAAAAACCTCAGAGGAGTTGTCCCCAAACCTTACGCGAAATCCGCAATCTTTATACGAAACTTATATAATTCCCAATTCTATTTTTTTCGGCTAGCCAAATTGCTTGATTTCTCTTATGAGCTTGTCAATTTCTTCTTCTGTATTGTAAAAGTGTGGTGAAACCCTTATCCCATGGCTTCTAGCAGAGACAACTATTCCTTTTTTGTTTAGTTTTTCAGCCACTTCTTTAGGTTTGTCTATCTTGAAGTTGACTATTCCAGAGCGGTACTGTGGTTCTTCTGGCGTTTGAAGTTCATATCCCAAATCTTTAACAGCCTCTATCAGATGGTCCGTTAGCTTCAGTATTCTCTTTTCGATTTTTTCGACGCCGATGTCCAACAGCATTTTTAATGCTTCTGTTGCGCCTATAAGGCTTATGAAGCTTGGTGAACCAACTTCAAAGCGGCTTGCAGTCTCTGAGAGCCTCATGCTCCAAATATCAAAAAAATCTATGGTCTCGAAAACCTCTGGTTTTACGCTTGCCCAACCAACAAATGGTGGCTCGAACTTTTCGATAAGCTCCTCTTTAACATAGAGATAGCCCGCTCCGGGCGGGCTTAGGAGCCATTTATAGCATGCGGACATGAGGAAATCGACATCATGCCTTTTTACGTCTATTTGCATGGCGCCAGCCGACTGGATTGCATCAACAATTAGGTATGCTCCGTGTTCATGGGCTATTTCGCCCAAAGCTCCCAGATCGTGGCGGAAACCATTAACGTACTCAACGTGGCTTATGGCAATAGCCACAGTCTTGTCGTCAACAGCCTTCTCTACGTCCTCCAGCGAGATTTTTCCGTTAACATTTCTCACATAACGAACCTTCACGCCCAGGCTTTTGCGCAGCCAAGGATAAACCACCGAGGGATACTCCAAATCCGTCGTAACGATCTTTGAGCCATGCGGATAACTCAGAACGTTCGCAACAATGTTCAAACCTACCGAGGTGTTTTCGATGAAAGCTATTTGTTTGGGGTTTGCACCGATGAGTTTTGCGAAGAATGGTTTTCCGTCGTCGTTCCATTCAATCGAAGTGGTTCCGAAGTTCGAGGAGTCGTTAACATACTTGCGGACAGCATCAGCTACGGGTTTCGGAAGTGGAGACTGTGCAGCATGATTCATAAACACCTTGTTTTTGGTAACTGGAAATTGTTCACGAATCCTCTTTATGTTTTCCATGTAGAATCAATCCAGCGTTTTGTTAGCAACCTAAATTAGCAGCATCAACTATTAAAATTTCGAGGTTTGCCAAAACTGCGCGAAGTGACTTGAATCATGAGATCTCGTATTAGGGATTATAGATCATTTAATATTCAATCGAAGGTTAAAAGAGTAGTTCAAACAGAAGGATGATGAGATTTGCCGTCAGGGTTTGCATATGTTTACGATTGGCTTAGAAGACGGAGACGTCAAAAGGAAGAAGAGAATAAAAAAAGAGAGAAGTTGGAGAGAAAAATAAAGAAACTGTCTGGTAGGAAGAGGAGGAAAGAAAAGAAGGAGAAATACAGCGAAGAGGAAAAAAAGAGAGCCAAGGCTCGCCAACGTTTCAAGAAACAGTGAAAATGAAGACAGCAGCACTGTATGACAACACATCTTGACCAATCCTAATCAAGATCAACAACTCATTTGCGCGCGCGCGGAATCTGATTAGCTTATGACATAGACTTGTGCATCTGACCCCTTAACTCTCATATGTTTAAGCATTCCGTTGTCTTTTATCCATTTTTCTCTTTGCTGTTGGGGAGTATCTCTAAACTCATATTTCTTAGCTCTACCCTCAATAACAACCACAATCTTACTTTTACCATAACCCTGCTTATTGTGTTGCATTTTCTTGTGTGCTAGAAAAGATCCCCCGTCAGATAGCAGAAGCTTGCCACATTCTTCACACCTATAAACCAAATATCCCATCGTCATCACTTCTAACTCTAAATTGCCATAAACAGTCTTTACTGTTTCTGTCAAAGTCTAGTTATTAACAAGCTTGTTTATTCTAGCTGGTTCTTCCACAATCCATAAAAACTGAGGAAGAAGACAGGATTAGTGGTGCTAGAATTGCTTGAAGGTAAGAATGTTAATTTGAGGATTGTAGAAAAAGAGGACTTGCCACTGCTCAGTGAATGGTTCAACGATCCTGAATTCACTGGCAGATACAATCCTTTCGATGCACAGAAATCCAGAATTGAGACTGAGAAGAAGTATGACAAGCTCACCTCTGAAGAAAGGTGGTTTTTTAAAGAGAACAAGGATGGAAGCAAAGTCGGTTTCTTAGGTCACTTTCCTCAAGGAAGATTCCTGGAAATAGGTTATGCTTTGATTCCAAGTGAAAGAAGGAAAGGGCATTGCGCTGAGGCTGTCAAGATCATGGTGGATTACTTGTTTCTTTCAAAAGAGATCGTGCGTATTCAAGCTTACACTGACACCAGAAACACAGCCTCACAAAAGGTTCTAGAAAAAGCGGGCTTCAAGAGAGAAGGAGTAGCCCGTAAGTCCATGTTCGTAAGAGGAGAATGGAGAGACAGGTATCTCTATAGTATCCTAAGGGGAGAATGGAAAGAACCAAAAACGCTGACAAAAACAACTTCATGATAGCACTACGAGCAGTCATATTGTACAGAAGAAAATATACAGTATAACAACTTGCAATATCCAGTTTTATACCTGGTATCGTGAGCTATAGTCTTCTAGGAAGGACGAATAGCATATGAGCATGTGATATTAGACTAATAGATACTGTATTCTGAAATTTGAACCAAGTAAATAGGAGGTCTCATATTGATGCGTAACTGGATGAGAACCTGGTTCTATATACAAGAAAATAGTAAGCCTATTCTCCTAAGCTGGTAATTGCGTATGCAATGCTCAGAACCCAGAGTGTGATAGCAAAACTTATGAACTTCATGAACTTCGTTGCTTTATGCTTAGACATATTGTGTACTCCTTCTATAGAAAAAAGAGGAAAGCCAAGGTAATCACTTTCATTTTTGGTCACTTCTTGTGTGTCTTTCTATAACGTGTTCCATCAGGCCTTTCCCAAAGTTCAACAACCAAAGTATGTCGAGCGTTTGGATTCTTCATTTCCCAAGACTTCACAAACTTGTCTCCCATGGTCTTTCACGAACCATAATTTGCGTCATCATGTTACAGCATAAATGAAGAAATAATGTTTGCTAACATGCAGGGATATACGTAACCGTTAAAATAAGTGCCCCTACTGTTCAAACTATGGTGGCACTTTTAATGATACTTCTAAAACTAGTCCAATAATAATTGCCAGTTTTATGCATAATCATCAAATTGAAATAGTATTTACGGAGAAATCTTCTATTGTTATGAACCTAATTATACTGTTTTTCTATAGTCTCTAGCTACTTCATACAAGTCTACAATGTCAATCTCCTTGTTGTTATCAACATCTACCATTGAGTTCTAATGAGGATCTCCTTCTTTACTTCCAAATGCTTTAGGTATTATGAATATGTCTTGAATGTTTATAATTCCATCTACCATTGAGATCAGTATAGTATTTCAATGTTGAAACAACGAGTAGAAGAAAAATCAAGTAACATTTTTTTAAAAGAATTACCTTCTAAATGGATTGAAGGCGTGGGGATGACAGGAAAGAAGAAGAAAAGGGAAAGCTTGAAAGAGAGAAGACGGCGATCAGCCCTGAAGCATCAGAAGGCTTTAGAAGCCGAACGTTTGAGAAGAGAAAAAGAACCCAAAAAAAGCAAAGGATTGTCCCGAAGCAAGGTGTTAGGCATAGCCTTCTTGTTTCTGATTGTGCTGGTCTTGGGAGTCTACGTTACATGGCCAAAGGACGGTATGGATAATTCGAATAGTTCAAGTTCAAATATAGTTTTTTTTGAAACAAGTATGGGAGATATAACTATTGAGTTGTATGATGACATGCCAGTTACAACGGGAAATTTCAAGAAACTTGTTCAACAAGGAGTGTACGATGGCACTATTTTTCACAGAGTAATCGATGGTTTTATGATTCAAGGGGGAGATCCTACTGGAACAGGATATGGAGATCCATCGATACCTACAATACCAGATGAATTCACAGATCATAACAAAAATGATAGGGGTACAATAGCTATGGCGAATAAAGGTCCAAACACGGGAAGCAGCCAATTCTTCATTAACCTCGTAAACAACAACCATTTAGATACTAAACACCCAGTTTTTGGAAAAGTAATAGAAGGAATGGACGTTGTGGACGAAATTGCAGAAGTGGAAACAAACGAGAATGACCGACCTTTGCAAGAAGTTGAAATAATCAGAGCAGAACTTGTCAAATAACATTACTAGATTGCATAATTACTTTGATATGATTTACGGAAACCTGGCATAACCTAAGCAATTGTGAAGAAACTAGTTTCGTCCTGCGAAGTGAAGACTGACCATTGTGTTGAGCACTTTTTCCCAGAATATTGAATTAGTGTATCCAATGCTAGTTCATGTTGCAAGGCTACCTTTCGGAGTCGAATGAGAATGCAAGTTAATCAGACAACATTTAGAAGCTATCTATTCTTCTTGTTTGGACAACTAGTTTCTTTGCTGGGATCGTCCATTGCCCAATTCGTGATCGTCTGGTGGATAACTTTGGAAACCGAAAGTACTCTGTATCTATCACTTGCTTCTGTTCTGGGTTTTGCCCCTATCGTGATTCTGGGGCCTCTCACTGGTGTGCTTGCTGACCGATGGAACCGCAAAGCATTGATTGGAACCGTGGACTTGCTACAAGCTTTGACTAGTGTAGCACTGATTTTTCTGTTTCAGTTGAATGTGATTGCAATTTGGCAGGTTTTGGCATTACTCACTCTGAAAGGTGTTTTTCAGGCTTTTCATACACCCGCAGTACTAGCTATGATTCCAACGATGGTTCCTAAGGATAAGCTGAGTCGCTTGAATGGTGTAAACTATCTTTTTACTAGTTCAGTTAATTTGGCTGGACTTGTTGTTGCAGCTGTTCTCCTCGGTTTCTGGGGAATCAGTCAGATTTTGTGGATTGATGCTGCCACTTTTTTAGTAGCATTGGTACCTCTTCTGATGATAACGATACCTTCTATTATTAAAAAACAAGATAAATCGTCTTTCAGAAAGCAATTTGGAAAAGGCTTTGCTTTCATACGTAAAGCGAGAGGGCTTCTTCCTTTTATTATGGTTGCGACTGGAGTTAATTTCTTGCTTACTCACTTGACTACTTTGCTTCCCTATTTTGTGAAGGTTGACCACTTTGGAGCTGTTTCAGATTTAGCGTTTGTTATGGCGTTCATACAAGGAGGATTGCTTGTTGGTGGACTAATAATGTCGGTGATAAAAGTGTCTAGAAAGAAAATGGCCATAATCGCATCCTCGATGTATATTCTTTTTCTAGGATACATTCTGGTAGCTCTCACTCCCACAGAATTCTTTTGGTTTATGGCAACCTCCGGCTTGATCCTAACGTTTTGCATTCCAATGATCGATGTGCTGGCGATGACAATACTCCAGACGGTCGTTCCTGTCGAAATGCAAGGGAGAGTGACTTCAGTAACCATATCTTTGGCTCATGCTGCACAACCAATCGGCATGCTTCTTGCAGGTATAATAACGGTTTTCACTGGAACAGTCAACCTCTTTCTAGGATGTGCCGGGTTAGGAGTACTGATTTTGACACTGTCGTGGTTCTTCACTGACGTCAGATATGTTGAAAAATTGGAAGAAAATTCAACGAATAAAATGGACTAGAGTGGCCGTTTCGATGAGCAGATGGCTTTTAACACTCTGTCTCTAATTTCCTTGAATGATGGACTCCAATAATGTCTAATGAAAATATTCGGTGGTATACGACCTTGTAGTAACCTACTTCTCTGACTAATCCATTTTTGACCATAAAAGTAGCGTAATAACCTCTTAATTCATTGAACTTGGTTCTCAGAACCTTACGTTTTGAACTCTTGATAGTAACTGAATGATGAAACTAAAAGATGTCATTCCACTTGTTTAGAAGATCAAAACCAATTAGGTGAATCTGGCTTCTGCATCTATTGCATTTTATGATTATTTTTTCTAGAGACTCGTCTTTCATAACCGTTTCCAAAATAGTGAAAGTATCTTCTGTTAGATCATCTGGAGATACTGAAATTCCACATTTAGGGCATCTGAAATCTCCATTTCCTTTTATTTTGGTTAAGTCAATCGTATAGGGGTTGATTGATTCCAATTTCTGTCTCTTCCAGTTTCCACCTTCTCTATTTAATTTCTAGTGCAAATCTAATCTAAAGGCTTAACGGAACACTCTAGTGTTGATTGATTGAAGGAGAATGTATTGTGAAGTATTTTTTCCATGAAATCTATAGCATGTTTGTGAGTTCAATAATAGAAAAAAGTGGAATGATAGTTTATTGTGTTGATTGAAGTGTTTGTTCTCTTTTCTGCATTTCATTGTAGAGGTATTCAAACCACTCCATCAATGCTGGGTAATTAAATTGCTTCCTATAATATTCTGCTATAGGCTTTAGTTTTTCCCAAGCCATCTTGACATCTCCGCTGAAGAGGTCATCAACCAAGCCAATGTCTATGAGTTTCCTGCGTAGAAGAAAACCTGTTCCTTCAAAGAGCACAGCAGTAGTCACCAAATTTGGCAGGCACCCCTTTCTCACAATGTCATCATAGTCTTTAAATTCTGTAGTTCTGATTGTCTGATATGCTTCTTAGTATTCTTTGCTCCCAAATGTTGAGTATAGCCTCATGACAAGGTCTGTTTGTCTCTGTTTCTCTACATTTCGCAGTTCCAGAACAGCAAAGACAACGCGCGCGCGTAGTCATTTAGAATGTAATTTAAGATCCTTCCACAAGTCATAAAAACTGAAGGAGAAGACATAATCAATGATCGGTATGAGTAGAAGACTTGTTTTGTTGATTATTTTAGTTGTTTTCATAGGCATGTTAAGTGTAGCGACCAAAGTTCAGAGAGTAAAAGCAGGTGAATACATTATAATCAAGGTTGATGGGAGTGTTGACCCGCCTACAGCACCAATCTCCAGCGTGGACAACATTACCTATGTCTTTACTGACAACATCTATGATACTATTATTGTTGTGTGGAGGGATAACGTTGTGGTTGATGGGGCAGGCTACACCCTTCAAGGGACAGGAGTTCGTGACTCCAAAGGAATAAATATAGGTCCCCTTGGAAGCGACAACGTTACGATCAGGAATATGAAAATTGAGAATTTCTTTTTTGGCATCTATGTCTCCGAGTCTTCAAACAACACCATCTCTGGAAACAACATAACAAACAACAGCATCGGCATTTGGCTCTGTGAGTTTTCAGATTATACCAGCATAACTGGGAACAGCTTAACAAACAACGGGATTACCGTCATTCTCTCTTCAAACAACACCATATCTGACAACAACATAACAAGCAGCAGAGTTGGCATCATGCTCGCTTGGTCTTCAAATAACAGCATTGCTGAAAACCATCTCACAAACAATGATAATGCCGTCTTGCTCCATAATTCTTCCAACAACAGTATTTATCATAACAACTTTGTCAGCAATACAAGCCAAGTTTATCTAGGCAAATCACCAAGAAATGTCTGGGATAATGGTTTTGAAGGTAACTACTGGAGCAACTACACTGGTGTAGACTCTAACAATGATGGAATAGGCGACTCTCACCATATCATAGATGCAAACAACACTGACAATTACCCTCTGATGGGTATGTTCTCCAGTTTCAACACTTCCTTAAGCTATTATGTGAACGTTATCTCTAACTCTGTCATTGAAGACTTTGAATATTTCAAGTCTAACAGCACGATAAAGATGTATGTTTCTGGTGAAGAAGGATTTGGTTTCTGCAGAGTCACTATTCCACATGTGTTGATGAATGTAAGTAGCATCTCAGTCATTATTGATGATGGAGACACCTCAGTTGTTTACCATAACTACACACTATACGACAACGGGTCTCACAGATGGATATACTTCGCTTATGAACATTCAATACATAAAATAGACATAATTCGAGAGTTTCCATTATTCCTTGTTCTACCATTATTCATGATACCAACACTACTAGCAGTAATAGTCTACAAAAGAAAACATAGTATCTAAAAGAAGGAGTGGTTAACATGGAAGTATTTAAACCATATTTGGATGATTTGCCCAAGTAGATTACAATAAAGAAATGAAGAGACCATTATTTGAGAAGAAGAAGCCATAATGTTCTACGTGAAACATTATTCTTGTGAAGTTTTCTTTCTTTGAAGTCCCTAGAATGTTTGTGAAGTGGAGGAAGCTTTGTTGTCTTCAACATTCAGCAATCAATTAAGCCTTTCTTTTAGCTCCACAATGTGGACAGTAGATTGATGTTTGAGGCATCAGTCCACCGCAATACTTACAAGGAATCATCACGACTTCTTTGACAATTGTTTCCTTTTCTTTTGTTACTGCAGAATGTTGTGAAGTAGACGAAATCAATTGTGGAGAAGGGGTCTTCTCAATCGCTCTCACTACTACGCCTGCTACTGTGATTAGGATGCTTAGGCCCATTATTGCACTTCCCCAAGAAATCAAGTCTGAGAATCCTGGATTGCTAAAGTATGAACCAACAAACATGAATAAGAAGGAGATACAAATCAGCACTATACCTATCGACATTATTGAGTATCCCTTCGATTCTATTTGACCTTTCGTCATGTGTGTTTCCACAAAATTCCCTAATTGTCTAGGTATATATGGCAAGCACTGATCGTGAAATATCTTGTGAAGCTTGAATCTGAATCTATAATCAGCCACTATAGATGTGTGAAGCATTATGCCTTTTTCTTTCTGTGAAGCCTACAGAATGTTTGTGAATTCGAAGATAGCCCCTATCTCTTTCTTAATTGCTAATAGATCAGTTTAACAAATATTTCCTTGTTCCTAATAGAACACTATCATTCACTTCACCACTTCTAATATCTTTGATCGTTGCCACAACACCAGAGTTGACTGGATACGAAATCGTCAAGGTTTTTGACACAGTCCATTGAACGCGCGCGCTTAGTTGAGTGTTCATTTAGCTCCTAAAGATTTGGCGAGAGGAGGGAAATAGCAATTAACAAAGAATAGAGGGTATGCTTGCCTACAATACCATGTATTCTTCTTTTATTACACAGTATGTTTTCTTCTGTAGATTACGACTGCTAGTAGTATTACTATCTGGGTATGGTGAGAGCGTAGTAAAACATTTGCAAGTTGGAGTGTGTAACTATTTTGCTTCTGCCAAGTATTTGAAGTGGAGTGGTTTCAAAAGCTCTCTTCCAGCAAGATTTATGAGGACAGTTTTAACATCCTCTGCGGTGTCGCCCAATTCAAGTCTATATTTATACATGAACTCGTCGTAATCTGAATAGTTCTTGTGAACCGAAATCATGAAGGCATTTACCCCCTCTCCTCGGCATCCGCCAGCCATAAGTACATTGGGTTGATTCATCAACCATTCGATTCCCTTCTTCCGAACAATTTTATATTTTTCTTTCGTCGCAAGAGCTGTCTTACTCTTGACAAGAGTCATTGCAAATATTTCATACCCCAGTTTTTTCCATCTTGGAACAGCAGTATAACCTTCAATTAGTTCTTTTTCAAGCTTTGCTCTCTTTCTTGTGATAGTTGGTTGAGAACTTTTCAGAACCTTAGCTAATGTTCTATCACTTCTACGAGAGTTCTTCAGCAATTCAAACAAAAGTTCATGGTCCAACGGCTTCAGCTCTTTCATATTACATCATTCACTCTATTTCTTTCTTCAGTTTTTATGACTTGTGGAAGGAACGTTGTCTGTAGACTGTGACTGCTAGTGATGTTGCTATCATGAAAGTATAGACCTTTATCTGCTGTACATCCATGATAAGTAATCTGCTGTAGATGTAAACGTTTCATGAACGTAGTCTGAGAAAACTAAATTAACGTAAACATCTTCTCCCATTTCAGGCTTCCAATAATCTAGCCAATTATTTATCTCTGTAGAAATGTCGTTGAAGACTATGTCTCCTAGCCAGTCACTGCTATAGTATTTTCCTGCTGGGTCAAATATCACCAGCTTGTCTTCACTAACGGGAGTTTGAACTGCAAGGTGTCCTACTGTAGAGCTTACTATGCCGATGCATTCAGCTTGATATTGCATTGGGGAATAGCATCTTATCATAGAACATAAAAGAATAGCCATATCTTCACAATCTCCCTTTCCAAGTATCAGTGTTTCATTTGGAAACTGCCACATCTCACGCCCGTAGTCTATTTCATCAGCTGGATCATCAGGAAGTATAGGAAAAAGCCCGTCATACCGATACTCGACATTGTCAACAACCCAGTCGTACATTGCTTTAACGTCATCCCAATATTCATTCCAATCGCTAGCGTTGCTCCAGCTACCGGTAATGTCGAAAACTGTAGTGTTTACAAGCGGATCTCGTGGAGTGATGAAAGGTTCCACATTCTGTTCGTCCCATCTTTGATGTAGCTTGTCTCGCAATTCTTGGTATCCAGCCACGTAGCGGTTATGTTCTTCTTGTAAGTCACCGTATAATGTTTGTAGCGAATCATACAGGGATTGAAGTGTGTTGTAATCCTCTTCAAGAGACGTATAGTTTAACTGTAGCGAATTATAGCTTTCTTCAAGGATTTTGAATTTTGACTCTAGCAAATCATACCGGGCTTGAAGATTTGTATAGTTTGTTTGAAGGCTCTGATGTAGGGCTTGTAAGGAGCTGTAGTTTGCTGTTAAGTCGTTAAACTTGTTTTCTAAAATTGTATGGTTTTGGATGAGTTGAGTGTACTGAATTGTTAAGGTAGTATAGTTCTCAGATAAGCTATCATGGACTACGGTCAAAGCCTGATATTCCTTTTTCAACAGATCATAGTCTGAGGACAAGGAAACTTGCGTGTTGTTTAAATTTAGAAAAGCTACTGATTCAACTGCAATGGTTGTAATAAGTAGAGAACAAACAAAATACCATTTATTCATCTCAATCGCTTCCCCTATAACCAAGGTATGTCTACGCCTTAGTTTTATGCGTTATGATAGAATCTTCATTTGAATCTAGATGGCTTAAATCCCTAAGGTATTTTCAACATTTGGATTTTTGTGATTCTAATTAGCTCTTTTGGTTCTGCTATAGCTTTTCCACATCTTACAAATCATAAGCGACAAATATTCTATTCGCTGTATGTTTCTAAATGGAAGTAAGACAATGGCTCCCACTCCATCAGAAGGAATTATCGTTGGAATAGTTGTGTCTATGCTTGTAACGTTGTTAGTCTATCGTTTTACAGAGTCAAAATGGTCTTGGGTGCCTCGGGCAATCCTTGGAATAGTAGCTGGAGCAGTCGTGAGCCTGTCACCTCCGGGTGCCTGGTTTCCTTGGTAAGAGTCAGAAGCGCGCGCTAGGTGTATAAAAATGGATATGCAATCTATCAACCATAGTAGCAGCCATAGGTGTTTCGATACGTGAATCGAAGAACGGTTTAATTAACATGCCAGACCCATAGTAACTACAGACAATGAAGAAACAGTTCATGTTGAAATGGCTCATAGCTTTAACAACAGCGAGTATGTTAGCAGGTGCACTTTACCTCAGACATGTATCCAAGATAGAAAATCCTCCCATAGAAAATCCTAGTCCAGGAAACTGGGAGACAAGCGAATACATGATTGGATCTGTTGCCGTAGGAATAATCTTTCTTGAGAGTAACGGAGCTATCGATTCAAATGCAGAAGACTGGAACGTTACGGAAGAACAGAATGTCGTTGATAAGATACACATTGCCTTGGATTGGTGGGCTGCTCAGAATCCTGATGCAAATGTAAGCTTTATCACAGAAATTCATTACAGGGTGCCGACGAATTATGAGCCGATCAATCGCACACTGGGAGATATGGTTTTATGGATTAGTGAGGCACTGAACTATCTCGGGTACAGAGGTGAGGACTGGGATTTCCAACGAAGAAACTATGTAAATGATCTCAGAAAGAGGCTGAACACAGACTGGGCTTTCATAATGTTCATCGTTGACGCTTCTAACGATCCAGATGGAAGATATGCTGATGGATCTTGGACTACTGCTAGTTTTGGAGGACCGTCTCTACAGATTCCATTTAAAACCAGCAGAATTCTGGAATGGTTAGCGGCCCACGAAGTTGCTCATGTATTTTGGGCTACAGATGAGTACAACGGTGAAACGGAGTTGAGTGGCTACCTGAATGTTCCTGATGCTGAAGGTTCAGATTGCCTTATGAGAACACCAATTTCTGGATGTCTATCAGGTAAAGCTCATGGACTCAACGGAACCTGGGGACAGGTTGGCTGGCGTGACAGCGATGGCGACGGAATACAAGATATAGTTGACACTTTTCCCAGAATCTACCTTGAACCCCCAGAAATATCCCAGAAAACAACAAAGTATGCTGGTGTAGCTGCTGTAACACCGTGTCCAAACAACAATCCCATAGGGAGAAAAGACGTAACAATCAATAAGATCAAAAACATAGAATTCAGAGTAGACTCAAGCAGCTGGACTTCAGCAATACCAACAGATGGAAGCTTTGGTGATGCAATAGAGAGCTTCGCCTTCACTGAAGACTTAGAACCAGGAGACCATTTCATCGAAATAAAAGCAATAAACAACTGGGGCAACGAAGGATTTACAAATCAAACTGTAACGATACCTGAATTCTAATTACAATCCAATCGCTGATTCAAAAGATAACAAGGAGATAGACATCCTAGACATCTCAAA
>JAOUPS010000023.1 GCA_029879735.1 Candidatus Bathyarchaeota archaeon | reverse complement strand
CAAGACTTTGGGTGGTGTAGGAGCATTATTGATGGTAATCTCCCCATTCTTGGTAAGTGGTTTCACACTCTTGGTAGGATTGGTTGGGTTAATCCTAGTGCTGATAGCGGTCAAAGGATTGTCCGAACATTACAAGGAAGCCAGCATATTCAACAACTCGCTCTACGGTGTTATCTTGTCGATAGTAGGTGGAGTAGTTTTTGTGGCAGCACTTTTTGTGACAGCCTTAAGTTTTTTCACAAATGTTTTAGGCATCGAACTCTCTACAGCTTGGAGCGACCCGACAGCTTTCTCAAACATTGATTGGACAGAAGCAATAGTCTTTGACAATTTAATGGCTCATGTGGCTGCGCTAGTAGGAAGTTTGGCTATACTTTTCATATTCGTTGCTGTCGCAGCCATCTTCTACAGAAAATCACTAACAACCCTCGCTGAAAAGACGGGCGTTGGCCGTTTCGGCACTGCAGGATTGTTACTACTGGTCGGTGCCGTCTTGACAATAATCGCTGTAGGTTTCTTGCTTATCTGGGTTACTTTAATACTCCTGACAGTGGCATTCTTCCAGATTAGGGCAGAACCCCCTCAGCCACCTCCAATGACGCCTTCGTAAAATTTACTCTGCGCGCATTATAAAGGACAACAGTGTAAGATTTAGAAAGAGGGAATTTGATGAAGTATGAAATAAAGTATAAGCCGTCTTATTCAATGCTTGTGGTAAACCTAGAACCAAACGAGAAAATAGTTGCTGAATCGGGTGCACTGACGTACATGGATCCAAACATTGAAGTCCACACACGAAAGAGAGAAACAAGTCTCTTGGGAACTTTGGGTCTGGCAATTTTTGGACGCCAATCTTCTGGGTGAATGAGTACACTGCAGGGGATGGCCCTGGAGAAGTCGGATTCGTTTCTGCACCAGTAGGCGACATCGAAAAACTGGAGATTAAGCCAAATCAAGGGTATGTCATACAGAAAGCTGCTTACATAGCTTCAACGGAAAACGTGGATTTGGACGTTAAGTGGGAAGGCTTCACAAGAGGATTGTTCGGACAAGGCTTGTTCATGATAAAGGTTACAGGCGACGGAATGCTGTTCATAAACACTTTTGGTGCCATAGACAAACACGTCCTCCAGCCTAGTCAATCAATGATTGTTGATAACTTTCACCTAGTGGCCTTCAGTGACACGTGCAACTACAAAGTCACAAAGTTTGGCGGATTAAAAGAAACAATCCTTGGTGGAGAAGGCCTAGTGACAAATATCGTGGGACCAGGGGAAGTTTATATTCAGACGAAGAATTTGGGAGAGTTTGTCGAGTGGCTTTGGACTTTACTTGAACCCAGAGTAAGGGCGAGAGCACGCTGAAATGCACGCGTATAAAAATAGATGCTCACACGAAGACAACAACTGTTAAATGTTAAAAAAGAGAAAAAAGGAGACGTGATGTTCCATGTCATTGGAAGAGAATAAGGCGATTGTTCGTAGGTTTATTGAAGCCTATAATAAGCGAAACTTGGATTTATCAGACGATTTAGTGGCACCAGATTATGTTGACCTAGACTACAGTCAACTACAAGGTCTGGAAGACCTCAAACAAATGATGAACATGTTTTTCAAAGCCTTCCCCGATTTTCATGAAACTATTGAAGATATCATTGCTGAAGGGGATAAGGTGTGGGTTCTTCTTACTTATACGGGAACCCATACAGGCGAATGGCTTGGATTAGCCCCTACTGGCAAGAAGATAACATGTATGGCTATTGACATCTATCGCATAGTTAATGGCAAAATTGCATGGGGACGGCGCGTCCCTACTCCCGATTTGGGTTTTTTCAAACAACTAGGTGTTATCGAATACACAGAAAAAGGAAAGAAACTCTTTCCAGAAGATGTCAAGTAACTGCGCGCGCTAGGGCACAAAAAGGGAGATGTAGTCATCACGGTGAAGCATAATAACAAAACCTAACAAAGCGTTGCAGATAATGGCGGTGGATATGCTGAATATATCTGTCTTTCGGAAAATCAGGTTGTAAAGAAGCCGTCTAATATGACTTTTGAGGCAAGTCTTACTTATGAGGCAAAGCATTAAGAATTGTTCTCCAAATTGTTGCTACTCTAATATCGCAAGGTATTTATCTCAAGATACTTATCGGTCAGGCGACTCCAAATGGCTATGTGCATCAATCAGCATAAAGGCAACATGGTTGACTATTGATTTATAGTTACCTTAATTGCGGAAATGTTATAGCTAAAGCTAATTGGAATTGGGCTTTATTTCCTCTTTTCCTTCATTTCCTTGTAGATTTCAATGAATCCGCATTTCTTGCAGTAGGTCGGAATGACCCTATCAAAGCTCCGCCGACCCTTTTTTGGAAAAACAATAACCTTCGGAAGGTTTTTGAGGAATTCTCCTTGAACCATTTCGCCGCTGCACTTTGGACACTTCTTAACTTCACTCATGATTCTTCCCGATTCCAAATGCTGCATTTCAAAATATAAGATTTAAGTCAGACAAGCACGGAAAAGTCATAGCGGAAACAAAAAAATTGAGAAAGAGGAAGCATAGTTTATGTTGCGCGCGCTCGACAGGCACAGATGCTTAAAAAGATAACGTGAAATATCGTATTGGAGATGCCCGTAGCTTAGCGCGCGCGCTAAAACTACCTTTCCCAATTCTAACATAAGCTGTATGATTATTGCTCCGCTTCCTAGCTCAATAAGCAAGGAGTTGACATATACCGCCTACTCAAAGGATGATACTTTTACCAAAGTTCTTTGGGAGAAACTTCCAAAAGAGTTCAAGGTATTTAGGATATGAGCTACTGCGCGTTCACGATCGGAAAGTAGGATTTCGGGTAAAAAAAGGGGGTTTGCGGGAGATAGCTCCACTGTAAACACTTAATAAAGAAGATCAAATAAGCTGTTGTTTATGTTGAGGATTGGTGTTGTAGGACCCACTTTTCCCCCTATTGAGGTAATAGCGGATGTGGCAAGGAGTGTTGAGGAAAAGGGGTATGACTCCATATGGTTCCCGGATCATTTGATGGGATGGTTTCCCCAAACTATATGGACGCCTGAAATTGTAGGGGCACTTGCACCGTATAGCCCCCACACTTTCTTCGAGACAACACTTTCAATTGCTGTTGCAGCCTCATCAACTAAGAGAATTAGGATTGGAAGCGCAGTAACTGAAGCTGTAAGGCATCATCCGGCGATGCTTGCTCAGAGCTACGCAACACTAGAGCATGTAACTAATAGTAGAGTAATCTTTGGCATTGGGGCTGGTGAGCTTGAGAACGTGAAGCCGTACGGCTTGAAATACGAAAAAGTTGTAGGCAGATTAGAAGAGGCGCTTCAAGTGATAAGGCTCCTCTGGAGCTCCAAGAGAGATGATCTGATAAATTATGATGGAAAATACTTCAAATTAAAGGATACTGTTTTTGAGCTTCCTCCGTTAAGGAGGAGACCACCAATATGGATAGGCGGAGTTGGAGAGAGAATGTGCAGAATTACTGCAAGGTACGCCGATGGCTGGCTACCGTTTACTGTAAATGTAGAGGAGTATAAGAAAAAGCTAGGAATCATAAAGGAAGAATGTGGCAAGATTAGTAGAGATTTTGATGAAATAGAAAAGGGAATATATCTAAACCTCATCATCGATGAAAGTAGAGAAGAATGCTTAAGAATAATGGAGACCCCACTTATAAAAGCTGGAGCTTTACTAGCCCCAGCCAGCATCTACAAAGAACTTGGCTATAACCATCCACTTGGAGAAAATTTCTATCCTCTTACCGACTACATTCCAGCAGAATACACAAGAGAAGAAGTCATGAAGGCAATAGAAAGTGTTCCGACGGAAGTTGTTCAAAAAAGCTTTCTATGGGGAAAAGTCGATGATGTAATCGAAAAATTGGATGAATATAGACAAGCTGGAGTTCAAACAGTTGTTTTTTGGAATTTTACATTCCTCGGTGATGTAAACAAGATAGGGAGCTCCTATGAATGCATCGACCAGCTCGTGAATTACTTCAAAGAATAAGGAAAACCTTTCATTCTCTCCGCAACGTACTAACACGCACATAAAAAGAGGGAAGTTACGGGAGATATCTCCACCGGGGTGCTAGTCCAAACTAGACGACGACCCCGCAGACTAGACGAGGATGTTAGGAAACTTTCAATAGAGTTTATGGTAATAAAGGTTTAAAACCAATTCTCTTTAAAAATTTAATAGTGTGTAGAAACTTTTTAGCAATGTAAACCGTGATGTGGAAACATGGAAAATAAAGTTGTCATATTGATGGGTTCCGAAAAAGACTTTGATTCTTGTCGTGAAATAGCGGGATACCTAACGGTCTTAGGGCTGGATTACGAGTTTCGTGTCGCCTCTGCCCACAAGACTCCGGAAAAGGTTCTGCAGATTCTGAGGGAATATGAAGAGGAGAGGATTGTTTACGTCACTGTGGCGGGAAGATCTAACGTCTTGAGTGCTTTTGTTGATGCGAACACAACAAAACCCGTTATTGCGTGTCCGCTGTACTCTGAAAAATTTGGTGGAGCAGACATATACTCTTCACTTAGGGTTCCGAGCGGAATAGGTTCACTTGTGACGATTGAGCCTGAAGGAGCCGCTATCGCTGCTGCAAAAATCTTCGCCGTTAGAGACCGAGAATTAGCGAAACGTGTCAGGGAGTATCAGCTGGCAAAGAAAAAAGAAATTGAAAAGGCTGATGACTCTGTCAAGAAAGCCAAAACAGTGTAAGACCATGGGCAGTGTAAAAGATCTGGAAATAATAAAAAAGCCGACAAAGGATGTTATAGGCATTGGAAGATTTCATTTTTCGGATCGTTACTCGGTTTTTGACTGGGGTGAGATGCCAGACCACATTGATGGCAAAGGAGCAGCCTTATGCCTTATGGGAGCATACTGCTTCGAGAGGCTTGAGAGAGAGGGCATGAATACTCATTACAGGGGATTGGTCACCCAAGATGGAAAACTCGTTGCCTTTGAAGAGCTGGAGCGGCCAACAAACATCATGGAATTTGATCTGGTTAACGTGTTCAGGCCCAAGACCTACAAGGAGAATGGAAAACTTAAGTATGACTATAATATATTCACGTCAAACCTCAGGAATTATTTGATTCCGCTTGAAACAATATACAGAAACGGACTTCCAGAGGGTTCTTCGGTTTTCAAAAGGCTTGAGCAAGGCTTAATCACCATGGAAGAGTTAGGCTTAGACCACTATCCAAAACCTGATGAAAGGCTTTCAAAGCCGATTTTTGATGTGAGCACGAAACTTGAGGAAAAAGACAGGTATGTCACATGGAAAGAAGCACAAAAAATCGCCGGTTTAACAGGTGAAGAGGTTGGAGAAGTTAAGAATTTGCTTTTAGAAGTGAATGAGACAATAACCCAGATCGCTTCAAAGGCTGGTTTGGACAACGAAGATGGGAAAATAGAGTTTGCTCTTGACCCTGAAAGAAGGCTTATGGTTGTTGACGTCGTTGGAACCCTCGACGAGTGCAGGTTCACTTATGACGGGTTGCATGTAAGCAAGGAAATAACTAGACAATTCTATCGGAAAACAGACTGGTACAGTGAAGTTGAAACGTTGAAGAAGAGGGCTGAAATAGAAGGAGTTCAAGATTGGAGGAAACTTCGCGAGACTAACCCTCCAAATCTTAGTTCTGTCTTAAAAACTGTAACAAGCGAACTGTACAAGGCTGCCGCAAACGACCTGACAAATCGTAAAATGTTTGATGCCCCCCCTCTTGATGAGGTGGTCAAAAAAGTGGAGATCACACAGGCAAAGACCGATGATTAGACCCTATTTCGCAACATCTTGCCTTCACGTCACCACCAAACGGACTTGGCAGCCATCTTCGAACTCTCATAATTAGACTGACCCGCGGTTCTTGACGCATGCATTTGATGTTCAATCGAAGATACTTCCAAAAGTCATAAAAACCTAAGGAGAGGAACATAGTAAAAAGTGCACAGAATTCATTTCAACTATCCTGAAGAATCAAGAGAAAAAAAGATGCAATAAAAAAAGAAGATGGCGAAATCAAGGGTGTAAATATGAAGTCCATATATGTAGGAAAAACAAAAGATGTTTTCGAAATAGAAGAGAAAGATTCGATAGGACACATCGGTAAGTTTGTTATGGTTTTTAAGGACACCGCCACTGGCTATGTTATAGATAAGAGCAAACCCACTGAAAGAGTAGTGTTTGACTCTGGTTACGATACAGTAGTTGGAAGGATCCCGGGAAAAGGAATAGTGGACTGTCAATCTACAGCATACTTTTTTTCCTTGTTAGAAGAGAAAGGCATTCCGACGCATTTTGTTGAGAAGTTAGACGATAGAAGAATCATCGTGGAGCCAGCGATGCTGTTTTCCTTAAAGAATGAAGCAGAAGATTTCGAAGGTTCTGCTAATTTGAATAATTTAGAAGTTGTTTTTAGAAGAAACTATTACGGAAGTTTATGGAGAAGACACCCACACAAAAGACCGTGTAGCTTTTTGAGAACTCTTGTGGAAATATATTCGAAAGGGTTGCCAAACGAACCTGACATTTTGATGCGTGACGATACATTAGTAGAGATGGGGATCATGAAACTCGAAGAAATAGAAGAAGTGAAGAAAATGACAAAGGAAATTGCTGATATACTTTCCGGAGAATTTGCAAAGAGGAAATTGCATTTAATTGACGGAAAAATAGAAGTGGGAAAAAGAAAATCTGACGGAAAAGTGATGGTAATAGATGAGATCAGTACTAGTGTATTTAGAGCGTGCAAGGGTTTTGTACTGGATGAAAGAGGAAATTGCATAAATTATAAAGGCTGCATAGAAACGACCTACAATAATGGCAAGAGAACAATAAGAGCAAAGAACCTTTCGACTCCAAGTCAAATAGCTGAGATTTTCGGGTTTATGTGTGATCAAAAAAGATGAAAATGACAAAATCCTATCAGAATAGAGCAATACACGATCCGGCAGGATTTGCCCATTACCTTAGGTTGAGAAAAGTTACCGATTTTCAGAATAGTGGAGTGGGCAACATCCCAAGAATTAGTCTAGGTACCCTATATGCTTCTTTTAAAATCCAAGTTGGACGGTGTTTGCGATGTTGTTCGAGTGGTCGGCCACACGTTCTAGGTTTCTTAGGATTTCAACAAAGATGATCCCTGAAACTGGGAGGCATATCTTTTTATTTAGTCTTTGAACATGGTTTGCCTCGAATGTTTTTTGAAAAACGTCCGTTTTGCTCTCCAAATCCCGGACCTTTTGAACTAGTTTCTTGTTGTCATCCATTAGGGCAGTTATGGCCGTTTCATAAGCTAGATTCGTTGTTTGACTCATTTCCTTTAGTTCTTCAATAGCAGCTTCTGAAAATGGCACGCGTTCTTGTAGTTTTTTTTCGGCAAGCTCTACCAAGTTGTTGGCGTGATCCCCTACTCTTTCTATGTCGTTTATGGTGTGCGTCAGACAGGCCAATCTCCTCAACTCGCTTTCGCTTAGACTTTCTGTTGGAATGTCATCCAAAAATCTGTGTATGGCCTCATGTAACTGGTCGACTACTTTCTCCTTCTCTATCACAGTTTCAACCAATCCATAGTCATCGTTCAGGATGGCCTTTGTTGATTTTTCCAACATTTCGTATGTCATCTCTGCGATTCTACCGATCTCTTTGTCAGCTTGAGCCAATGCGACAGAAGGAGTGTTTAGAAGCTTCTTGTCTATGAATTTCGTTCCTCTGTCAACTTTTTTTTCTGTGCCAGGCAGAAGCTTTCCGACAGTAACGACTAGAGAGCCGGTCAGTGGTAACATGAGGGCTGTTACGATTATGTTGAAAAGAGTGTGAGAGTTTGCAATCTGCCTCGGCAGATCGGAAGAGGTCATTTCAATAAGTGCAGCGAAGTAGGTCAAGAAAGGAAAGAATATGGCCACGCCAGCTATGTTTATTATGAGCTGCGCCAAAACCAGTCTCTTAGAAGAAAGGGAAGAGCCCATGGAGGCGAACAGTCCGGTGAAGCACGTGCCTATGTTTGCCCCTATTATGATTGCTATTGCCGCGTTCAAACTGATCAGATCGTTCATTCCCATAGATATGACCAAGCCTGTTAGCGCGGAACTGCTTTGGAGAACACCTGTGAACACCATTCCTACAATAACTCCAAAGATAGGAACCTCTCCGAGACTGATCAGAAAATTTACAAAAGCTGCTTCGCTCTGAAGCGGCTTGATGCTGGTGGACATGATATTCATTCCCAAGAAGAGTATACCGAAGCCCAGTATTGTCTGGCCTATGCTCTTGTGTGTTCTGTCTTTAGCTAGAAGTGACAAGAAAAAACCGAAGGCAATCACGGGAAGATAGTAAACTCCAATTTTGAACACTATTAGTTGTGCAGTTATAGTCGTGCCGATTTCGCTTCCAAGCATCACCCCTATGCCCTGACTCAATGTCAGCAGACCCGCATTTATCAGGCCTATCAGAGTAACCATCGTTAAACTGCTACTCTGCATGAGTGAAGTTGTGAACGCCCCGACCAAACAGCCTTTCAATGGATTGCCAGTGATTTTTCCAAGCATGAGCCTAAGCTTGTCACCGGCAACTTTCTTTAGACCATCAGATAATGTACGCAGACCGTAAAGAAAAAGGGCGAGACCACCAATGGTTCCAAAGAGGATAGGCACTATGTCCATTCTGACCAAACACTTTTGTTCTCAGTTATTGCTCTTTTTCGAGTTCTTCAAAGAAGACACTAAGTGACTATTTCGTGTAGTTGGTCCGTTTTCCACGCTCTTCTGATCTCTAGGCCTATGCGGTCGCCCATGCTCATTGTTTTCTTGTATTTTGCGTTCGCGTATTGGGAGCCTATGCCCATGTGAACGTTTGTTCCCCCGCCGTGTCTTAATGCAATGTCTTGTGTCACTGGAATGTGCATGTAGGGGTCTCGTTCTTCGGGCACATCATATACTCCGTAGTCTGCTGCTGTTTTGGCTTCCACACCGCTTGTGAAGTCCAGCTTAACCACCGGCTTGAGTTCATACTTTGAAACGCGGTCCCACGTGACTAGCGTCTGTAGACACCATGCGCCGATTATTCCAGGATGTGCGTGTTCTCGGCACGAAAGCATGAAACGGTCTGCGTATCGGTGGACATCCTTTAATAGGGATTCTCTGAGGCTTAATATTGCGTGGGCTGTGACTTCAAAGGATGGAATCTTTCTTATTCTTTGTTGAACGTCCGTTGGAAGCCTTTTCAAACCGTCAAGTGTGGTTTCTCTGCGCTCGTCTATCGACAGAAACTGGTTGGCTAAGCAGATTCTTGCCTCTTCTAAGTTTACGTTGTAGAGTTTTGCGAACCAGTCGTCCACGTCTCCCCATTCGCTTTTTGCGTCTAGTGGTGAGAAGAAGAAGTTGAAGTTGGCGTGTGGTCCCAGCACGATCTGTTCGATGCGGCCGTTCTCTAGACCTTCCCTGTTTAGGTTTCCAGCCTCAACCTCTCGTGCAATCTTTTCCTCTAGGTGTTGTGAATTTGCGGCGAAGATGAACTCTCTTTCGAAGGCTCTGTGCGCGTGTTCAGCCTTTAGAAGCATGGGTTCGTCTATTGGTTCTTTGAATCTTATTCCGCCCTCATGAACCTCGTACTGGTAGGATTTTGGGTATGGGATGTCGGCTTGCTCCGCGAACCAGTAGTAGTCTTTTTCGATTTCGCCTCTGTTCTCTATCTTAAGGAGGGTTCTGGAGCCAACTATTGGCACTGCAAACTTGTTCTCGATCACGCGGCAGTACTCGTCTCCGCCAACATATACCGAGAAAGCCCTGTTTGGAATCTGCAAGCACTCCAGATCAACGAGTTCATCCACATATCTGACTATGTCCGAGTACCTGTCAAGGATCAGTATGACACTTTTCCAGTCATCAACTTTTCTTATGTCTTTGGGGTCGTTTACAACGCGTAAATCTCTTCTCACAATGCTTGGCAAATCTTCTACGGCTTCGTCTGCTCCTCCAACCATGGGGTTTTGAAGGTAAATCCGCGCTCTACTCGGTGTCGTGTAGATTATGCTTCTTAAACCATAGTTGCGTTGCCCCTGCCAAGCATCCAAGGCTGAATGCGAACCCAGATTCAATCCAACGGGCTCTTTATATCTCCTCACTGTTTCCTGCATCTCTTCTCTATTGATAACCACAAAGTCCACCTGTTTGGCTAAGAAGTTTGAAATACAATGCTTTAAATCTTTTTCACACCTAGCCGTAAAAACATTGTTTGGGCGAATATTGTTTCAGAGATCGCAAGTCTCTAGCACTCTTTCAAAATTTTCATGAGTTCTATCACTTTTGTAGCGTCTTAGCACCTCAATAATTGCCTTTCTGTCTTTTTCACCAAATTCTTCAGTCACTTTTTTGGCAACTACGCCGCTGATAAATAGGAACTGACAGATCGATGTCACGTTTGATGGTCTCCGGCTCACGCTGGCGGTTTCAAAATCAACTATGAAGGGCTCGTTTTTCTGATCGACTATTATGTGTTTGGGGGCGTGGCTCAACTCTCCATGATCTAAACCAGCTTTGTCCAGACGCCAACACTGTTCCAAGATCTCGTGCAAAACCTTTCTTATCCATGCTTTTCCTTTGCGCTTTTCCAGCCATTCCGGAAGCAAGTCACCGTCGATAAACTGCATTAAGAGGAAGTTTTTGCTTACGCATAGAAGTTTTGGTCCAACATTGACGGAGTTTGCTTTTCTGAGCATTTCTGCTTCACGCTGCATTTGGGAACGGTCGGCGTCGACTCTTCGGATTTTCAAGGCTGCCTTCTCACCGTTTCTGTGGGCTATTGTGACTATACCAACGCATCCTTTCCCCAAAACGGGTGTGTTGAAAGCTTCTTTTTCTCCGGTGAATTCCAAAGCCTTGATACCTAGTTTTTGCAGTTCCTTTAAACGGTTTTTTAAAGTTGCCTTGCTGGTTTCAGGGTAGCACATTATGGAGGCGTAGGGTTCTTCATTTAACTTTTCAAGGCTTACTACCAGTGCCTTTTTCAAGATCGTATCCTCTGACTGTTCTGCTTTTTGTTTTTCTCTCGAATAAGGCTTTCCAAGTGATGTCTTAAGGCTAATGGAAACATGTGCAGAAAACGATTGAGAGAAAAACCGTCAAGGAGACGTGGCAAGTGTTGCCCAGCAATCATGCAAAACCAGCTAAGAAGTTGTTGTTGCTTCCCCTAGCAAACAAACAACAACTTCTGAAGTCAAAGTAAGGGTAGCTCACAACCTAAAAACTTCATGAAGAAAATCGAAACCTGCTTAGAAGTAGTAGTCCAGAACTCAGGAAGAGCGACTACAACTACTTCTTCTGAACTGTTGAGAAAGAGATATGGGAAAAAGTTGGTTTGAACCGAAAACCTGTTTTGATAGAAGACTTGACTGCAACGCATAGTTTCAATTCCCTCTTAAGGGGATTTCTCTTTGAAACTGCACCGCATTATCATAGAATTCTTCGCTTTTCTCCTGACATGCATAGCTTTATTTGCGAAGGAAGCTTGTCGTAAGTATTTAGGTATGCATATGATGTCGTTTGAATACGGTGGTAACGTTGACGCTTAAGCCTCTAGCGGTAAGAATACCTGAAGAAATGGAGAAGGAAATCAAAGAAGCGTCGACGGTGGAGTCCAAGTGAAACCACTTGTTTTTACTGCTACTCCACTAATTTATCTCACCAAAGTAGGGTTAAGCAAGGTTTAGCGAGCGCGCGCGCTCACGTCACCAGTTCACATGATGTATTGTCTGACCTCTTCATCAGAAACTTGCATCTTCTCTAAGGTTCTTTTTTGCGCAGAGTCAGCAAAGCCAAGAGCCTGCCCTTACCCGTTAACTGGTTTATACTCCGCATCTTTGGATACTTGCTGTAAATAAGCTGATGGTTCTCAAGCCTTGGTAGAAGCCGGCTTAGATGCTGCTCGGTTATTCCTACACGTTCAGCCAACTCTCCACAGCTCAGTTCATCATCTAACAAAGCGGTCAAAATTTCCTCGGAGGTGGAAACAAAAAGGTTTTTTACACCAGACTTTCTTTTTCTCATCAATATCAAGTACTACATGGTGAGAACAACATTACAAGAAGTTTGGAACATGAAAGTTGAAAAGAAAAGGAGAATTGATCGATTAAACTCAATCTTTCAAAAATGTCCAGAATTGGAAAATTCACCGTTTTGAACGAATGAAAACACAGCTGTAATCTACACGTGTCACAAACGTATTCATAGCCTGCTTATGTGAGTTCAGTTGCTTCCTCAACGTTTGTTGCAGATTTGCCAAGAAAGTCTTAGTATTCACCATTGCGGGCGCTAGATGACACAGTAGCTACAGCTGAACACTTCGGAGAAACCCCATAAATCCCTTTCATGCTCGCGCAGACGGCAACAAGGGAGGGCCACTGGTTACTCCCCTACAGGCCTAATTTTATCCACGCCAGGTCATGATCGCTACCATCTCCAGAATGCCTTTTTCGGCGATCAATCCAAGCTTCCTTCTGTTTATCAGATAGTGCAGGGCTCAGCCAGATTTGGTCGTACAGCTCGTACTTAGCTGGGTGACGGGATCTCTTGTACCGATGTGTCCATGCTGTAGATGATGGTGGCGGTGTGTCAGGCTTTGGAGGTCGAGTTTCCCCTGGGTTTGATAATGCATCGGTCAGCCTTAGTTCTGAATCCCCTACAAGAGGTTGAAGACAGGGTGAGTTTGGCGGATCATTTATGTCACCCAATACAATGAAGCGACTGTCAGGACGCGTTCGCGCTTTGACGATTTCTGCCATCATCTCAGCTTGGCGAGTGCGACGCTCGTTGTTCGATCGCTCACCAGCAACTGGATCTTCATTGAAGTCCACGTAATGACTTTTGAGATGGTTGTTGAAGATCGTAAAGAGCTTTCTAGATCGAGAGATGCTCAGGATCTCAACTTCAAGCAAATCGCGACCAAAGACAGCGCGAGTTGGATCATCGGGATGCACTGCACGTTGCCACGAGGTAACCCCACCAATCGGAAGTTTGGAGAGGACACCTACGTCGATAAGACGCGGGTCGTTACCCTCGACCAAAATAACGTATCGATACATCCAATCCAAGTGTTCACGATTAAACTGATGCAGAGTATCAATGTCTTCAGCCTCTTGAATCGCCAAAACGTCGATGTTTATCTTCTTGATACGCTTTGCGATCAGATCTGTGTCCTTGGTCTTCTTGGCTTTCATAAGTCCACCGCGGTAAGTGCGTATTTTCCACGTTTCCCGGGCGCCGAATTCATACTTCAACTCGCCGTCCAATGTGGTATCTAAAGCGCGGATAGCGTCAATCTCGCCTTTAAAATTAAAGCGCGAGAACAGATTGTTCAGGTTGAACGTGCCAACAGTTATGTCCATCGCGTCTCCTCCCAGTTTTCAAAATGCGCGCGCCTTTTTTCCTTTCGTGTGTGTATTTTCATCCACAACCAATAACATAAATGCTAGTCACATATAAAAGCTGTATTAAGAGTACAACAAATGAGAGAGCGCAAGGCTATTGCTTGAAATTGGTTTAGTCCTTTAACAAAAACTGGGTTTGCGGGAGCAGACCTTACGATTAGTTGGTTTTTCGGAAACACGCACGCGCGAAAAGAGAGATTTGAGCTTATTTAAGGTTTCCTCGGAGAACACATTTTTGTCTCTACCTCAGAACCCTCATTTTCACAAAATCACCTCAAGAAACGCATAATTGTCAAAAAGAACCATTTCCAAGAGAGTTGAATTACTATTATACTATATCTCGTCAATGGGATTTTTGTGACAACCCCAAGAATAACCAGCTGTGAATATAACAATCTCTTCGGTCTCTCCGCGCGAGAGGGACTTTCCCTCCCTCTACTGATACACCCTCCCAGAGAAGCTTCAGCACTCTGCAAAAACAAAAATGAATGTATTATGATTTTTACTAATCAAGCGAGAAAATCGTTTGGCTCTCGCCAAACTCCCACTGATACGAGTTAAGGCCGTTTGCCTAAACCCCCGAAAACATGATGGAACTTGTCACCATATGCTAAAGAGGCCAGAACCGAGTTTTGCACAAACTCTTTTATGTGATCTTCCTCTATGCAATTCTTGGGTAGAACAATAGTTGTCAATTATCCCTCCCAGAAAAATAGAGCGAATAAAAAAGAAGGTGATCCCTCACCTTAAGAAGGCTTTAGATTATCTAAATAGAAACTCATTGAGAAAATCTGAACATGAACTGATAATTGCAACCAGAAATCTGAAAAAAGAGAAAACTCGCCCTCCAGAAATACTGCATGACTTTGCAGCATTATATAATAATCTTGGTGTCAAACACCTAGAAAAGAAAAATGTTGAAAAAGCTTTCGGATTATTTTCAAAGTCATTAAAGCTCAAGATTGAGTGCGAACCAGGAAATATACCTGCCGTTGAGGGCACTTTCAAGAATATGTTCAGTACTGCGTTGCTTTGCTGCAAGTTCGACTATCTATCGAACACAATAAAACTCTTGCTTAAAAAATACTCAAACGAACAAAATTTTAGAAACTATTTGGAAACGTGTCTGAAAACTACGGTAGGTGTACAAAGCAATGAACCTGGAATTTTCATATCAAATATGCGACTAGTATCGCCCGATTCTAGTCGTGGTATAGATGACTTTGTGTATTTTCCAAAAGCGTTTGAAGATATCGAGGTAACCCTTAGATCACAATTAATTCTTTCCGATCATACTACCGTTAATTGTTGCTTCACTATATCGACTAAGAATTTGAAAGCGAACATTCCAGTTCCTTATGAAGTAGATTCTTGGAAAAAGGAGCGCCCGCCACATCTGGAATCAAAAATAAAGAATTCAACACCCAATCTAGTCATCTTTCTATCTGAAAATGAACACATACCAAGAAACACCGTTAAAGTCAGAGATAAGTCTGGAAAGTCAATAGAATTTGATTTCAAAATAGTGTTCACGGAGTTTTTTGTTCCGGATTCTTACCCTCGGTTTGGACACATGTTTGGTGACCCACCTGAGATACCTTATTGCAAGAGTTTCAAGTACTTTCGCGGGAGGGCTGGGTCTCTGGAATGGGAAATGAAAGCTGGTGAGGAATACAGAATAGAATTAGATGTGAAGAATTATGAGACACCTCCTTCAACGAACAGTCAATTCAACATGAGGATTGGGATTCTGACTCCATTCAAAAGAGTCAGGCTTGGTAGGTCTCATCTACGACACACAAACAAAATAGTCATTGAAACTATTCAACAAAAGAGGATCAAATATTTCGAGGACAGAGACAGACCTGGAGGTATTTTGTTTTCGGCAGAGCCAAACTCGATATCTGAGAAACAATTTTTTAATGGTTTAGCACCAAGACCTGATGCAGACAAAAACCTTTATGATATTACACCTGAGTCTGACATCGTTTTTGATGACTATTCAATTTTTGGGTTATCATTCCACTACAAGGTCTTGCCTGAAAGGCTATTAATCTCAACATTTGAATGGGAACAACCAATTCCTACTGCATTCTCTCACCTATTAATGGATGAACGATTCGATTTCCCTCCTCTATGCCAGTATTTTATTATAAATAATTCAAAGAAAGAGGTCATGCTGACCATAACTACTGAAATTGAAGGATATACAAACAAACAAGAAGATAGCAAGACCATTCTTCCATATTCAACAGAACGCATTAACCACACTCCACTATTTAAACGAGGAATCATAGCCCTCAGAGAGACTTGTGTGGCAAACTTGAAGATGCGAGCTATCACTAAAAATGAAACCATTGTCCTAAAAACAAGAAAAATTGATCTGCTTGCTTTTGATACAATGATTTGGGAAATATTAAATCCTCTAACACGGGAGAACTTCAGTCTTCACAATTTTGTCGTAGTTTGGGTCACGCCACATGATAGGGCAGTGGAGAATATAACCTCAATCGCAAAGGAGATTCATCAATCAAGAACCTTGCAAGGATATCCTGATAATCTGCCTCTTCATGAAATTCAGAAATCTACAGATTTACAGTGTAAAGCAATTTTCCAAGCTCTAAGGTCAATTGGAATATCCTATGTGGATTCATCCATAAGTTTTGGTTGGTTAAAACCTTATGCTTTTCAACGAATCAAACTACCATTCACGACGATAGAAACTAAGGCCGCAAACTGTATAGACAGTACCGTCCTATTTGCGAGCTTATTGGAGAACATTGGGATTCAATCCATCATAATCCTTATTCCAGGCCATGCACTAGTTGGTTGGAGACCATATTCTGATTCAAAAGCAATAGCCTTGCTGGAAACTACGCAAATTGCATTTGTGAATTTCGATACAGCAACAAAATGTGGTCGAGAAACACTAAACAAAGCGCTTGAGGACGCCAAGAAGACTGCAAATAAACCTGATCTAACTATCGAAGATGCCGTTCGAATGGGATATATCAGATTTGTAGACGTGGCTCATATGAGAGAAAAGAAGATATTCCCTCAACTCACGTAAAGTTCTTAAAACAAATCCATGCTCTTATAGTTTTGCAAGAAACTTCGATCAATCTTGTTATGACTAATATTTATAAGTAAAAACGCCTTTTATCTTGGCGGGTACATCAAATGAAGCTAAAGGCGACTAAAAGTTGGGATTGTGGGAGATATCTCGACTGTAGGTGGGGTTCAAATTCCACCCAGCTCGTTAGACTATAACCTCATCCATGTTCCTAATCTTGCCATCACGCCTCCGTAATTCTCCACATGCCAGACATACCAAAATCTACACTTTGGTTTTCAAATTCCAAAAATGGGACACCTTGTCCAATAGAGGTTCTAATCATTAGACGGTTTTTCCGAATTGTTTGCAAACCAAGGCTATGTCTATGATATCTATAATGCCATCATGGTTCAAGTCTGCGGTGGAATCCCATTTCGAATGTTCTGGATATGAGCCATAGGCTTTCGCCACAACAGCAACATCAAATATGTTTACAATTCCATCGCCGTTTACGTCAACTTCGTTAAGATTCAGCCAGTTTACGACGTTATCAACAAACTTGCTCATCAATCCTTGGTCTTTGAACGGATTGCCCCCTGAACGCCAATCGCAGAGAACGATCACAGCTTTCTTGTCGATAACAGGCTGATATACGACTATCATGGGATCTGACGCATCGAAGGGTGTGTTGTAGGAAGCGACAATCTTCATTTCAGGAGGCATCTCACACAACACCCTACACATCAAATCGGTTAGATCACTGATCCTGAAGATGACATCCGACATATTCGCCAAGATCGGATGTCCTTCAGTGATAGTGATGTTGGTCTTGATCGGATAGAAACCATAAGCAAAGGTGAAATTCAGACCGAATATTCCCGTGTTTATCGCAAGGATTGGTTTGCCTCCGTTGAATGCCTCCATTACGGGGTAATTCATGGTCCAGTTGGCCATGGCGTCAACCAAAACAATGAGATCAAAGTCTACAGTTCCAATAGTCTGTGACGCGTTCTCATCTGTGAGAAACATGACATTGCACTTCTCGTTCAAGATGTCATAGAAGGCGGTTCCCCTGAACCGCTCACAGACATCAGTGAATATCTCTGGATTCGACCAGTAAGGATTCGACCGCGCACCCGGCAAAAACCACACTACTGCCCTACAGGGGGACGTGTCATTAGACATTACCAAAGGTGTCGCAAGCGCTACCGACAAAACGGAAACAAGAACCAGCAAAACAATCTTCTGGTTCATCTACACTTCACCCTCGACCCATAAAATATTGGTTGATGCCATATTTAATACCAACGTTTAGAACAAAATGTTCGATTTCATTTACGCACTTGAAGTTCACAACGCGCGCGCGACTATTACTACGAAACCTTCGGAAGTTGTTGTTTTAAACTATAGCAAACCAAAAACACCTTCTAAGACAGCCCGGTACACTGTAATATCGAATCTGTAGAAGATAAAGAGCCTGAAAAATACCGGGGGGTAGGCCGTATTGGCTCGATTTTCAAAAAATAAAATGGTTTTTTCCACACAATGCAGAGTATTCCTAGAAGGGGCATGCGGGTTAGAGTCCATCTGTATGGAAGGATTCCCGGGCATAATAACGTGCGCTACCGACCTGATGGAATCTGGTTCAGACATGCTGATTGGACAAAGAGCCTGAGGAAACGGCTTATTTGGATCCTAATAGGCGAGGTATATTGGAAACAACCTTTTTTTCGAAGCTCAAAAAGACAGCGCCAAAGTCGAGCGCTCGCAAAACTGTTTCAATGGATCGAATTTCCGTTTTTCGGTTAAAAACTCTTTAGTAAGTAATCAACAATAAACCTTTCAAGATAGGTGGAAAAAAATGGTTCTGCCAGCCAAAATCTTTGAGATAAAAGAAGAAGCCGATCTCGGATTGATAGCCATGAAACTCAAGGATTTCCATGAAGAAGAGCCTTACCAGACGGAGAAGGAAACGATAAATCTTGTAAAGGAAATCTTGGATCTGAAACTAAAAGAAGACTCAGTATCGGGAATTTTCAGCATGGATTTCATGCGCAAACGCTATTACAAACGTAAGCTAGTTGAAGCCCCCCTCACCGAGGAAGCTCCTTTCTGGATTAAACGTTTCAATGGAAAAACCTTCCTAATCGTGCAGGCGCCATCCGTGGCTCGCGGAGTAAAAAAGCTACTAACAAACCACGTGGCAAACAAACTCAGCAAGATTCTCTTCATAAACCCTCACGCGATTGTCGAAGTAAAAATCTCTCACGAGACCCTCAAGAAGCTCCACGAGTCGAACCCAGAAGCAACGAAACTTGTATGGTTTGACAACGTTGACATACCTGGCGTAGAGAAGCTTTGTCTAGCAGGATCCGCTCTTGCCGACACTGAACTGTACCGCGATTATCTTGAACATGGAATGATCTGGTACGTCGTCTTTGAAGCCCAGAATCGTGGAATTGTTGTTGGAATTACAAGAAACTGTGTGGTAACGCTGTTCAGCAAAAGCACTATCGACGAGTTCATAAATTACATCTTAGAAGACCTTCTAATGCTCGTCAAATAAGCGCGCGCTTTAAGTACTTCTCTCTTGTAACCAAAGTGATAAATAAAGCTGCTTTTTCAGTGTTATCTGTGTGAATTGTTTAAGGAGGTGAATGTATGAGTGTTGTGAAGATCATAGAACTCGTTGGTTCCTCTACTAAGGGGTGGAAAGAGGCCGCTGAAAACGCTTTAATGGAAGCCTCCAAAACGGTGAGAAACATCGTTGGAATGGACGTCGTCGGCTGCACCGCCAAAGTTGAGAAAAACAAGATAGTTACCTACAGAGCCAACGTCAAGATAGCGTTTACCGCTGAAAGACCGTGAATTTAAAAGGAGTCCACATCTTTCGCGTTTCGCATGCGAAGACTGGGATCCGTTAAAGAGTTGCCCGATGACATGGTCACGCTAAAAAAAAAGTTTTTAATCAGTTGATTAAGATTTTAGTATCGGTATTTGCCGATAGTATCGGTGATTACCCCGCGCGCGCTTTTTTGGTTTCTGGACGCAGAAAACGTGGGGCGAAGGAGCTGGTGAAAACGATAGGAGTATCTTCTCAGTGTTTTATGCATACAAGAAGTTGGACTCTAAAGAACAAATCTCCTTAATTCCTCAGAGGAAGCTTTAGATTCTGCAGTTAGTCCTAGAAGTACCATATACTCTGCAAAGGAGCCTGATTACGCTGCTCTTAGAAAACAAGTCATGAAAGGGACTATGTTTAAAACTTTGTTCGCAATGTTTTTTAATCGGTACTACAGAAGAAGACGAGATTACGGGAGACATCAAAAACATGCCAAAATTCAGACAAACCGGTGACATACTCAAGCTGATGAGTAGCAAGGAAGATATACGCAACATAGGTATAATCGCCCACATAGATCACGGCAAAACAACAATGACAGATTCGCTGCTGGCCGAAGCAGGATTGCTATCACCCAAAATTGCAGGTGAAGCCAGAGCCCTTGACTACTTGGAAGAGGAACAAAAACGCGGAATCACAATAAAAACCGCAAACATATCCCTCTTACACGAGATGGGCGACCGCCCATACGTGATCAACTTAATTGACACTCCCGGCCACGTGGACTTCACGGGTAAGGTTACGCGAGCTTTAAGAGCCATAGACGGCGCGGTTGTCGTCGTGGACGCCGTGGAGGAAGTTATGGTTCAGACGGAAACCGTCACCCGCCAAGCCCTCGAAGAAAGAGTGAGACCCGTTCTTTTCATAAACAAGGTAGACCGCTTAATAAGGGAGTTGAGACTCACTCCGGATGAGATTCAAAACAAACTTGTTCGAATAATCCGCGACTTTAACAACCTAATCGACATTTATGGAGAGCCAGAGTTTAAGGAAAAATGGAAGGTCGACCCCGCAAAGGAAACCGTCGCTTTTGGTTCAGCCCTCCACAAGTGGGGTTTCACACTCAGCATGGCCCAACAGAAAGGAATAAGATTCAGCGACATCGTGGACGCCTACGCGAAAGATGAATACCAAGACCTCCCAGAGCTGCTTCCACTCCACACCGCGATACTTGACATGGTAGTTAAAAACATGCCCAACCCCATCGAAGCCCAAAAATACCGCATAACAAAAGTTTGGAAAGGCGAAATGGACTCGGAGATAGGTCAAGCAATGCTAAACTGCGATGACAACGGCCCCACAGTAATGTGTATAACCTTGGCTCAAATGGACCCTCACGCGGGTCTAGTTGCAACAGGCAGGCTGTTTTCAGGTTCGATGAAAGAGGGAGGCCGCGTCTTTTTGGTCAACGCAAAGAAAGGATACCGTGTGCAACAAGTTTCCATGTACATGGGCGCTTTCAGAGAGGTCGTCGGCGAAATCACCGGAGGCAACATAGCCGCTTTACTAGGTCTAGATCTTGCAAGAGCAGGCGAAACCCTCATTGACGTTGAACATAAAGACGTAATGTTTCCCTTCGAACGCATAAAATACGTTTCGGAACCAGTCATAACAATAGCCATCGAGCCTAAACATCCCAGAGAGCTGCCACGCCTAGTCGACGCCATGAACAGGCTCTCCATCGAAGATCCAAATCTCGTAACCACCGTAAACAAGGAGACCGGCGAGTACCTGCTAAGCGGAATGGGTGAACTTCACCTGGAAATCGCCGTGAAGTTCCTAAAGGATTATGGTGGCGGAATAGAAATCACAACCTCCCGTCCCATAGTAGTTTACAGAGAAAGCGTCCTCGGAGAAGGCGTGGTGGCTATGGCTAAAAGCCCCAACAAGCACAGCAGATTCTGGGTGCAGATCGAACCCTTAGAAGAAAATGTCATAAAAATGATTGATAAGGGCGACCTTGCCGAAGAAATGGGTCGCAAGCGGATGGGCAATGCGCTTAAAGAGGCAGGCTGGCCAACAGACGAAGCCAGAAACGTTTGGGCCCTAGAGGAACATAAAAACATAATCGTCGACTTAACAAAGGGCATTCAATACCTTCGCGAAGCCAGAGACATGATCATTTCTGGTTTCCGCTGGGCGTGCGGAGCGGGACCCCTATGCGAGGAACCCTTGAGAGGCTTAAAAGTCAAGCTTATGGACGTTAAACTCCATGAAGACCCGGTGCACCGCGGACCAGCCCAAGTCATGCCAGCAGTACGTCGTGCAATTTTGGGCTCCTTCCTAACAGCAAAACCAGTGATTCTAGAACCCGTCTACAAGATCGGAGTGTCAGTTCCAGCCCAGTGGGTCGGCGAATCCTCCAGCATGATCACACGTAAACGTGGAAGGATACTTTCCTCCGAGCAGAGAGGCGCCCTGACAACGGTCACAGGCTACATTCCAGTCGCAGAAACCTTCGGCTTGTCCGCAGAGATGCGTTCCGCAACCTCAGGCCATGCATTCTGGCAGTGCACCTTTGACCATTGGGAGAAGGCTCCAGAAAACGTGACAGCCGAAATTATCAAGCAGATTCGCGAAAGGAGAGGTTTATCATCAGACGTTCCCTCACCAAGGAAATTCATAGACGAAGCCTAGCCACACACGCGAGCTCGACGAAACGTTTTTTGCACCAGACCGTAACTAGATATGTTGGCGACAGAGATGGCTGACAAGAACGATTGGACAAGAGAGGAAATTGCAGAAGAGATCAGCTCTCATACTGCAGTAACAATCCCAGTCAACTCACGCATAGAAGCTCAGCAACTAATTCTTGACCTTTCTGAGATGAACCGGATTCTCAACGAAGCAAAACTGATTGCGCTAGGCGAATGCTACTGCAGAAAAAAATACCAGAAATGCGACGGACCCATCGACGTCTGCTTAAACTTGAACAAAGAAGCTGAAGGATTCATAAGTCAAGGATTAGCAAAGAAGGTTGATTTGAAAGAAGCACTTGAAGCACTAAGACGTTCTCATGAAGCCGGACTCGTTCACATCGCTTACACCTTCAAGGGAAAGGAAAAACCAGAGGTCATTTGCAGCTGTTGTTCATGCTGTTGCCATTCCATGAGTGCACTTGTGAGATTCGGAATGCCAGAGGCAGTCACGGTGAGCAAGTATATCGCAGCCAACAATCCTGAAACATGTGTAAGCT
>JAOUPS010000022.1 GCA_029879735.1 Candidatus Bathyarchaeota archaeon | reverse complement strand
TTAGAAACTAGAATATTAACTGTTAAGACAAAATACTTAATATGTCATTCCACACTTCAATAGTAGTTGGAGTAGGAACAATGCATGCAATACAGTTCCTGCCATGCCTAGCTGCCCTAGCCACCACCAGTGTTCTCATAGCAGTTATCATTCGTCAAAAGGGGTCGTACTTCAACGATGTTAAAGGATATCTAGTCGCATCCATTCTTGCGTTTGCAGTGTTTATTCTGTCGGGCCTGTTTCTGCGCTTGATCCCATCTGAAGCCACAGCGCTTTACATGGGTAGAGTCGGCGTTTCAGCTTTTTTGGTAGCTTGCGTTGCAATTGGTTTGTCTGCCTTAACTCTGGAAAAGAAACTTAGGTTCGGTTTTCGTAAAGGCTTTCGTGCACGCGAACTCCTTAGGGAGCCTCTCCTCATGATCTACGTTGGCTTTTTCTTTGTTATGTTGGTGTTGACTTGGGCTCTGATCCCTTTCCAAGTAACGGCGCTGACCAGTTTTATTTCTGGAGAAATGATTTACGTCCCAATATTCGTATCGTGGTATGTGATATCTCTATTTTTAGTCTTCGGTTTTCTTTTTGCATATCCTTGTTACACGCTTCTTTCCCTGAGTCGGTGGAGTGGAGTGAATGAAAAAGCCGCTGAAGCCTTGAGTGGGCACGCAATCTGCTGGATTAGTCTAGGTCTCTTCACGTTCGTTTTTAACGCCTTCATACGTCCGAGTGCTGGCGTAGTTGAGCTCGGCGAAGTCGGTTACCTGTTTTCTACTGTTTTTCTCATCGTGCTAGTATACTTGTACAGAGAAACAACAGTCCTAGAAAATCTGCCGAAGGCGTACTCTCCCATTCGTTTGAGAGAGGGTGAGGTTGCTGTTATGTTATACACTTCAGCCGTGGACAAGATGAAAATCTTGTCAACGTTTATACGCGAGGAGCTCGCAAGCGGTGACATGGTTAGTTACAAATACCCAGACGAGGAGAGTGAAACTGTTAGAGCTAAGCTTAGGGAGTACGGAATAGATGTTGAAAAATATGAGAGAAACGGTACCTTACGCCTAACAAGTTTAACCGAGTATTACATGCCTGACGGAAACTTCGATAAGGAAAGAGCAATCAAGAAGGGACTTGATGAGCGGGCTGAAGCCATGAGGAAGGGATGCAAACATTACGTAGACCTTGATGATGTTGGCGACTGCTCCTTCCTCAACGGTCAATGGCAGAAATACTTGGAATTTTGGGATGACCCCAGATGGGGAGCTCTTCCTGGTGTGGGAATAGTATACAAACCCTTTATCATAGAATTGACCGTCTTCAACGTTGAAGGAATGGGCGAAGGGCAGGTTGCCGACCTCGTTAAAGCTTTTTGCGGTGAGGAGCGTGCGCGTTTGATCGACCTAATAGAACACGCAGACGCTTTTTCGAAAACTTTGGCGCTGGACCACAAGCAGCTGGTCGGGAGAAAGCTTCTCTTCGAGTTTGATCCCGTCTCCTCCTACGAAAGGGTTGTTCGAGATTTTGTGACGGAGGCTACAGCCAACGTGGAGACCGCAGTCGTTTTCACGCCTAGAGGCAGTCCCATACATTCAGCCTTAAGTCAGGACAACAACCTCAGGTTTTTCCTCTTCACGCAGCAGGTGTCGGCTCCAACGATGGGCGACTCGGAGACGGAGATGCTTTTACCCGCAAGCAATTCATCTTTGATGCTTGACGCCCTCGAAAAACTGTTAAACGCAAGCGCTCAAGGGCGCGTGTGCTTGGTCTTCGACAGCCTCTCTGAACTTATAAGTTCGATAGGTCTTGAGAAGACTTTCAAGTTCATCCAATACGTGTTGGAAATGCTTTATTCAGAAGGAGTGACCGCCCTGTTTTTGCTCACCAGCTCTGCACACGATCCGAAAGCAGTTTCTATGCTGAGAGGGATGTTTGAGGACCAATTAGCCTATGGAGAAAAGGGAATACGGGTAGTCAAACTGTCCAAAGCCTGACAGCAAGTTTCGTTAAACTAGCCTTCATTTAGGAAGTGTCACATGAGCGTCTAATTTCGACGAGTCCCTTATCTCCGTCCACCCTTACGTAATCGTTCGTGCGTATAATCTCGACAGGGTTTCTATCAAGCCTATCAACGATTGGTATCGTTTTTCTGTAAAATATTTGTGCCATCAAGGCTCCGCTGGCCAGAATAGGCTCTGTCTCAATGTTGACAATCGCTGCCGGCGCGTTTCCACACTTAACAGCTTCGAGGAATACGATGGCTCCAGTTGTGGAGCCCTTGCCGTATGGGAAAACTAAAACCTTACCTCTCACCTGCTGTCCATAAAGTTCATGCCTTCTATCAATGATCAAACCTGTTTTTGGGTTTAATCCGCCCCAAAGACTAAGGTTCTGCCCGCTGACGAGAGCCAACCCCTCTGCAAAGCCCTTAATCACTCCCTGCCCCCTAACAGTAAGCTTGATTTCCCGCATCGTCGCTCCCAAACCATTTTGCTTATGGTATGAAGCCCTTAATAGCCGCTTCAACGCATTCTTCAATGCTCCCGTATATTACCTCAGTTTTGCAGAGTGCGGGTGCATAATGCGCGCATTTTCCCGAGTTTGTCATCATAGTTTCGAAGCCGTAAATGTCAGTTGGAGAGACCAACATGCAAGTTTCTGTCAAAATGTGCGCGCCACTGGATTCGATAATGTCGAAGTAGCCCATTCTCTTCGCCAGCATTTCCACATGTTTCGTCGTGTAAATCCAAAACTCAGTTCCCCTGCGAATTTTCTTGCCCTTCAATAGAGCCGCCGCCTTTGCAAGCTCCACGATAGAATAGTGTGGGCAACCCACCGCGAAGAAGTCAACTTTTCCAGCTCTTGTTGTACACATTTCCTCCTTAGTTTCTCTCAACTCCCTCAACCCCAACTCTACAGTTTCCTTACAGTTTTCTTTCTGAAGGACACTGCCAAGTTTTTCTGCTTCAGGGGTAACGCCGGGTATATGATAGAGAGCCACCGATCCTGAAGTAGCGGCAGCGGCTCCCATGTTTTTTAGCTTGTCTGTTGAGACATCATAGGGAATTCCAGTGAGTACAGGGATTTTGTCGGCAACCTGCTTGCCGATAAAATAGCCGATCGCCGGGTAGTCGATATCAGTCAACGTTTTGGGTTTAACCTCAATCTTAACCAATATTTCCCCTATTCTGTTTTCATCTAAATGCAGACCGAACTTGGGCACTCTGCCGGCTATCGCAGCAGCCATATCAACAACCGCGGTAAGTCGGTTTGTCCTAGCTCCCATGACAGAGTTGGCGAAGACAACTGCTGAGGATTCAGACCAACCTAAGTGTTGACCTAGCAAGGGGGCGTTACCGTGCAGATAGGGCGTACACGTCCACACCGGAATTCCACCGAGTTTTTCTTGGGCTCTCACAATTCTCATCTGCCTCTCCGCGTAGTCTTCTGGAATCTTAAATTCTCGCCACCGCTGTAGGTCCATTCCGGCCGGATCCAGTGTTGTCGGAACTGAATATTTCGCCCCTAGTTCGGCAAACCTCTCGCATATTTCGACTCCTGCGTCCATGATGTCTCGGTACGGGGTCATAACCGTGTGGGCGCTCGCGATTTTTGCCATTTCTTCTGCTCCGTAGATGTCTCCAACTTCGGTGAGTATTTCCATTGCCAGCCGAACGGATTCTCCACAACCTCCGGCGAGCATCCGTTCCTCCTGTTTTGTCAGATACATACTCGTTCTTCACTATTATTAGCCGGATTGAATACATAAGCGTGGACTATTGAAGACGTTTCTTTCAATTGCATCGTTACTCTTATATCGTCCTTTTACATCCTGAAAGTATTCTTAAACACAGAGACTGAATGATGAGTTTGTTGTGTAAAGGAAAGGAGTAGAGATGGTTAAAGACGAAACTGTTAAGACCTACACTACTAGGACTCAGAAATCAAAGAAGCTTTGGGAAGAAGCGAAAGAGGTTGTTCCCGGTGGTATTGGAAGTGCTGTGCGGTATTTCGAGCCGTATCCATTTTTCATCAGCAAGGCAAAGGGCAGCAGAGTATGGGATGTCGACGGAAACGAATACTTAGACCTCATCATGGGTTATGGCATCAACATAGCTGGACACGCCCACCCGGCGATAGTGGGTGCTGTAAAGAAGCAGATAGAGAAAGGCAGCGTATACACGATGCCCCATGAAAAGACTGCTTTGTATGTTAAGGAGCTGTTAAAACGATTTCCCACGATGAGCATGTTCCAGCTGGCTAATTCAGGCGCCGAAGCCACCATGCATGCAATAAGGGTTGCTAGAGCCTACACGGGCAAGGACAAAATCGTGAAGATAGAGGGGTGCTACCACGGACAACACGATTACCTCCTCATCAGTGTGGACCCACCTAGAGCAAAGGCTGGGCCAAAATGGGCTCCCACACGATACATTCAATCCGAGGGGATGCCAAAAGACACCGTGAAAAACACTCTCGTAGCCCCATTCAACGATGTGGCGGCTATGGAGAGCCTCTTCAAAAAGCATGAGGGTGAAATCGCCGCATTAATAATGGAACCCATAATGTTAAACTGTGGAGTGGTTCTTCCAAAAAAAGGCTACTTAAGGGGCATCCGAAAACTTACAGAAGAATATAACATACTCCTCATTTTCGACGAGGTTAAGACGGGAGTCAGGGTGGCTCCTGGCGGAGCCAGCGAACTCTACAAGATTGAGCCTGACATAATAACCCTTGCCAAAGCCATCGGAGGAGGACTTCCATTAGCAGCCTTCGGAGGGAAAAGAGAAATCATGGAATCGCTCCGCCCCATTGGACGAACCTCACATGGAGGCACATACTGTGCGAATCCTCTCTCAATTTCCGCGGGGCTAGCTTGCCTAACACAAGTGATGACGAACAAAGCGCACAGGTATATGACTGAGCTAGGGAACGAACTAAGTAAAGGCGTAAGGGATGTGATTGAGGATGTCGGCGTCACAGCGTGTGTGAATAGCATAGGCCCTCTAGGATACGTATTCTTTACAGATGTGGAACCCGTAGACTATAGAACCGCAGACGCAACTGACCTTGAAAAGACGTGGGAATTCTGGTTTAACATGGTTAACAGAGGGGTTCTCCCGTGGGGGCCCTGCCATTTCGAACAGTGGTACGTGTCTGTCGTACACACAAAAGATGAAATCACAAAAACTATAGAAACATCGGAAGAGGCGCTGCGTAAAGTTAAAGCCAATTAAAAAGAAAGCAAACATACAAAAGGCGGCTTAGGTAGGCTAGAAAATGAAAGATGCAGTTAGTCGGAATCCTAGAGACATTGTTAGGCTTTTGACGGAGATTGTTGGAAAAGATAATGTTCTATATGAGCAGTATGATTTAATACCTTACTCCCGCGACCGGTGCCCTTTTCTAACTCACCCAAAGCATGGGGTAATACCTCTCGCTGTTGTACGTCCAGCAACTACAGAAGAAGTACAGGAAATAGTGGTGCTCGCCAACAAACACCATATACCTCTGACCCCGAGGGGTTCTGGAACAAACTACGCGGGTTCAGCTGTCCCATCTAAGGGAGGGGTTGTTGTAGATCTAACAAGAATGAATAGGATACTTGCCATAGATGAGGAATCCATGAGCGCGAAAGTTCAACCTGGATTGATTCTTCAAGATTTTGAGGAGGCCCTAAGTAAGAGGGGTTTCACTTTCGGTCATGACCCGGGCAGTTTCCCCTCTGCTACGGTAGGGGGCTGCATATCCACATGGTCCGTAGGGTGGAGAGCTGGCAAGTACGGCGATATGGGGCGCCTTGTGTTGTCTCTCAAGGTGGTTTTGCCCACAGGCATTGTCATTGAGACCAGAAGTGTGCCGAAGTCGTCCACTGGTTTTGACGTTAAAAGTCTTTTCATTGGCGCTGAGGGAGCGATGGGCATGATAACCGAAGCAGTTCTGCGAATACACCCATCGCCTGAAAAAAGAGTTATCCTGGTCTATGGCTTCAAAGACTTTGAACAAGCTTTCAAATCATTACTCAAGGTTTTAAGAGCTGGCTTATGCCCAATGATGCAACTTGTTACAAACAAGGAAGGGATGGAAGGACTTGTAGAAAAGTCAAGGGCGAACGGCTTTGTGATGATTAGCTATGAAGGTGTCAAAGAAGTGGTTGATGCCCAAGCGAAACGTACAGCGTCCATACTGGAAGCAGAAGGGGGCATGAAGATAAGTGATGAGGTTGCCGAACAATATTGGGCAGATAGACATGACATGTTTTCAAAGATGAATCTAGTAGGGGCCGCCGGAAGCATTGACACGGCGGTTCCAGTCAGCAAAGTGCTTGAATTCTACAAATTTCTCGAGGATTGGGCAAAAAGACGAGGAGTTAAGGTCTTCGACATAGCTTCGTGGGTACTTCCTGAAAACTTGGGCATGGATTCCGCTTTTGACGAGTCAGAGGTAAAAGCTTATATCGCAGCGAGAGATGAGGCGCTGAGAAAAGCTCTTGAGCTCGGCGGCACAACTTCATACTGCGTAGGAGTTGGTACTAGGTTTCCACATCTAATGAGAGAGGAACATGGACCCGCGCTAGATGTCTTGAGAGCGATTAAGCGCACATTGGATCCGAACAACATCATGAATCCAGGGTGGCTTAGCCCATGAACGTTCCCCAAAATGTCTACAAAGATCTAACTCTATGCAGCCGCTGTCGTTGCGGCTTCTGTAGAAGAGGCTGCACCACCTATCCAATTCTTGGGGTGGAATCACTAACAGCGAGGGGAAGAAACGCTATTGCACTATCGTTCTTAGACGGATTGATAGATGCCTCTCAAGGTTTGGCGGACAGATTTTTCCTATGCACAACCTGCGGATTTTGCAAGGAACGATGCCCTCTCGAACTTGACACTGTAAAGATAAATGAAAGTTTGAGAGCGGAACTTGTGAAGAAGGGCTTTACAAGACCCGAGCACGATGCCTTCGCCAAAAGCATTGAAAATGCTCACAACCCCTATGGCGAACTCCACGAGGAACGGATGAAATGGTTGCCCTCAGAGGCAGAGGTCGCGGGAAAAGCGGATACTGCGTACTTCGTTGGTTGCACAACAGCCTACAGAAGACCTGAAATCGCTGAAGCCACGGTGAGAACACTAAATGGTGCTAAAGTAGATTTCATAACGCTTCACCCTGAGGAATGGTGCTGTGGGTCGCCAGCGCTGAGAGTCGGAAGGAGAGATTTGTTTCTTAAATTGGCGAGGCATAACGTGGAGGCGATAAGAAAGACTGGTGTGACAAGGGTTGTTACTTCCTGCGCTGGGTGTTATCGAGTCCTTAGCCAAGATTATCCAGAGTTTGTCGGTGAAATCCCGTTTAAAGTTGTCCACGCATCTGAACTCATGGCAGAACTGATTAAGGAAGGCAGTCTAAAGCTGGTGAGAAAGGTGCCTGAAACGGTTACATACCACGATCCTTGTCACTTAGGAAGGCACACTGGAATCTACGAACAGCCTAGAGAAGTCCTAAAATCAATTCCAGCAATAAGATTCGTTGAAATGTCGAAGAACAGGGAAAACGCTCGTTGCTGTGGAGCTGGCGGAGGAGTAAAGGCGAGTTTCAATGACTTTGCCCTGCAGGCCGCCGTGAGAAGGCTTGAAGAAGCCCGAGAAGTTGGGGCAGAGTCTATTGTATCGGCATGTCCCTTCTGCGCCCACAACTTCAGAGAAGTCATTCGTGAGACAGGTTCATCGCTAAAATTCTACGACCTTATGGAGTTCATTCTGAAGGCTATAGAATTCTAGGTTAGGGTTTGAACGTTCAGATTTATGGATAGATACTGAAGTGATGTCTCAGACGGCAGGGTCATGATATGTGGCAACAAGGTTTACCAAAATTGACATGAAAGAAACGGCTATCGTTTGATTAATCTCAAACTTTCCTTAATTTCTTATAACGGGTTAAGTTCTTGGGCGTCTCTGACTCATAAGTCGATTGTTAGCCAGTTGACGTATAAATCGACCCGTTTATTTACGCATTTGTGTCTCCGAGAAATGAGTGATAGTTTTTCTCACTTCATCAGTATTCTCCTCCAAAGCTTCTTTGATCTTGTTGAACCGCTCACGAAACCACTTACGCCTGTGATCTTCTCTGACTATTGATCAAACGGGAGACCTAGGCAGATTATATGGAACCACAGGTCTCGCCATTGACTATCCTCTTGAGGTAGAAGTCGTTGGAGAGTGAAATCAAAGCCGGAGATGAGTGGGTATACTTCACACTGAAGATCAAATCAAAATTCCCCTACGTTTTAGTGAGCAGGAGCTTTTGCTATTAGCTTCTGAAGAACTTAAGCATATTTGAAACGATAGACTTATTAAAAAGGATTTCAAACAATGGCACAAGTGAATAAAATGAGAATATTAGTTCTTGGAGGAGCAGGAGCTATAGGTTCAGAAGCTACGAAAGACTTAGTTAACACAAGCGATTTTTCTGAAATCGTTTTGGGAGACGTAGCGGTGGAGCGGACGAGGGAGTTCATCTCTAAATTGGGTGACAAGCGACTTTCAACTGTCAAAGTTGACGCAAATAATGTTGAAGAACTCGCTAAAGTGATGAAAGACTTCGACATCGTTGTATCTGCCTTGCCCTTCAGATTTGACTTTAATGTGACACAAGCTGCCATAAAAGCCAAAGTGAACGGCATAGACGTCGGAAGCACGGAAGACCAATACGGACTTGACGGTGAGGCGAAAAAAGCGGGAATCACTTATGTCGCAGGCTGCGGAGCCACCCCCGGCATAACCAACCTAATGGCAAAATATGGAATACAGAAGTTAGACTGTGCGGAGGAAGTTCAGATTGCCTTCGCGTCCTTCAGGTGTACAGCAATTGCGCCAGGGCTTCTATATACAACTTTCTGGGAGTTTAATCCAGCAGAAAAGGAAAGAACCTACTATAAAGACGGCAAGTTCTTACGGGTCGGTCCCCTAGAAGGAACAAAGGTTGTCGAGTTTCATGAACAGATCGGCAAACAGGAAGTCTATTACGTTCCTCATGAAGAGCCTAAAACCCTATCTCAAACGTTTCCAGAGCTAAAAAAGATAGAAGTACGAGGATGCTTTCCGCCTGACACCATTGAACTGGTCAAAATACTAGTGAAATACAACTTCTATCAAGATGAGCCCATTGAAGTAGAAGGAAAAAAGGTGAAGCCAATAGACTTCATGTTCAACTTCCTCCTACACAGCCCAGCGGCAAAAGAAAATCCCGTTTGGGCCTACGGTCTAGTCGTAGAAGTGAAAGGGAAGAAAAGTGGAAAGCCCGCAAAAGTCATCCTCAAAAACAGCCATCCACCCATGGATGAGTGGGGAGGAAGATTCGCGTACAGCAAAAACGTTGGGATACCCCTATCCATTGGAGCGCAAATGGTTGCAAAAGGAAAAGTAAAGCAAAAGGGAGTTCTTCCCCCAGAGGCAAGCTTTGATCCCATTGAATTCTTCAAAGAGCTGTCAAAGAGAGGTATACAGATACATGAGAAAACGGAAAAGACTCTCGGTTGATTGTGAAATGTAGCTTTAGGGAAAAACTCGATTTTGTTCGGAAAACTGTGAGTAGAAATTTGGTTGGAGGGTTTAATACACATAAAGAGTGGGATAGAGATGGCAAAAAACATCATCGTTGAAGGTGGATTTTTGATTGACGGAACTGGGAAGTCACCCATCGAGGGCGCTGTTGTTGTGATTGAAGGGTCAATGATCAAGTCGGTGGGCAAGGAAGGAGAAGTTCAAATTCCTGAGGGGGCAGAGGTTGTAAATGCGGTTGGCAAAACGATAATGCCAGGCATGATTGATGCACACGTACATCTTGCAAGCGTTGTTGGCGTTGATCCTGATGCTGCAACCGCGATTTTGAGAACACCACCACATATGCTTGTTCTACACGCTGCCAAAAATGCACGTGAAATGATAGAAGCGGGATTTACAACTGTTAGAGATATGGGCGGCTTGATGATACATTCAGAGATAGTTTCGCTGAGGGATGCTATTGAACTGGGTCTCGTTCCAGGTCCAAGAATAGTGGCCGCCGGATGGGTTGAAATGACCGCTGGACATGGAGATATTATGAACAATTGGTTCCCAACATGGCCTAGGAAACCAAGAGACCCATTTTGCGCTGATGGTCCGTGGGAGATACGAAAACGAATTCGCGAGTTCGCGAGGGAGAGAGTAGACCTCATTAAAACCGCAAGTTCAGGCGATCCACCATATACGTCGAGAAGCTATACATTGGAGGAGCTACGGACGCTAGTCGATGAAGCACACGCACTGGGAATGAAAGTAGCATGTCATTCGGAGTCGACAGATGGGAACAAACATGCATTAAAGGCGGGCGTTGATACTATAGAACATGGAGTTGGATTAGATGACGAAGCAATTCAAATGATGATCAAAATGGGCACAATTCTTGTACCAACTTTGAGCATTTATTCGAGACCTAGCAGTGCGCTGGTATGTGGACATATATGGCCGCCACCGGAGGAATTAAGTGAGATTCGCTCCTCGGCCATTGAGAATTTCAGGAAGGCACACCAGTCTGGGGTCAAGATAGCAATGGGTACGGATACGTATAGGATTATAAGAGACCATTGGGGTCAAAACGCCTATGAGCTTGGGTTGATGGTTGATGGAGGGATGTCTGAAATGGAAGCTATCGTCGCCACAACACGAACAGCCGCAAAAGCGCTCGGGCTAGAAAACAAGATCGGAACAATAGAAAACGGAAAGCTAGCGGACATAATAATAGTAGATGGTAATCCATTGAAAAACATAAAAATTCTACAAGACAAGGAAAAAATCCAACTTGTCATTAAAAATGGGAACATTGCAGTGGACCGCGTGAATAAAGACTAGGCTTAGAATTTTGAGAGGTCATGCAATTGCTAGATGCGTCTAGAATATTCTCAAGCGGAAATGTGATATACAAAGATTAATGCTTTGGTGAAGAAGTCTTGAATCCATTTTCCAGAGTTATTCACAAGCTATTTCATTCCTCCCTTTTTTGCCAATATTAACATGCGCAATATCTTTAGGTATTTTTATCTACCTCTATAGAGTAGAAAAGTAGAGAGTCTGCATGATGAGAATGCTAGATTTAAACTCAAAAGCAGTACATTTGTCAATGGCGTTTAGTCTTCATAAAAAAGATAAGAAAAAGAAAAATGATGAAGACGAGTCTGAATCTCTCAGCTGGAAAGATATCCTCGCATTTTCAATAGCTATTTTACAAACTCTTTTCCTTCCTCTGCTGATTCTTATTGGAATTATAATTATAATAGCGTTTTTATTATCAACAAAAGCGTTGTATGCCTTATAAGCATCTTCGTGCGCTCTGCAACCGACATGATTAGTTGGCGCACAGTTGCCACCCATCTCTGTTGTTGGTAGAATTTCCTATTTTGTAATGGAAACCTAGAGTGCAGTTGAGTAGCTCCCTTTGGTAGGGCTCTCTTAATTCGTTAAAACGTTATTTTCTCAAATGGCAAGCCACAAGGTGTTCATCTGGACCTCCGATATTGATAAGCTTAGGTTCAACCTTTTCACATGCGGGTTCCGCGTAACTACACCTTGGATGGAAGCGACATCCAAGCGGAGGGTTAACTGGTGTTGGCACTTCGCCTCGCAAGAGAATCCGCTTTCGTCTAATTTTTGGATTTGGAACTGGAATGGCAGATAACAAAACTTCTGAGTAAGGGTGTTGAGGATTATTGTATAGATCCTTGGTTTTTGCGATCTCTACTATCTTGCCAACATACATGACCGCGACTCGATTGCATACGTGTTTAACCACACTTAGGTCATGAGAAATGAACAACATGGTTAGTCTAAACTCTTTCTTCAAGTCTTGCAATAGATTGAGGATTTGTGCTCGAACGGACACGTCTATAGATGATACTGGTTCATCTGCGATGATTAACTTGGGATTAGTCGCCAGAGCCCTTGCAATTCCTATTCTTTGTCTTTGCCCTCCACTAAACTCGTGTGGATATCTATGCATGTGTTCATGAGGCGACAATCCTGCTTTTTTAATCAGCTGAGAAACTTTCTCAGTTTTTTCATTTTTCTTCCTTGCTAGGCCATGGACCTTTAACGGCTCGCTTACAATGTCATAGACTGTCATCCTAGGATTCAGAGATGAGTATGGATCCTGAAATATGATTTGCAACTCGCGTCTGAAGGTACGCATTTCCTTTTTTGTTGCTTTGAAAATATCTTTTCCTTCAAAAAAGACTTCTCCTGCCGTTGGTTCAATTAATCGTAGAATCGTTAAACCAGCAGTGGTCTTTCCGCATCCGCTTTCTCCTACTAAACCTAGCGTTTCTCCCTTTTTGACATTGAAACTAATTCCGTCAACTGCGTGCACAAACCCCACTTGCTTTTTAAAGATGCCTGCCTTCAATTGGTAGTATTTCTTTAGGTTTCTGACCTCCAACATTCTCTCGCTCATGCAACGTCTACCCCGACGAGCTTTTAGTGGTATATTTCGTCCACTCGCAAGCAAGCTGAGCTGTGTCCAGGCTCAATTTCAATGAGCTGGGGTTCTTGTTTGTTGCAAATTTCTTTTGCGTATTTGCACCTTGGATGAAAACGGCAACCTTGAGGAGGATTAACTAGCTCTGGCACTGTTCCAGCAATGGCGTCAAGTCTCTCTTTATCCACATCGAGTCTGGGAATCGATTCTAGTAGTGCTTCTAAATAAGGATGCTGGGGAGCCATAAAGGCTGTTTCTACGTCACAAAACTCCATGAGTTTGCCTGCATATAGAACTGCAACCTTGTCAGACATTTCAGCAACGACCCCAAGGTCATGCGTTATCAAGAGAATGGAAGATCCGAACTCTTCCTTCAGATTTTTCATTAATTCCAGAACTTCTGCCTGTACGGTAACGTCCAAGTTAGTAGTTGCCTCGTCAGCGATGAGCAACTCTGGATTGCATGATAGGGCCATGGCGATCATTACACGTTGCCTCATGCCACCACTAAACTGGTGAGGGTAGTCTCTCTGCCTCGTTGCAGCATCAGGAATACCCACTTTCTTCAACATGTCTATTACATTTTTGTTTACTTCGAGTCTATCTAAATCTTGATGTAACTCGATGGCTTCAGATATTTGATTTCCGATCGTATAGACTGGATTTAGCGAAGTCATTGGATCTTGAAAGATCATCGCTATGTTTCCTCCCCTCACGCTTCTCATCTCTTCCTCGCTTTTCTCCAACAGATTTTCGCCATGGAAAAGAATTTCACCTGTGATTCGTCCCGGAAACGGAACTAGCCTTAGTATGGATAAGGCGGTTACAGTTTTTCCTGACCCCGATTCGCCTATAAGTCCTAGCGTTTCCTTCCTTTCTATTTTTAGATTTAATTCATCTACTGCCTTTGCTATTCCGGCATCTGTGTAGAAGTACGTTTTTAAATCCTTTATTTGTAAAATTGTTTTGTTCATGCTTTATACACTCTACCTCGGAGTCTAGGGTCCAAAGCATCTCTTAGTCCATCCCCTAGCTGGTTAAATCCCAATACCGTCAGGAATATCATTAACCCTGGAAAAGCGCATATCCACCAAGCATGTCTTATAAGCTTACGTCCGTAAGCTAGAATACTACCCCATTCAAGCATTGTAGGATCTAATAGGCCTAAGAAGCCCAAGCCTGATGCTAGAAGAATATTGGCTCCTATATTCATCGTTGTGATAATTATTATTGAAGACATAGCGTTTGGTAGCAGGTGGAGTAGAATTATTCGTATATCTCTTGCCCCTATTGCCCTTGCGGCTTTAACGTAATCCAATTCTCGTAGAGAAAGGAATTCGCTACGCACTATCCTAGCTGTAGATACCCATTCAAAACCTCCTATTAAACCAATGACTAATCCTATGGTTCGCACCCTTAACATCGAAATGATCATGATGTACAGGAAGTACTTTGGGATTACCAATATTACCTCGCTGATTCGCATGGCTACCGTGTCAGTGACACCTCTATAATAGCCTGTAATCGATCCGATTATTACACCAATAAGTGTGGATATCAAAGAAGAGAAGATACCAATCATGAGTGAGTTTCTACTGCCCCAAATTACTCTGCTTAAAATGTCTCTACCAAGAATATCTGTACCGAATGGGTGTTCTCTGCTCGGCGGTTGGTAAGATTGAACAGAAGTAGCGTAAGGATCATATGGAGCTATTACAGGTGCCAAAATCGCTATTATGATTACGGTTATTACAATACAGACGCCAAACAACGCCCACATGTTCTTCCTGAACATTTTCAATGTATAACGCCATTCAGCAAGAGTTGACATGTTTTTCACTCGTCACTAATGCCGTATCCCCTACTTGGACCTAAATATGCATATAAGAATACGTTGGTTAGTAAGACAGAAACAAGGACATTTATGCTTGCGATCAAGGTAGCTCCATTAAGGATAATCTTGTAGTGACGCAGCCTCCACGCGCGCGCTTTTGTCATATTATGTGTAAAAGTCATCATGTCATCTCACTTATTCAAGAGGGGTGATATAAAAACTTAGCGCGGGCGGGAGTTGAATAGTTGCTAAAAGCTTACGAGGAAAACCAGCTGTCATAAGGTCTAGTAGGAGATGGAGAAAGCCGGGCCGACCTGTAGATTATGATCTGAAGTAGGATCTCAAAGCTCTGATGCGCCGACAACTGGAACGTATGCTCTGCGAAGCGTGCGCAACTACCGAAACTAGGTGTCTATTGCTGCCCACTTGAGCAAGTGCGCACACGAGCAGATAAAGGGGTCGGAGTTGTGGTTAAAAGAGCTTTTAGGCCCCTGGCATGTGTGCGTGCACCTCATCAAAAAGCGCCAAAAATCTTAAATAGCAACAGGACTCGAATAGCCAAAGAGGTTTTTAGATGAAAACTAAGCCCAAAGTACTAACCGTAAAGAAAGTCTCGACATCTTACAACATCAGTGTACCTATCAAACACTTAATCGACTTTCCAAATTTGGAAATAGGAATGTGCGTAGAGATGGGACCGAATATGGAGACAGTTGTCTTCTCAATGGAAGAAGAAGATGATAAAACATTCACGACATACTACGGACCATGTCATGAACTTTACTATGTCATTGAAGGGGAGCTTACCATGTACTGGGGCAAAGACGCTGAAAAACTCAGGTCGGGAACCTCAGAAAAGTTCGTAATGCATCCTGGAGACATCGGCCACTGGGTACCCGGATGGAAGTATAGAGCCAAAAACACAGGAACGGTCCCGGTAAAGTTTTTGTATTGTATTACTCGAACACCACCAGGATATAAGTACAGAAGAACACCCGGGTTAGGTTAACGAAGGTTAACCAGATTTTTTTGGCTTTTGCTTTTTTAACTGCCTTAAAATCTCAAAAGTAATCCAATTTTGTATATTGTTGGAGCTAATAGAGTCCAGAAAAGAATTCCAAAAGTACTGGTGTTTGAGAATCAAATCTTACTTTTGTTTTTCGTATACTATTTTTCCGTTGATAATGGTCATTTCTACGTTTATATCTTTTATTTTGTCTATTTCAAGCAATGTTAATGGATCGTCTGACAACACTGCCAAATCGGCTAACTTGCCTATTTCAATTGAGCCTCTAGTTTTTTCTTCAAACCCTGCGTACGCGCTGTTAATGGTATACATGCGGATGGCTTCCATCACCGTGAGACGTTCCTCGGGGCACATCAACTTCCCAGTATGTGTTTTCCTAGATACCGCACACCAGATACCGAATAATGGGTTGATCGATTCTGGCATTGCTCCTGCAGAGTCCGAGTTGCCAGGCGGTAAGAGACCGTGATCCAAGATGGATCTATATATGTAAACGTTTGTCTCTTTTGGTACATCTGAACCGAGATAAATCCAAGCGGATGTTGGTACTGGTATTATCCCCAATCTTTTCATCCTCTTTAGGTGTTCTGAAGTACAGCGTTCAATTCCAGCGTGTTCGATTCGATGGCGATGATCCTTTTTTGGCATTTCCTTTAAGGCTATTTCGATGGCGTCTAAAGCCATGTCTAGCGCCTTGTCACCTATAGCATGCAACCATACTTGTATTCCAGCTTTATGTGCTTCAACGACGCTTTTAGTTAACTCCTCTTGTGTTAGCTTCAGCAATCCGCGCCACTTTTTGGTTTGACCAGACGGGTCGTAGAACGCTGCGGTACTGTCTTCTCCGTCTACAAAAATTTTTATACCTCCAAATTTGAGCCAATCGTTTCCGAAGCCTGTTTGTAGTCCCAGCTTTAGGAGACAATCTAAGTCAGTTATCTTCCTTGTTCCAGCAGAACTGTTAATGGTTACTATCACACGAAGCCTCAAGGGTAACTCATCATGTTTCAGTAGTTCTTGATAGATTCTTATGCTATCAGAAGTAGCAGGTAAGGTGTAAATCGTTGTTACTCCTTGTTGTATAAACTTTTCGTAACAAATTTTTTTGATAGCTTCCTTGAGCTCTTCATAAGGATAGGGGTTAATAGGCAACATATGGTAACATTCTTTTAGTATGCCTGTTGGCTCTCCAGTTGTCGGATCCCTATCGATTTCTCCACCTGATGGATCTGGGGTCTCACTTGTTATTCCAGCTAGCTCTAGGGCCTTACTGTTTAATATATAGCGGTGCATGCTAGAACGCAAGACTACAGGATGCTCTGGAGCGACAGCATCTAAATCTCCTTTTGTTGGCATAGGTTGGACAAATCCACCTTGCCCTACAACCCATTCTCCTTTCGGTGTTTGCTGAACTTTCTTCTCTATTTTTTTCAGGATTTCCTCGACAGACTTGAGGGGAGGAGAGTGGACATCCAACCAAAAGAGGTTATTGGCGATTAATTCCATATGTGTGTGGGCATCGATGAATCCAGGAAGCACAGTCTTGCCCTTTAGGTCTATTCTCTTGGTTTTCTCGCCAATTAAAGATTTAATGCCTTCAGAATCACCAGTATAGATGATTTTCTTATCTTTAACAGCCACAGCTTCAGCAATCGTATCGTTTGAATCTACGGTAATAATCTTGCCATTCAACAAAACCATATCTGCACATGTTTCTGAATCCAAGAGAACACCCCCAGTACATGCGATAAACCAACTCGTACTTAAAAATTTAAGTCTTGTGCTTATTGCTTAATAAATTTTCGTATTACCGTTTACATATATTCCACAATACTTAAATATCAAATTAAACACCGAATGAAGACTGGATGGTTGGTGGTCAATAATGGTCAAGAGGAAATATGTGGCTATCTTAATATCTTGTATAATACTATCATCGGTTTTTGCAATTTCAAGTGTGCAGGCGCAACAAAATTATTTCTTCAGTGTACATGCGTATGTGGCTGCTGTTAGGACACCATGGCTCGAATATATAAAACCCGCCTTGGCCGAGATCGGCATCGACCTGATAATCGACACTGTGGATTATTCGGTATGGTATTCGATTTGGTCGGAAAAGACTGAGGTGTACGACAAAGGCGGCTGGGACACGGGCCTGGACATGTGCTGGCTAGCACCAGTTCCTGGCGACCCAGATATGACCAATATGTATCACACAAAAAGTGCCCCTCCTGCTGGCTACAATTATGCACGCTGGTCTAACGGTAAGGTAGATAAATTGTTGGAAGATGGCGTTTCAACAATGAATCGTACTAAGCGCAAGGAAACCTACAACGAACTTTATGAAATACTCGCCGACGAATTGTTACCGATTCCCTTGTTGGCGGAGAAGGGATATTACTTGTATTCATCAGACCTGACAGACGTTGAAAAACATGCAGCTTGGCAAAGTGAGTGGGGTGATTCTGATTATACTTGTTTACGCGCTATGTGGTTAGGGTCAAAAACTGGTAAGAAAACTTTCGTGCATACAAACTATTATGGAATGGCAGGTTGTCTACCACAGTCCGATTGGGTCGAAGTTCCATCAGCCACATTCGGATGGTTACTCCAGAGGTATCCCCCCGAATTCGAATTGCAACCTGGCTTGGCTGAGTCATGGGAGATATCAACAGACGGACTCACGTACACCTACCACCTTAGGAATGACGTCGTATGGAGCGATGGGGTGCCCTTTACAAGCGCGGATGTAAAGTTCACGTTCGAGTCTCTTATGAACCCCGACTTTCCGACACCATTTACCTGGGCTGTGAAATACATCGATTACACAGAAGCTCCAAATGACTACACTTTTATTCTTCATGCCAAAGAACTCAATGCTCTCCTGTTTGAAGCGATTTCCACAGTGGCAATGTATTCAAAGCATACCTTGGAGTCTGTTCCCATAGCTGAGTGGAAGGAGTCAGATTACAACATTAAAGGTCTTCATCCCAGCTTGGGTCCCTTAAAAATAGTTGATTGTGTTCTTGAAGATCATTGCGATTTCGTGCCGAATGAGTACTTCTACCACTGGGGGGAAACGGTGCACGGATGGACGTATCCCACCTTTGACGAGTATCCTTGGGAAACTGTTATCTTCAAGAAGGTGCCAGAGTCAGCGGCGGCCTTAATGGGGGTGGAGGCTGGCGAAATCCAAGCTGCATCTTGGTGGTACAGGTTCTCGTCTGAAAAAGACGCTATAGAGACTAACCCAAAACTGGTAGGTCAGGCGGTAGAAACCGGTTTGATTCAGGGCCTTTACATAAATCCACAATGTCCGTCGCTGAACAACAAGTATGTAAGGCAAGCTATCAGCTACGCCATTAATAGACAGGGCCTGATCGATACGTTATTTAATGGACTTGGTACGCCAACATTTCTGGCGATTCTACCCGATAATTGGGGTTGGCCCGAGGCATTCGAAGACGAATTTCTATACTCATACGACCTAGACAAAGCAAAGGAGAGCATGGAGAAAGCTGGTTTCAATTACGAATGGATAGCCCCCGAGGCAGGGGAAGTGCCATACTATCTGTACGGCGGGATTTTCATTGGAGCTCTCGTCATCGGTGTTGTTATAGGCTACGGTATCAGCGCGATCAGAAGACGCGAAAGTTAGACGCCGTTTTGCGCTTATCATGTACGTAAAAAACATGGTATACGGAGGTGCGACGATGGGTAAATCAAAAATTAAAAGACCATACAAAGTGAACATTAATGATGTAAGGTCGGTAGGAGGACCTTACGGAGGAAAGAAAGATGTAAACAGCGTAGTTCTTAGGCCATTGATTGAAATAGAAGGGTTAGGTGATATGGGAGCGGCTATTTTGGAGCCGGGGATGACGACCTGTACTTTCTCTGGAGAGGAGGAAGATGACGGTAAAAGCGACCACTACTATGGTCCGTTCCATGAATTCTACTACATCATATGCGGGGAGTTTACCTTGTACTGGGGCAAAGGCGAGTCCAAGGTAAGGAAAGGCACCTCCGAAAAAATCGTTTTGAAACCGGGAGACGCCTTACACCTGACTCCGGGCTGGAAGTATCGGTGCCAAAACACCGGGGTAGCGCCTGGAATGTTTCTTTATGGCATGGCTAGAGCACCGGGATTCGAACAAGTTAAACAACGAGGATTCGAAGAAAGCACAATCTATTACCTCTATCCCCATCTTAAACGTTAAAGAAACTATCTGAAGACTGCAATTCCAAATAAGTTTGGATGAATATGAAATGAGCAAGCTAAAACTTGAGTTGCCGAGGAAAGTAAATATCAAAGAAGTTAAGTCTAGTATTGGAAAGGGAATACCTGGTCTATCCACCAAAACACTGATCAGTGTGAAGGGTTTAGGTGAAGTAGGAATATGTTCTATGGAGCCAAGGATGCGGACTGTTGTTTTCTCTGGAGAGGAGGAAGATGACGGTAAAAGCGACCACTACTATGGTCCGTTCCATGAATTCCGTTACTACATCATATGCGGGGAGTTTACCTTGTACTGGGGCAAAGACGAGTCCAAGGTAAGGAAAGGCACCTCCGAAAAAATCGTTTTGAAACCGGGAGACGCCTTACACCTGACTCCGGGCTGGAAGTATTTGGTCAAGAACACCGGAGTAGAATCGGGGATGTTCTTCTATCAAATGTTTTCGCACAAATAAATAGCGCAAGAATGTTTTTATACGGAGTATTCGGCATGTCATTTTGATATGAGGTAGTTCAAGGTGACTCTTGCTTCTTATATTGCAAAAAGAATGTTGTGGATGATTTTAACAATTTTCGCTATTACAATAGTAACGTTTACAATTGTTCAACTTGCCCCCGGAGACCCTGTAATGATTAGGTATGGCCTACGTCCCGGTGTTGATTTTGGCATAGAGAACATTGAAAAGGTGAGACACGACCTAGGACTTGATCAACCCATACACGTTCAATACTTCTTCTGGCTCTCCAGGCTGCTACGCGGCGACTTTGGGCGTTCATTAATATTTCGAGAGGATGTTAGTGCAATCATCGCGCGTGCGCTTGTGAACACATTGAAGATGCAGATTCCCGCTCTTTTGCTGGCCATTGCAATAGCGATACCTGCCGGAGTCATATCTGCTGCTAAACAATACTCTAAAATTGATTATGCGGCTATGGGTACTTCATTGTTATTGTGGTCTTTACCTTGGTTTTGGTACGGATTGATGGCTATCTACGTATTTTCGATCATATTGGGGTGGTTCCCTACTGGAGGCATAAGTTCTCCAGGAACAAGTACATTAATTGACCAGTTACATCATTTGATTCTGCCAGTAGTCGTACTTGGAACAGCCTCGACAGGCTTTATAACACGATTAGTAAGGTCAAGCATGCTCGAAGTGCTAAGGCAAGATTATATAACGGTGGCTAGGTCAAAGGGTTTAAGAGAAAGAGTCGTAATTTACAAGCACGCCCTAAAAAATGCGCTTCTTCCAACTATAACGGTGATTGGGTTATATGTTGGTTTTCTCGTAGGCGGGGCCGCAATTATCGAAACAGTATTTAGCTGGCCTGGAACAGGAATGATTATGGTGGACGCCGCGAATTTACAAGATTATCCCGTGATAATGGGGGTTACGTTGATCATGAGCATAAGTGTCCTCTTTTCCGTTCTACTCACTGACATACTTTACGCGTATCTCGATCCTCGGATAAGATATTAATGGGAGATATATATCGTCGTTTCAAGTCAATAGTGTTATACCGCGATCGATCCTGTTCGTGGTGCACATGGAAAGTTATTTAGAATTCTGTTTGGTTAATAGCTTGGAGCCTGTCTTCGTCACTAGTACTTCATTTTCAGCTTCGAGGTGATTTCCTTCGACCTTTATGGCGGGTTCGAGGTATAGTACCAGCAGCAAGTCTCGGCTCTATAGGTGTCAAGTAATCTTCAGAACAGAGAAAACGTTTAGGGCTGCGGGGCTGGCGGCGGAGTAAAGACTGTTTTTCCGAACTTTGTCATACAAGCGGCCATGAGAAGACTTAAGGAAGCCCGACAAGTTGGAGCAGAGTCTATCGAGTCAGCATGTACCTTCTGTATCCACAACCTCAAAGACGCCATCCGGGAGAGTGGCTCTCGGCTGAAATTCTGTGACCTCGTAAAACTCACTGCAAAGACCATAAAATAAATTGTTAAATACTGTCAGAAGCGCTCACTAAGGTTTGAGGCATAAAAATGGTAGAAACCTCAATGGAACGATTTGAAAAAGCGATAAGGTTTGAAGAGACGGAGAGACCTCCTTTGGGGTATCTGTTTTTCGGTGGAGGAAAATGGGTTTTGAGTGAGTTGGGAGTAAACTTTGATGATGTTTACTATAGTGCCGGTGGGATAGCTAAGGCACAAATGACGGCTAAGGAATTATTCGGGCATGATAACGTGATGTCGCCTTGGGGTTGCTTAACCGTTGAGGCGGAAGCTTTCGGGTGTAAAATCCAGAGAAAGAGAGATGGTTACCCACAGATTGTTGAACGGGTAGTAAAGTCTGAAAACGACTTGAAGAACTTAAGCATCCCAGACCCATACAAAAATGGTAGAATACCACTGGTACTTGATAGTCTTAAAATCCTAGGCAATCGCGTGGGAAAACATGCGCCCGTTATAGGAATGATCTGCTCTCCGTTTATTGTAGCTTCAGAAATGCGTGGTCTGCAAGAATTCTTATTGGACACGTTTCAGAAGCCCGATTTCGCCCTCGAAGTTTTAGAGATCGCAACAGCCGGTTGCGTTGAATATGTGAAGGCTATGGCAGAACAGGGTATCTTTGCCGTGATGGTGGAAAATGCGTACATGAACAGGACTTTCTTTAACCTTCAAGACTGTAGGAAGTTCATATTCAACCACACGAAAGAGCTAGTGGAAGAAATAAAGAAGTGTGGTGTCTGTGTTATCGAGCATAACTGCGCTAAACAACCCTACCTTGAAATGGAGTTAGAACTCAGGCCTGAAATCCTGAATTTTGCAGTAGGCAACATCTCAGATATCAAAAGACGTGCACCTAATGTTTGTCTAATGGGGAATGTAGACCATGCTAACACCATGCTCAATGGCACTGAGCTGGATATCTACAAAGAAGCTAAATCATGTTTGGAAGAGGGAGGACCTGAGGGCTTCATCTTATCAACAGGATGCGAAATTCCTTTCGATGCACCGCTAGATAATATTAGAATGCTATACAACGTTGCATGCGAGGGGTGGCGTGTATGAACGTTTTGGTGTTGGGATACGGTGTCACGGGATCGGTGATTGTCAGAGACCTAGCTGAAACTTCTGGGGCTGATATAGTAGTTGCTGACAAGCGGCGGTTGAAGACAAAGCAAATAGCTGATGAAATAAGTAGCAAGAAAGTCACCGCAG
>JAOUPS010000091.1 GCA_029879735.1 Candidatus Bathyarchaeota archaeon | reverse complement strand
CTTTTGAGGGGTTCTTTAGGAAGACGCTGTCGGTGTCTCCGTATAGTACTTGGATGTTGAGGTCTTTTGCCTTGTTAACTATTTGGGTTATCGAGTGCCTGCCGATGGCTGCTGTTGCTTCAGCCACTGGTGGGCAGTAGAGGTCGAAGGATTCGGCTCCGAAAACTCCGTAGCTTGCGTTTAAAATAACTTTAACTGCTCCTTGGATGACTTTATACCAGTTTCTCAATTCTGCTGATAGCGTTTTATCTTTTGATCTTGGTTTGTACCATCGTACCCGCAAGTCTCTAAGTGAGCCGATTAGTAGGCTTTCTAGTGCTCGTTTTTTTGTGCAAACCCAGTGGGGTGTGTCTGGAATAAGGTTGTTGTGGCATTCTGGATGTGGACAACGTATGGATTGGTAGCCGAGGTTCCAGACTTTTATTATTGATGGGTATAGGCTTGGAAAGTCCATGACTGCTACGTTGAAGTGGACGCCTGGGACAGGTTCGACAACAATGGCGCCTTTGTATTTTTTGCCTTTAATTATTGCCCTTGTTGCTGTTTTTCCTTTTTTGGTTAAGATGTCTTCTGCGTTTGGGATGAGCATGTTTTTTCCGCGGTGTTCCCGGTGCATGAAGTTTCTTATCCATCGTGATACGCCTTGGCGGCTCACGTCTTCCATGGGCATGCTGCTGATTCTAGATAAAACCAGAATGAGTTTCATAACTAGGTCGTCTTCGAAGCTTGTGAGTTTGAAAGTGATTTCAGCATCTCTAACACAGTATTTGGCGAGTTCTGTGTAAGTTAATTCGCCGATTCTCTTTTCCAGCCTGATTTTTTCCAATTCGATTAAGGCTTTGCCAATGTCGTTAAGTGTTTTATCTCGGTAACGGTTGTTGAAGGCGTAGATTTGGATTGAACGGTTGAAGAAAAATCTGTACAAGTCAATATGCACACCATACTTTAGCGAGCAAACGCGTCTACCAACCTCTATTGGGATTTCATTTCTTCCAAAACCCAAGTTTTGTGCTCTATGAGCTAGATAATGTAGGTCAAAATCGTCACCGTTAAAGGTTATAACGAAAGGATAGCTCCACAACGCATCAAAAACCGTTCTTATGAGCTTCTCTTCCGAGTCAAAATACTCAAGGGTTACATCAGCTGGAAGATGCTCGGCTCCCTCTCGTACACCTTGTCTCTTTAAGAGTAAGACCCTCTTTTGTCCATCAGAACCATAAAGTGAAACGCAAACAACCGGATAAGCGGCTTCGCGAGGGTCAGGCATCCTTGTTGGAATGGGCGAGTAAACCTCTATGTCTAGGGCTACACGGGAGAGTTTTGGAGCCGGATACTCCAACAGCCTAGCCCACTGCTCAATGTACTGTTGCTCTTCAGACGTAGCATCCTTGAAAATTTCACGTATGTGCTTGGTCATCCCTTCAGCTTCTTCCAAAGACCTTGAAACAAGATTGCCGCTTTTAACCCTGTAAATCATTCCAGGCCAAAGATTTCTGTCGTAGATGTAGGACTGGTAATACTTTATTCTGGACTCCCAAACCTTGATTTCCTCTGGAGAAACTGGAGTTTCTGAAGCCTTTGGAAACTCCTCGGGGATTATGTCTCTTATGCATCCTCTGGCACGTCCGCCGATAGCCAACGGGTCTTTCGCCACAACTTTTGTTACCTTCACGTTCCTATTCAATAATGGGTCAAACTTCTCCACTATTTCGAAACGGTCAAAGCCCGGATGCCGAATCAAACGGTTGATTTTCTCAAGTTCGTATGGCGAAAGGTTGGTTAAGCAGTACGGCATATGTCCAGTGTTGTCATACCAGAAATAGATCTGGTCTGATGTGGGTTCGTAAAGTTTGATTAGGGCTTTTCTAGTTTTTCCGTCGTATGTGGCTGAAACGAAATATGAGGGTGGCAAGTTTTCTGGAGCGATTGGCGGAAAGGCACGTTTTTTTATTTCTTTTTCTATGGCTTCGGTGAAGGGTAGGGCTTCTGCTTCCATTTCTTTTGAAGGCTTAGCTTCCGCACGAGAGAATTCGTCTAGGTGCCTTTGTGCCATTTCCACCCACTAACTATATGAGGGGATATGCTAAAATCTCTTACTTAACAAAAACTGTCAATGTTTAAAAACTGTTTGGTTTGTGAGTTGAAGGAGATTGCTTAAGGAAGCTTGGATGCTTGCGATTGAAACCCTGAGCTGGATGGAGATGCAAAAACTAAGTGAACGTCTAGCCTTGGCAAGAACCATCAAACAGTTAAACATAAGGGATTCCAACGCTGTTAGATTTGCCCACAGACTTGTGTGCGAAACTGCTAGAAGGCGAAACTTCATAGACAAATTCATTAACAATGTCTTAAAGCCAGATGCAATAAGTGAGTTTAATCTTGGCGTTCAAGCGTTTTTGCGACTTTACGTTTACCAAACAAGAATAGCTAAAAACTGGTCTGAAGTTGACGTTGAAAAAGCTGAGAACATAGCTAGGCTAGCCCGCTCCATTCTGGGATGGAAAAGCCTTCAAAAAGTTGAACGTGTGTTAGGCTTATTGGCAACGCAAAAACCAGCATCGATACTGAAGGACGTGAGCGACGAAGAAAGAACTGGTCTTCTAACTTTTCATCCAACATGGTTTGTGAGATACAACTTCAAGCTTTTGGGCAGAAAAGAAGCCATAGCCATGTTAGAAGCAAACATGCAGACATCGCCAACCTACGTGAGGCTGAACACGCTTAAGACGGATGAAAACGAAATCTTGGAAAGACTTGTCAAAGATGTAATAAAAGTTGAGAAGGTTGAAAAGCTAAAGCATTCATACACGGTTGTTAGTGCAAGGCACCCCCTAACCAGAACAGCAAGCTTCAGAGAAGGCTTATTCTACATTCAAGACAAGGCGAGCTGTTTCGCAGCTGAAGCCGCAGACCCAAAACCCGGAACGACACTTTTGGATGTTTGTGCTGCGCCAGGAGCAAAAACCACATATTTAGCTCAACTCATGCAAAACAAGGGCATAATTTATTCCATAGACTACTCAAGGCGTAGGATGGCTGTCTGGAAGAAGGAGGTTGCCCGCATGGACGTGAAAATCGCTATACCATTAATTGGTGATGCATGCAATCCGTTGCCATTGAAAATGAAGGCAGACATCGTGATTTTGGACCCACCGTGCACAAGCACCGGAGCTTTCAGAAAGCTTCCTTCAGCAAAGTGGAGGATTACACGACGTTCCGTTGATAATATGGCTGAGATTCAATGGGAAATGATAAACAACTGTGCAGGGAATGTGAAGCTCGGTGGCGCCCTCGTCTATTCTACATGTAGCATAACAGTTGAAGAAAATGAGATGATTGTTGAGCGATTTCTAAAGTGGCATCCAGAATTTTCGCTGGCTGAGATAACGCCAAAGATAGGCTTGCCGGGCTTAAGGGGACTGGAAAAATGTCAAAGACTTTATCCACATGTCCATCAATGCAACGGCTTCTTTATCGCAAAACTCGTTCGGGAAAGCTGAACCGAAGTCAGCGACCCTATGGTTTCCGGCTTTTTTCCATGCAACATAGAACTTCAAAGATTGTTCTTGCAGCTTGAATCGCTGATATTCCGTGGTCATAATGTGGTGCGACCTCACCAACATCAAAGCCTATCACACGGTTGTCGCATATACCGCATAAAATATCAAGCAAAGTATGCATTTCAAGACCTTCTGGTTCCGGGTTCTGCACTGCGGGAGCATAAGCTGGGTCGAGAACGTCCATGTCAACGGATAAATAAAGGCTTTCATATTTTGCCAATCTTTCCTTCAGCTTTTTTACAATTTGTTCAGCTCCTTCGCTTCTGATCTGTTGCGCGGTGAAAAATTCTATTCCAGCCTTTTTTGCATAGTTCAGCTCTTCTCTGCAGACCGCTCTGGTGCCCACTTCAATTATTTTCGCCGGTTTTACTTCTTCGTTTATTCTACGAATGAAGGTTGTGTGGGAAAGTTTCAGTCCCAAAAACTCGTTGCGTAGGTCGAGGTGTGCGTCAAAACTAACTATTGCCGTTTTTGAAGTCTTATCTCCTAAGCCTTTCATGATTCCTAAGGTGATTGTGTGTTCTCCGCCGATGGTTACTGGGGTTTTTCCCGCTTCAATAAGGTCTTTAATGACAAGCTCCAGCCTCTCCAATGTTTTATTTGTGTTGCGGGAAATGTCTAAATCGCCCAAATCATGCAGCTGCAAGTCTTCTATTTCTATGCCTGTGCGGAAACTGTAGGTTTCTATGTTTACGGATGCCTGTCGAATGGTGTTTGGTCCGAATCTCGCTCCAGTTCTGTACGTGCTTGTAACATCGAATGGAACGCCCAAAATTACGTAGTCTGCTTTTTCGAAGGGTTTTTGGAAGCCGCTGAAAACATTTGATTGGGATACAAAAAGTTCGTGATAGCTCATTTTACTATTCTTCCAGTCTTTTAGTCTGCTTTATTCTGCTGGTGGGTTCTAAACTTTTTCGCTTGTTTTGGATGGCTAATCTAAAACAGCGGTTCCCCTGCTGATTTTGTAAAGGTATAGGATGATGCCGAAAATGAAGGACATGCTGCAAAATCCATAGACGATTTCGTCTGCAATATAAGTGGGTATTATACCGACAAATGGGTTACCATGTAAGGGATAAAGGGGATTCATCCTGCCGTAAAGAATGGAATCCAGAAACACGTGGGAGTACGCACCAATAAAGGATGTGAACAAGATTTTTTTGAATGAGGGTTTCTGCGAGACTCGAAACTTCTGCATGATCTTGGTTAGTATGTTTCTAAGTAGATAAACACCAACAGCCACTGAAACGGCAAGTATAGACGAGCCAACATAAGAATGGAAAAAGCCATGAAGCAGTCCAGAAAGGTTGAACAGAAGAATGCAGAATGGTTCTACGTCTGGAATAACACTCGCTATCAAGAGCGTTAGAAAATCAAAGATTGAAGAGAAGGCTAAGCCGAAAAGAAGGGCTGGACCAAGATGAAAGGGAGTGAAGGGCATAAAGTTTTCACCGTTATGTCATCATAGGCGTAGTCGGAATATTAAAATTCCTAATAAATGAAGTGTGGAAGAAAGCGTGTGAAACATTAAATTTATTAACGTTGCTGTTTAATGCATTAGGGTTAAAAAGGCGGTTCGTAAATGTCGCTTAAGTCAAAACTGAAGATCGAAAGCGTGGGAATGTTTGCATCCTTTGTTTTTTACGCAATTGTTGGAATAGTTTGTTTTGCAACACTGACAATGGTTGATTTCCGCCTCATCCACATCGGCATAATCGGCATATTAAGCCTAACGACTGCTTACGGATTGTTCAAGAATAGGGTTTGGACCCTCTGGGTTGTTGTTGCGCTGTTCTTTATCGTCACAACATTTTCAGCATACACACTCTACTACGCTTTAGGAAAAGACCTACTCGTTGACTTAAGCATGATTGCATATCTACTTCTCACATGGATTTTCACAGCATACACAGCATCAAAAAGAAAAACTCTGGAAAGCTAAACGCTAAATCCTTTCAAAATCTTACCTGTTCTGGATAGGTCAGACTAGAAAAATAGATTTTGGTGTTAACCCATTACAAGCCATAGAGCGCGCGCTAAGAAAGATAGGGCAAAACCCGCAAGTAAAAGGCACAAGCGCAGAAATACATGCGGATAATTGATTGAACAGCCTTCACTGATATTCCCATCATGCATCTTTCAAATTTGATGCTTCCGCAACTATCTCAACATCTTTGATGCTTAGAGGTCTATTGGTTGCCTTCAGAACCAAACGCGCTCTCCACCCACATTCTTCGCACTCAAACTTTGGAGGAAGTATCCCCATGTGACCCCACAAGTCCCCGCTAATAGTTCTGACTCTGCGGACCTTTGGGCTCCTACATCTCGGGCAGATCTGGATGTCGACAAGTTTCCCTTCCTTCTCCAAGTCTTCCAATACCTTGATTAGATCAAGGAACACTTGGCTTTCTTTTTCCTCTTCCTTGAGTACCATGAGTTGCTTTAGCCTCTTCTTTTTCCTCCTTTTCTTTTCAGCTTTCCCCATTTGGTGGAACCTCGTAGTTTTCAATAAATAATACTTTGGATATCGGGAAAATAGGTCTTCTGGTACGCTCCTTTACATTAATACAGTCGTTCACAAATATTCATAAATATCTGATAAATAAATCTTGTAATAGTGAGTGATACCGCTTGAAGCGTAACAAAATCCTATCTGCATCTCTTCTTGTAACAGTATTTGCCTTCTCACTCTTCACCGTAACCTATTTGCAACTCAATATGGCTGGCTCGTCGACCGTTTCAGACGTTGATAATGCTCAACCGCTCATTTTTTCTGCGCCTCTAATACTTGGGGTGGACTTTAATGAAGACTCACGCCTTCTTAACCAGTCGACAATGATAGAAATTTACAACTTCGTTAAGAATAACCCAGGAATCCACTTCAGAGGCATATGCGACAACTTAGGCTTGCCTATTGGGGTAGTGCAGTATCATCTGGGACTCCTGACCAGAGCTGGTTTACTTTTGGTTCATCGTGACAGGCAATACACAAGATATTTTGAGACCCAGAGATTTGGAGAGATCGAGATGAAGATGATTTCCCTCCTGAGACACAAGACAGTGCGAAGGATTTTGGCTGTCTTATCGGAAAGAGATTCAATTTTTCACAAGGATTTAGCTGTCAAACTTGACATATCTTCCCACGCCCTGACTTGGCAAATGAATCGTTTAAGGAAAACGGGGCTTGTCGACGCTGTGAAGGAAGGAATGAAAGTGAAGTACCTTCTGAACCAAGAAAACGCAATGACAGTGAAGAGCTGTCTTTGTATGACATAAGTCCGGGTTAAAGAGATGCTGAGCGATTTTGCTTCATAGCATTTTTCAAACTAGTAAACAGTTATTCCTTCCGAAAAGATGCACTTCAACCTCTTCGCCAGCATCGATGAACTGCTGGTTTTCCCCTATCTCAATGAAGCCATCAGCCTTCGCAAGAGTTGTTATCGCTCCAGAAAGCCCTACCGGAACTGGCTCAGCAACTAACCGATTTGACTCATCACGCTTCAGCCTAACCATGACGAATGTTCGTCTTCCTCTAGCTGGAAACATTCTTATCGCTGCAAAAGTCTTCACTTTCTGAGTCTTCTCAACTTTTCTTCCAGCCATGCCCTGAATTATCGGACGCACAAGCAGATGGAAAATTAACAATGCTGAAGTTGGATGACCCGGAAGCGAGAAAACTGGTTTTTCGTCTATCAATGCTACAGTCGTTGGTTTTCCCGGTTTGATAGAGATTCCGCAAACAATCACGCCTGGTTTTCCAAGAGAATTCAGTGTTTGTGGCATAACATCTTTTGGACCTGCCGAAACCCCGCCTGATGTTATGACCATGTCTGTAGACGCCATGGCATGCTTTAACGCCTTCTGCAGCTCCGCCATATCATCTGGAAAAACGCCCATATACAGTGGGTCCCCGCCACTTTCCAGCACAGCGGTGCTCAAACTATGAGCATTTATATCATAAATTCTTCCGTGGGGCAGTTCTTTACCGGGTTCGACTATTTCTGCACCTGTCGAAAGCACAGCTACATGTGGAACAGCATAAACCTTGACTTTCGCTAGGCCTAATGCAGCCAAAACGCCTATTTCCCGTGAATGCAGCAGCTGTCCCGCTTTCAGAACTGTTTCGCCTTTCTGGATGTCTGATCCAGCCTCCATGACGTTTTCATCTTTAGCCACAGCATTGTAAACGAAAACATCATCATCCTTCAGCACGGTATGCTCAACCATGACAATAGCATCTGCACCTTCGGGTA
>JAOUPS010000090.1 GCA_029879735.1 Candidatus Bathyarchaeota archaeon | reverse complement strand
TTGACAGACAACTTTTCGACCATAACGACTCCTACGCATTTGACGTGGCTGATGACATTATTCTCGCTGTGAGAGGACTAACGAAAAACTACAATCTTGGAAAAACAACCGTATACGCTCTCCGTGGAGTGAATCTTGACATTAAAGAGGGAGAATTTGTTGCGATTCTAGGAAATTCCGGGGCAGGAAAAACAACTCTCCTGAATTGCATTGCAGGTCTCGATACACCCGACTATGGAGTCGTGCTTTTTCGTGGAAAAAACCTTCATAAATTAGGTGATTCCGCAAAATCCAAGTCTAGACTGTTAGAGATGGGTTTCATATTCCAAAGCTACACATTGTTACCTCATTTCAACACCCGAGAGAATGTAGCGTTGCCAGCAGATTTAGCTGGATTAACCAAAGATTTGAAAGATCGCATAGAAAAACTACTAGAAGGAGTTGGAATTGATCAGCAGGCTAAACAGTACCCTGCCACATTGAGCGGGGGACAAATGCAACGCGTAGTCATAGCTAGGGCATTAACCAATCGTCCTACTGTGATATTTGCCGACGAACCAACCGGTGATTTAGACTCTGTAACTGGAAAACAAGTCATGGATTTACTCAAAAAATTCCATAAAGAAACAAAAACCACAATCATTGTTATCACCCATGAACAAGATATTGCCAACTATGCAGAAAGAAAAATAATGATGAAAGACGGAATAATAACACCAAGTTAGCTAATGTTGTGTGCGCATCTACAAGAGTAGCGCATACTGTAATTTTCAATAGGTATTTCTTGAAAAAGACCGACAATTGGGTTCCTTTTGCCTAAATACTCGCTGAATCAGACAGTGCTTGAACCCTCGCCTAAAAGCACGTGCGCCAATTCCTCATTGTTGTTTCTAATAGAAAAAAAAGCGCGCGCGATGACATCAACAGTTTGCTATTCATTCAGTGTTCAAAGAGAATGATTTCTGCGAATAGTGAACAGAGAACGTTAATCGATGTTTTCAGTGAACATTCATTTTTGAACTGTTCAGTTCTCGTGAACGGTCAAATTCACTCGGAGGAACAGATTTTAATGTTCAGAATATGTGAAACGTGCGAAAAAGGAACATTCAAGTTGAGAGACAAGAGGCTGAAACCGTATTCACTCTTTATTCGCGATTTAAACGTCTATCCTCTGTTTTCCGTTCCCTCCATTTTGAACATTGCAAAATGATTTCGAACTACAAGCGCGCGCGCGACGATTTAGAGCGCGCAAAAACGCGTTTAAGAAGAAGCTTACAGATTCAAAATAAAACAGAACGTTTAGTTGCCATAGCTTATTGTAGTTATTGCTTTTGGAATATCGATTTCAAAAACAGTATTATTATTGCATCTTGCAATCATATTTTCAACTTGTAAATGCCCAACGGACAAATTTAGCTTCAGACATTCCTTTGTGCATATTTCTAGGCCATCTACATCTGTGTGAATTGTCACTTCTTGATCTTTACATCGGCACTGCAAAAAAATTTTGACGTAATTCTCATCTTCAAACACGTCGATTAATGGTTCCTCTGCTTGGGGAATCGGGATTAGATATCTTTTTGAGGGTTTCGATTCTAGACTTTCTTCTATTATGTATTTTCTTCTTAGAAGGTTTTCAACGGGTTCAACCGCGATGTTTTGAGAACAATTCTCATATTCGACGATTTTTTTTACTAGTGTTCGGAGGAAAACGTCAATGTTACGTAGCGCCTCTTCTAAATCTTTCATGAAGAATCTCCTGCAGAATATTCTCTATTTACTAATATATGCTTCTCCTTTTTTAACCTTCTTAAGTCAGATATACGTTATGTTTGGCGGAAGAAACTCTTCATAGCAATAAGCTATTTTCTCTTAACCGGCAATGGCATGGTTCGTTCATGCCTTTTTATTTTAAGAATCTTCCCGATGTCTTCGTCTGACTTCATTAAGATCGTGTTAATTGCTACCTTAGCGATTATTGCACCTTTGTCAGCAATTTTGCTCAAAGTTGAAACTATTGTTCTCAAAAAAGGAATTTCTGGTAGTTCGCGCATTTCTTGTTCAAATTTGCTCTCAAGAACTTCATGCATTTCCAATAAACTATTTGCAATCTTCAGATCTCTGGTAAAAACGCAGTCTACAGCTTTCTGAAATATGGTTTGCGTCAACTCGCCTAAGTGATAGATTTTTTCAAGTGTTGTTTTGCTGAGTGCTGTGTTATACTTTTGAATCTCAATTACTCGTTTTGCTATGTCTTCAGAATAATCGGCAATCAGCTCGAGATATTGCAGTATTAGATAGGTGTAAGGGATTGAGACGAGTTTAGTGAGACCAATTTTTTCTGCTATTTCTCGTTTTCGTTGCGCTAAAGCAAGCAATCGTGCTGCCAAGAAAAACATCATGTCTGCCTCATCTTCACGGTTGATGGCGTCCATGGCCAGTGCTGTGTCCTTTTCTAAAAGCGCTTCCATTGCTTCACCGTATATCGTTAATGCTATTAGGGACAAGCGTCTAATCAGCATGTCCATTTGAAATTTGGTTGGGTCAACAGAGCACTGAAGAAGAATGTTTTTCGGAGTTTCTTCTAATATACCAAGTCCTATGAGTTTTTGGACGATGCCTCTAACTTCTTCTACACACTCGCTTTTTATTCGACCTGTTGAGGTTATTCTGATGGCGTCTCGTCCAAGTATATAGCTTCCAACAATCAGTCTCTCTATCAGTCTTTCTTCTTCGCATGCATCAGCATTTAAAATGTATTCCTCTGCCTCCTCTCTTCTAGCCAAATCGCTTGGCACGATTCGTAAGGTGCCGTCTGTTTCCGGCGCGATGAAGACAAGGTCACCTGGCTTTATGCTATTCTGTTTTACCCATTCGCTTGGAAGTGATACGGTTATGGTTGAGTAACCTACCTTCTGAACTTTTCTGCTCTCCATACAATCACTTCATAGTATTTACTATTACATTTTCGGACGTCTTTCTTATATATGTTCCGCTCTTGGGTTATGGGTAAGTTAATGCCCCAAAAGTATATGCTACTATATCTTCTATATGCACTAGGTATATATTTCTGATTTGTGTTATATATCACTCAAGCCTAAGGGAGGCTGATAAAAATGTCTGAATGGAAAACTGTAAGCATAAGGCAAAAGCTTATTGAGGAAATTGGAAAAGCCATTAAAACAGGTCGTTACAGAAGCATATCAGAGTTCGTTTCTGAAGCCATTCGGTTACGCTTGGAAGAGCTTATGCGAATTGAAGGGATTCCTGTAGAAAAGCGCAAAGAATATCTTGCAAAGCCTGAGCATATGCTTTACACGCCTAAGCATATATGGACACAAATAACGCCTGATGGAAACATAAGAGTTGGCATATCAGACTACGCACAGAGACATCTAAAGGGAATAGCCCACATCCACACCGAGCCGGTGGGAACAGAAGTCAAGAAGATGGAGTCGTTCGGTGTAGCTGAAACATGGATGTTCATGTTTGACTTGTACGCTCCAGTCAGCGGCACGGTAGTTAATGTCAATGAGAACCTCAAGAACGAGCCGTACGTGATTAATGAAGATCCCTACAAGGAAGGATGGATAATAGAGATCAAACCTAAGAACTCGTTAACTTTAGAACAAGAACTGAAAGATCTGTTCAGCTCAAGACAGTACAACAATTGGGTAAGCAAACTCGAAGGCAGACTACGAAAATAAACGACCCCCCCTTTTTTGTACGTCAAGTATACACTAAGCTTAGCTTAAGCTATATATAATGTATAAGCGATGGCTTAATAAATTCGAAAACAGACCACTTAATTTCTACAGGATAGTGGGTTCAACAAAATGGCATCTAGCGTTTGCACACAAGCGAAACGGTTGCCACCTTGCCGCACTGCATGTCCTGCGCATGTGAACGTTCAAGGGTACGTGTCCCTGATTCAAAGAGGGAAATTCAAGGAAGCTGTAGAACTCATAAGAAAGGATATGCCTTTCCCGGCAATCTGCGGCAGAGTCTGTTTTAGTCCATGTGAAGATGCTTGTGCAAGGTTGAACCTTGATCAAGCAGTGGCGATTCGCGCGTTAAAGAGAATCGTGGCCGATATTGAACGGGAGCAAGGTCGAGTAAAGCCTGAGCCTATACCGAAGACTCGTACAGAAAAAGTGGCTATAATTGGCGCTGGTCCAGCTGGCTTGGCTGGGGCCTACGACCTTGCAAAGCTAGGGTATCCCGTGACAGTTTTTGAACGGATGCTCGAACCTGGCGGTATGATGTTTTACGCCATCCCAAGTTTCAGATTGGAGAAGTTTGTCGTAGCCAACGAAATCGCCTATATTAAAGATATAGGTGTAGAAATCAAGACAGGAATGGAATTTGGGAAGGACGTTACACTTGAACGTTTGCGGAATGAAGGCTACGAAGCAGTTTTTATAAGCATTGGGACGCAAGTAAGCCGAAGAATGAATGTGCCTGGTGAGGACTTAGAAGGCGTTGTTCGCGGTCTGAAATTTTTGAGAGCTTTTTCACTCGGGCAACACATTGATGTTGGTGAAAAAGTGGCAGTAATCGGAGGGGGTAACAGCGCGATTGATGCTGCCAGAACAGCGAAAAGACTAGGCGCAGAAAAAGTGATGGTTCTATACCGCCGTACCAGAAATGAGATGCCCGCCCTTCCACATGAAGTGGAAGCAGCGGAAAAAGAAGGAGTAGCATTTCATTTTCTGGTCTCGCCTAAACGAATTATCGGTGAAAATGGCAAAGTCAAGGCTGTTGAATGTTTGCGTATGCGGTTAGGAGAGCCTGATTCGTCCGGTAGAAGACGACCGATACCTATCAGCTTTTCGGAACATCAATATGAAGTTGACTTGGTCATCCCAGCTATTGGCCAGATTCCAGAAGGATCATGTGTACCCAACGAATTCCTTGATGAAGAAGCGAAAGTAGCATTGATTCCAGTCGACCCCGTAACAATGAAAACGAGGATACCTGGAGTTTTCGCTGGAGGCGACATTGTTTCTGGTCAAGCAAGTATCATTCAAGCAGTGGGGGCTGGAAAACAAGCAGCCGTTTCAATTCACAGATATTTGACTGGTCAAGACTTGAAAGCTGGAAGAGAGGAAGCTGAAGAGACAACATGGGTTAAAGACTGGGAGATTCTGAAGAAGAAGTCACGTAGATACGAAGCGCCAACAGAAAAGACTCGATTGAGCTTCGAAGAAGCAGAAAGATTTCTGAAGGAGACCAAGAGGAAAGCCATGTTTGAAGCCTTCAGGTGCATTGGTTGCGGTCCATGTTCTGAATGCCTTGCAGGTATAGACCTTTGTGAAGAAGATAAAGCTGTAGTTGATGAGAGCCGATGTACTGGATGTAACACATGCGCAATCGTATGTCCAGTCGGCGCGATAGAAAAGAATGAGGAAGAGATAGCGCAAGTCAACGAGGACCTTTGCAAAGGCTGCGGAATATGTGCCGCTCGCTGTCCAGAAAGAGCAATCGCAATGAAACAGTTGACAGACGAGAATATTCTGAGTTGCGCTTTAGCTGCTATAAGGAGAGGTGAACTGACATGAATCCTAAAAACCTCAGAATCGTTTGCTTCATGTGCAACTGGGTTTTCTGCGATGAAAAGGAATCACCCGTCAGCCAAGAAAGTCAGATTCTGTTTGATGCCAATATTGTGCGAGTAATGTGTATTGGAAGAGTAGATCCAATCATAATTCTGGAAACATTTGAGAAAGGGGCAGACGGCGTCCTTCTAATTGGATGCACCCCGCCAGACTGCCATTTTATTGAAGGCAACCTCTACGCTGAACGTAGCGTCGTTTTGCTCAAAAAGCTTCTTGCATTAGCTGGTTTAGATCCGGAACGTTTGGAACTTCGTTGGTCTTCACCTAACGAAGAAACAAGTTTTGACCAGATTCTGACCGATTTTGCAGTACAAATGCAGAAGGTTGGGGTCTCACCATTATCTGGCGAAAGTCCAAATGAACAGGTTTTGCTGAACGTTTTGGCAGCCAAAAATGCTGCAGCGAATTTCCGTTTGAGGGTTCTAGCTGGAAGGGAAAGGGAGCTGACTGAGAACACGAATGTTTACGGAGAGAAGATCTCTCAAGAAGAATTCAATGCTCTAACCGATGAAGTAGTCAAAGCAGAGGTCATCCGGCAGAAAATACATATTCTAACCAGACAGAAGCCGCTGTCAGTTAAAGACCTTGCAGCAATCATCCAAATGAAGCCCCATTCAGTTCTCCGTCATATCGTAGACATGCGCAGAAAAGGAATGATCGGCTTAGATCGAGTTGAAGGAACAACTCCGCTTTACAAGGCATTGGAGGCTCAGTGAAGTGGCTGAAGAAAAAGTAGGAGCTGTCCTAGTAGTCGGTGGAGGAGTTGCTGGGATACAGTCGGCTCTAGATCTTGCAGATTCGGGATTCAAGGTATATCTAGTCGACAATTCGCCGAACATAGGCGGTGTGATGGCTAGGCTGGACAAGACCTTCCCGACAAATGACTGTGCAATGTGCATTCTGGCACCCAAGCTTGTAGCAACTGGAAGACACCCGAATGTAACCTTGATAACAAATGCAGAAGTCACGGGCTTAAGTGGTGAAGCTGGAAACTTCGAAGTGAAAGTTCGAAAGAGAAGTCGTTACATAAACGAAGAGAAATGCAATGGGTGTGGATTGTGTGCACAGAAGTGTCCAGTGGAAGCCATCGACATGTTCAATGAAGGTTTCAGCAACCGAAGTGCAATATACGTTGAGTATCCCCAGGCGGTTCCGTTGAAATTCATAATAGACCGTGAAAAATGCATAGGATGCGGAACCTGCCAAGAAATCTGCAAAGCAAAGGCCGTTGAATATGACCAGCAAGACAGCGAATCAACCTTGAAAGTAGGTTCAATTATTCTTGCACCTGGGTTCGAACCATTTGACGCAAGACAGAAAAGCGAATACGGTTATGGACGGTATCCAAACGTTGTCACAAGCACAGAATTCGAACGTATTCTGAGTGCTTCAGGACCATACAGCGGACTCGTTCTAAGAACTTCCGACGGCGAAATCCCAAGGAATGTAGCTTTTGTCCAGTGTGTCGGCTCAAGAGATACTCAGGTTGGGAATAACTACTGTTCCGCCGCGTGTTGCATGTACGGCATTAAAGAGGCAATAATAGCTAAAGAACACGCACCGACGAAGTTGGATTGCAAGATATTTTACATCGACATACGCGCTTATGGAAAGGAGTTCGACGCTTATTATAACCGCGCTCAAGATGAATACGATATAGGCTTTGTAAGATCAAGAGTGGCAAGCATTACGGAAGACCCGTCTACAAACAATCTTTATGTGCATTATGTGGAAGACGGAGAATCTAGAATCGAAGAATTTGATATGGTAGTCCTGTCCATTGGAATGCAAGCTCCCAAAAATGCTGAAAAATTGGCTGGGGCTTTGGGAATAAAGCTCAACAAATACAAGTTCTGCGAAACAAGTGTTTTCTCGCCAGTAGAAACATCAAAACCCGGCATATTTGTGTGTGGAGCCTTCGCTGCTCCAAAAGATATTCCTGAAAGCGTGGCTCAAGCAAGCGGCGCGGCAGCCAAAGCCATGAGTCTAATCGGATCTGAACGTGGAAAAGAGATAGTTGAGAAGGAATATCCGCCAGAGAGAGACGCAACCAAAGAAGAACCCCGCATAGGCGTCTTCGTCTGTCACTGTGGGATAAACATCGGCGGGATAGTCAAAGTCCCAGAGGTTGTGGAGTACGTTAAGAAACTGCCGAACGTGGTTTATGCGGAAGCAAACCTCTATACTTGTTCGCAGGACACGCAGGA
>JAOUPS010000021.1 GCA_029879735.1 Candidatus Bathyarchaeota archaeon | reverse complement strand
GGCTGGACATTGGGCATAACGGCACTAATCTGGGCAGGTGGTCCAACAAAGATTGCGGAAGCCATTGGAATGCAAACATTTACTTTTCATGGGGGTGAACAAACGTCATTCTTTTTAAGTGACTACACATTACCTGTGCAATCTCTTCAAGACCGTTTTGCAGGTGTCGATTATTTCGGCGTTGTAGCGGCAATGTTCATGTTTCTCTTTATGGCAACAGGTTTTCCACACAACATAGCTCGTTTCTTAGGCACTCGAAAGATCACTAAGCGAGAGTATTGGGTGATGTTGCTGATACTTATTGTGGGTGGTTTAACCCCTTTATGGATTGGTGTGGTTGGATTTGCCGCCAGAACTGTTTGGGGTGATGTTCTCATGGCTACTAATCCACCCATATATGGGGATTCGGCAGCGGTCTATGCAAGTATGAGTGCTGGTGGCATCCCGCTTGCATCCCTGTTTGCCGCAAGCGTTTTTGCAGCCTCGGTTGCAACAATAGCAGGGATGGTTATGATCATGGCCACTAATATCACAAGAGATCTTATTCACAATGCCTATCCGAAGACTTCTCCCAAGAAACTGTTGTGGCTCACGAAACTTATGCTTATCCCGTTTATTGCTATACCATTGTGGTGGACTTTCACTTCGCCTCCACCCATACTTTCAGAGTTCATGGCAGGCTCAGCCGTGGCTCAAGCTGGAATATTCTTTTTTGTTGTAGGCATTTCCATGTACTGGAAAAGGGCGACAAAATGGGGAGCCATCACCACCATAATCTATGGTTTAATCCTCACGCTTCTCAATCCCAATGCTTATGGAAAACTTGTCGGCTTGTACCATTGGGGTTATTGGGCATTACTGCTGATGTTCGGCTCAGCCCTAACCTACTTCCTCGTAAGCCTAGTCACAAAGCCTCTCCCAGAAGAAAAACTCAAAAAACTGTTCCCAAAAAGGAAAAGTTAGAGCTTCAAGTTTCTTGAAACTGTTTCCTCCAATTTTCTGGCGAAAACCGTCTCTAAAAGCCTGTTTACATTTCCTATTGATTCTTCAAGTTTGTTGTCGAAGGGTATCTCTCCCCAAAAAATTATGCCCTTGCCTTCAACTCGTTGCTGGATGAGTGGAGAATCTTCCATTTTCATGTTTTCGATGACACCGATTATTGGAATCTTCAACTCTGTTAACAGGCTTACGAGTTTTCTGACGGTTTCGAAGGCTAGCTGTGAAGGAGTGGTGACTACAAGGAATTTTATCCTTTTCACAAGTCTTATGATGTCGAGGGTTGCGTCGCTTATTCCAGGTGGCATGTCTATGACCAGAAAATCGAGCGTGTCCCACCTTGTTATGGCGAGCAGCTCTATCAAGGCGTTTGAAACGCCTGCCCCTCTCAATGGTAAAGCGTGTTCACCCGAATAATAGGTTATCGACATGTACTTCAGGTCGTGGACTTGCGGTGGGATTATGCCTTTCTCTTCTCTTGGTTTTAAGCCTTCAGCACCCAAAATAACGTGTGTAGATGGGCTTGTGAAGTCTAAGTCGAAAAGACCGATTTTGTAGCCTTTTCTCGCTAGCGTTAATGCTAACGTGGATGCGATTAGGCTCTTGCCAACCCCGCCCTTCCCGCTTGAAACAGCAACAATGTTGCTTATTTCCTTCAGTCTTTCGCCTATTATGGTTATTCTTGGGTCAGCCGTGCTATTTCACCCCTTTTATGCTTTCAAGCCAGATTCCGCGTCCCTGCAGAATTTCAAAGTCTGGGCTGCCGCATTTTGGACACTTAATGTATGTGTGGGCGATTTCTGGAACAAAATGTATGGCTTCCGCCGTGTTTTCATCGAGGTTTTCTCTGCTGAAAATCCATTGGTAGCCACAGACCCTACACTGTAGCTCAGCCTTTAAAGTTTCTATATTGAAGTTTGTTTTTTTGAACTTTGAGGTCTTAAGTTGTGATAGGGCAAAATCTAGTATATCCAGCTCTATTTGCTGTAATTCGCCGACCTTTATTTTTACTTCTGTGATTTCCTTTATTCCTTCTTTTTCAGCTATTTGAGAAGCAGTAGAGATTACTGCTTCAGCTAATGCCCATTCATGCATAGAAAAGCGTAAGGTAAAGCCTGATTTAAGAATATTGCGAAATAAGAAATGAGGTTAGAGAATCCCACAGTAAACTTCTTGGTGACTCTTTCAGGGCTTCCATCTTTTTAACAGCATTGAGTTTCCAACAACTGTTATGTCGCTGAGTATCATTGTTGCCGCTGCGATTTCTGGTCTGACTAGAACGCGGAGAAATGGATAAAGAATACCTGCGGCCAGAGGAATTGTTAGCATATTGTAGAAGAACGCCCAAAACAGGTTTTGCTTTATCTTCTGCAATGTTTTCTTGCTTAGTTTGATGCTGACTGCTACGTCGCGAGGGTCATCCTTAATCAAAACTATGTCTCCAGCTTCCATTGCAATGTCCGTTCCGCCGCCAATGGCGATTCCTACATTTGCCTGCGTTATGGCTGGTGCATCGTTTATTCCATCTCCCACCATGGCAACGAATCTTCCTTGATTCTGCAGCTTCCTTACCTCTTCAACTTTTTCGGCTGGAAGAACTTCGGCCAAAACCTCACTAATGTCTAGTTGCTTTGCTATCGCTTCAGCTGTTCTTTTCGTGTCGCCTGTAAGCATAACGACCTTTAGTCCCATCTCCTGAAGCGTTTTAACCGCGTCTTTAGAGTGTTCTTTAAGGGTGTCGGAGACAGCTAACAGTCCAATTGCCTTGCCGTCAATAGCTGCGATTAGTACGGTTTTGCCTTGTTTTTCCAGTTTTTCGATGTAATCTTCTAAATTCTCTATTGACACCTTATGATTTCTCATTAACATGCGGTTTCCAACCAGGATTTTCTTCCGTTCGAACTTTATCGCTACGCCAAGTCCAGGTAAGGCTTCAAAGGAATATGGTTCAGAGACGCTGATTCCCTCACTTTCAGCTTTTTTGATAATTGCTTCACCAACAGGATGCTCAGACCTTTTCTCAGCGACAGCAGCAATTTTCAAAACGTATTGCTTGTCTTCTGCAACAATGTCTGTGACTTCCAACTTGCCTTTAGTTAATGTGCCAGTTTTGTCGAAAACAACGGTGTCGAGTTCTTTGATAACCTCCAATACTGCACTATTTTTGATTAGAATCCCATTTTCTGCACCCTTGCTGACACCAATCATGATTGCGGCAGGTGTTGCTATGCCTAAAGCACATGGACAAGCTATTACTAAGACAGAGACGAGAGTGGTTAGGGCTAGTATCCCATTCTGAAACAAGAAATACCAGATTGCAAACGCTCCAACAGCAACTACGATAACTATTGGAACAAAAAAGTTGACAACCTTATCCGCGAGCCTCTGGATTGGTGCCTTACTTGTCTGGACTTCACGGGTCAACCTTACAATCTGAGCCAGAGTTGTTTCCTTTCCGACTTTTGATGCTCTGAACTTCAAAGTGCCAGTCTTGTTGATTGTTGCGCTGAAAACGGTGTCTCCAACATTTTTCTCGACCGGAACCGACTCTCCAGTTATCATTGACTCATCTATAAATGAGTGTCCGTCAACTACTGTTCCGTCAACAGGAATTTTTTCTCCAGGTTTAACAATCACGATGTCGCCAACTTCAACTTCTTCGACTGGAACTTCTATTTCGTCGTCATTCCGCACTACAATGGCAATTTTGGGTTGAAGCCCCATGAGTTTCTTGATTGTTTCCCCGGTTTTTTCAACAGCCATCTCTTCTAATAGCATACCAAGAGTAATGGTAGTGATTACAACCGCTGAGGCTTCGTAAAAAATCGGGCCATCAATGAAGAATGTTGAGAACAATGAATAGAAATAAGCGGCTGAAGCGCTTAGAGCAACAAGGACGTTCATGTCAGCGAACCTGTTTTTGAGTGAATTATATGCGTCTGTGTAGAAGTGCCAACCTACGATGAACTGGACAGGGGTTGTTAGTGCCAACAATAAGAGTTTCTTTTCGGGAAAATCTAGAAGGTAGCTAATAACTGCAATTGGTATTGTTAGGGCAAGTCCGAAGAAGAAAAGCGACAGCCTTCTACCTATGGCTTTTTTACGTTTTTCAGCGGAAGGTTCCTTTTCGCCCTCCACAGCTTCGTATCCAACCCTCTTGATGATTCTCTTAATTTTCTCAATGTTAATTCTGTCCAAATCAAATCTTACAATGGCTTCTCTGGATGCAAGGTTCACTTTGGCTTCTATGACGCCATCAACTTTTGACAAACCCTTTTCAATTCGCTGTGCACACGCGGGACAATGCATCCCGAAGATTTGAAGGATGACTTCTTTCTCTTTCATTTAGACCAGCTTAAGCCAAGCTAATGATTTCATTCCTTCATATAAGTGCATTTGGTGAACGGTATTTTCTTGGAAACTAGCGATGAATGGGGAAAATAGGTTTAAGCAGAGAGAATTTTTAGTTTAGAGCTTCGGCCTGTTTCAGTGCTTTCTCTACTTCTTCGCGTATTATGTAGCCTCCAACGTGGAGTATTGGCTCTTTCACTTCCGGGTCTACACTCATTGTTGCTGTGCATGGGTAGCTGTGGTGGGCTTTTGCCACCGCATCGTAGAGGTTTTCCCTTCTTGATTTAACTCCAATGAGTTTTCTTGCTACATACCATGTGGACCCGCATGGAGCGCTCCGTCTAACAATTACATGGTTTATAACCTCGTATCCGCCCCTGTTCACGGTTGAAGTTTCTAATGAGGGTCTTCCGACTTTTAATTCTGTTACAAGCCTTGAAATTATTGGTTTGTCTTCTGCTGGTTCCAGCGAGCAGAAAGGCTTTGGAAACGCATTTTCCAGGTCTAATTCTTCACATTTTTCCTCCACCTGCTTTCTTAGGCCTGATGGAACTTCGACGAAGTCTTCTATTGGCACAATTAACCCTTCTATCCCAAACTTTTGTACATAATCCGGCAGCTCCGATAACAGGTCTTTGTGCAGCCCCGACGCTATGCATAAATCAGCTTTCGGGAGCTTCTTTGGCATGTATTTTTCTGGGGTGTCTATAAAGGCTGGCAGTTTGGACGGGTCTGGCAGCTGTGTTGCCGCCAGAATGTTGCGAACATAGCTGTACACGCTATATTTGCAGTAGTCGCAGTAGAGGCCGCAGGATTTGCAGAAGCTCGGATCATTAATCAGGTTTCTTATAACCCGTTCTGCATATTCTCCACTGTAGATGAAGACCAAAGTCAATCTTTCTTCCCTGCTAGTCGGCTTCAAGTTTAACCACTCAATCGTAACATGGCTTTTATAGAAATGTATGGAAGTTAAGAACGTTCGTTTACTTGAATATTTCGCAGTCGAATTTCGTGAGCCTTTCCGACTTTTCAGGCCACACCACATAAGTATCTTCAAATTTTATTGTTCTGATACAGGGAACTGTTAGCGGTGCGTGTACAGAAGCCAAAACCATATTTTCGACAGCTTTATATTGGCGTTGAGGAACCGCTGGAGCTGTTATTGGTTCTCTTTTGTCAGGAGCGCGCGCGGGAGATATCTCCACTGTCGTAGAAGAAGAGGGTGTTGCATAGAGTTGTGATTTTAGGATTTTACTGCCAAAACGTTGATGCTCATGGTTGAAGTCAGAGCATCTCTCACGATCTCTTTTGCTTCTTCTTCTAGTTCAGATACGCTTTTAAATTTTTGAGTCTTTTTGTTGGGATCAGCAACTATGACTTTCGCGTTAGGATCATTTGCAACGTCTTCGAAAGAATGTTGTGTTTCCCCAATAATTTTCACATTTTGAAATCCTGCTCGTTCTATTGTTTCTATGTATTCGTCTTTCATTATTGCTCCTTGGATGCAACCCGCAGGATGTGCTCTCTTCTTCAGGGTTTCTGAAAGTTCTTTCAGCAAGACAATGTCTGAAACCATTAACCTTCCACCAGGTTTCAGCGCTCTGAACGCTTCTTCAAAAACTCTCCGCTTGTTGGGTGCAAGATTGACAACACAGTTTGAGATGATTACGTCAGCAGTGTTGTCTGCAACAGGTAGATTTTCGATTTCCCCTAGTCTAAACTCAACATTCTTGTAGTTCCCCTTTCGTGCGTTTTCTCTTGCCTTGTTTATCATTTCGGGGGTCATGTCCACACCGATAACTCTTCCTTTTTCTCCAACCTTTCTTGCCGCGAGGAAACAGTCTACTCCCGCGCCTGAGCCAAGATCAATGACTGTTTCACCTTCTTTTAGAGATGCTAGTGCGACAGGATTTCCACATCCAAGACCAAGATTGGCGCCTTCCGGAATAGACTTGAGTTCTTCTTTGGTGTAACCCATCTTCTTGCTTCGTTCTTCATATGTAGTGGGACCGTCACAGCACGAATTTGTGGGGCTACAACAAAGTCCATCTTTGGCTATCTTTGCGTATCCTTCTCGCACATTCTTCCTTACCTTTTCCTCTTCCAAATATGACACCTTTTTCTGTGATCTCATGTCATTTATTCTTTGGCGAGTGACCTTTTCGCTTGTTCCTTTAGCGCTCTAATCTTCTCGACTGTTGGCATTACTTTCTGAAACAGGTCTTTGCGGGCTTGTATTCCCTCTTTAATAAAGAATGCTGCTGCTTCGGATCTGCTTTTGAAAGCTTCAACTTCGACAAGAGCGTCTATTTGTTTCAGGTTTTCGTCGTTCAGTCTTGTCATGACTACGTTGCTTCTTCCCTCTAACTTCTCACTTATTTTCATGAGAACCTTTTCTTTGATTTTTTCTGCATCTTCGCCTTCTGGGCAACACGCCATCATAACAACCTTTTCGCCTTCTTTGGGCTTAATTTCTCTCTTTTTTCCCTCTTCTTCGCTCATTTATCTCGCCTCTTCAGCAATGTATGTATTTTGTAATTTGTAATATCAATACCGAATGCGAACATATAAATGTTTCGCGCGCGAATTAAAATCCCAGCGCGTTCGCGCGCGCGCAATTCGTGGATGCGGCAGTATTCTCTTGCCTCTATTTTCTCGGCTGTATTTTCAAACTCTGCTTCTGGCTTGTCTGTTTAGCCAAACGAGCAACACTGTTGCTGCTGCCGATATCGCTGCCGAAACTATGAAGCCATATCCCAATCCATATTGAATAATCGCGCCCGCCGTGATCAAAGGCGCTATTCCCTGTCCAACGTCTATCCCCATCATGTAAAGCGAGTTTGCAAGTACATTTCTAGAAGGCCGAACGTACTCTGCAATAAGCATGGAACCTACGGGAAAGAGTACTCCTTGGATTGCGCCAATTAAAGCGAAGATTCCTGCAAAAACTAAATCATCTACAAAAATGACTAAAGCAAAAGAAAACAACGCTGCAAGAATTGTGCTGAACATCACAAGCGTTGATTTGCTTACTCTTCCGACAATTCTCCCTATGGAAAGACGTGTAACAGTCGTGGCGGTGTAGTACAAGAGGAAAAGCACAGAAACGAGTTCGTCGCTAAACTTAAGCTCGTCTTTCGCGTAAAGCGGGGCATAGGCTAATATCACTCCAAAAAGAACAAAAAAGGCGAAATTTCCAATAAAAGCCATGTCAAACATTCGGTTGCGCGTGATTGCTGAAATCTTACTTTTCAGGGCTTCTCTGCTCACAGCCACACCAATGATCTGCCAATTCTTCTCGATTGAAGAAATCTTCTTATTGAGAAAAAAAGCCGCAAAAACTCCAACAAAGCCCATCAAACAAGCAAAATAAAAAGTGTTTTGAACACCAAACAGCGGAATAGAGAATGTGGTGATGGCTGGTCCAGCTAACAAGCCGAGACTTAACGATGCAGTGTAAGTGCCAACACCTTTGTCTCTCTCAACACTTGAGATTGCCAAAGCAGCCAAAATCAGGGATGCTGTTCCGATAAAAGCGTACGCAAAACCTTGCGTAGCACGCAAAACAATTAGCATGATGACGCTGTCTGTCAAAGGGTAAAGTGCTGGGCAGATGGAGAAAATTACGAAGGCAAAAAGCAAAAAAGTTATTGTCTTTTTCCCACCAGCGAACACACCCAAAGAAGTTTTTGCCAGAGCAGAAGCAATAAAAAATATAGCTGTTACTAAACCAATCATTTCGACAGGCGCGTTTGTTACGTCTTTTACGTAAATCGACAGTATAGGGGCAATGACTGAAGAAGAGGCTATGTAGCTGAACCCCATCATGCACATGATTGAATGCGGTGTTAATTGCAGCCTTCTCAATAGGCATACACACGCGCTCTAGAGTTTAGCCAGTTAGGCGTGAGTATCTGAAAAGAAAATCCCACCATTTTTCATCCTTGACTTTCTCTCCTTCACAGACAAGTTCGTGCACACGCTTCATTATTGCGTGATGCTTCTTTTCGTCGCTGATTATGTCCTCAAGGATAAACCTTACGCGTTTATCCTCTGTCTTATCAACAATCTTCTCGAAGCCTTCAAGCATTTCGCGTTCAACTTCAACGTGGTTCTCAATAGCTTTACGGAATTCTTCGCCTTCCCATCTAAACTGTTCTTTCGAAGGAGTTTCCAGCAATTTTGAGATAGCGCGTAACATATGCTCATGTTTCGTCGAGTCCAAAGCAAGTTGATAAAGCAGGAGCCGAATAACCGTGTTGTTTGTCTTTCCCATCGAATCATGCAGAAGTCTCACGGCTTCCTTTTCATTTTCAACCCGTTCTCCAATCATCATCTTAAACTTCTGCTTGTCTGTCGACAAATCAACCCCTCAAACATTTTGGAACGCCGATTCTATTTAAACATTTCAAGGATTCCTTCGCGCGCGCGTGTTTCGTGCATGGTTGATATTTTAGGGAAGTTTTAAATTTCGATGAGAGATATGTGAGTTGGTGGTTTGATTTGGCTGAAACTGTAATGGTGCATAAGAAAGAAACTAAAACTGTAATGGATTTGTGTTTTGATATTAAGGGTCAGACGGCAATCGTAACTGGCGCTTCCAGCGGTTTAGGTGTAACGTTTGCTGAATCATTAGCTGAAATTGGAGTAAACGTTGTAATTGCCGCAAGAAGATACGAAAGGCTTGTCAAAATAGCTGAAGAATTATCCAACAAATACAATGTGAGAGTGGTCCCTGTCAAAACAGACGTAAGTCGAGAGGCACAAGTAATCAACATGGTGAACACTGCGATAGAAAAATTTGGATCATTGGAAATTCTGGTTAACAACGCTGGAATTGCAAGTTTAAGTCCATCCGTTGACATGAACATCGAAGAATGGAAAAAAGTGATAGACGTGAACTTGACCGGGGTCTTTTTATGCGCGAGAACTGCTGCACGTGAAATGATCAAGAGGAAATATGGAAAAATAGTGAACATTGCTTCCATTTATGGGGCCGTAGGAGATATATTTCCAACAGCACCTTATTATGCCTCTAAAGGCGCAGTCATAAACTTGACAAGAGCCTTAGCCATAGAATGGGCACCTTACAAAATAAATGTGAACGCTATTGCGCCAGGGTTTTTCCCAAGTGAGATGACAGAAACTGTTTTCCAAGATGAAAAATCGTTGAAATACATCCTTTCCAGAACTGCGTTAGGAAGAACAGGAGAACCAATAGACCTGAAAGCAGCGCTTATATACCTGACCTCTCCAGCCTCTGCATACCTGACGGGACAGACAATATTCGTTGATGGTGGATGGACAGCGCTTTAACAAAACTTTAATCCCAAGGTCAAACGTCTATTATCGCAATGATCCGCACACAAGGCTTCAATCTACTTTATTGATGTTACTCTCCACTCTTAGCGCGCGCATAAAGTTTTTCTATATGGAGCCCTTTTAGGCTTACTGGTTCATTGCTATGTCTCCAGAAGAAAAGGAAGAAACGGTTCTGAGCGACGCTAAGAAGTTTGAGAAGAAATATCGTTGGGCAGAAGCGAGCACGCTCTATGAGCAAGCTTTAGGTTTGGTTGGAAAAGGGGACCCTTTGAGGAAAGGAGAGATTCAAGAGAAGATTGGCTACTGCTTTCAGCGTGCTGCGTTCCAAGCGGAAAGCCAAGAAGAGTTCAAGCAGAGGATGCAGCGAGCAATTGAAGCCTATCAGAAGACAAAAAAATTCTACGAAAAACTCGTGGATAGGCGGAAAGATGCAAGGATCTTTCGGTGTGATGCTATGGTCGCATACATAGGTTATTGGCTCACATCGGAAGCGCCCGAAAAAAGGAAGCTACTCGGCGAATGCTGGAGGCTTACAAAGGAGGCTCTAGAGGCCTTCAAGGAAGCAGAAGACGTTTGGGGATACGGGAGGACTTTCAACCAACTCTCGTCAAGCGTTCTGTTTAGATTCTGTCTCGAGTGGGATTTTCGGGTTCGCGAGGAAATGATTAGGGAAGCAATAGAGCATGGAGAGCAAGCGATCAAGGTCCTTTCCACGTTTGGAGACCCTCATGAACTTGCAAGAGTCTATGCAAGAAATGCTTTCTATCTAGGAGTGTTCGACTATTATTTTTTGGACATCGATGAAAAGGGAAGGGAGAATCAGAAAGCGCAAAGCTATTGGCTGAAGGCCAGCGAACTTTCCGAAGAGATAGCGCTACTTGAATTACTATATCCAGTTTTCGGAGGCAAACTCTCTATAGGTTGGGGAGAAGGTACGAATGAGACACTGCTGAAGCTCAAGAAAGCGCTAAAGTACGCTAGGAGAACAAAAGACAAACTCCTCATCGGATGGGCCCTAGACTGGCTAACATACCATGCTGCATGGAGTGGCGCCGCCATCGAAGGCAAGGATGAAAGTCAGAAGCTCATGAAGACAGTTTTGCAATATATGGATGATGCAAGAAATCAATATTCCCCCATTTCCTTCACAAGCCCTCGTGCCGACAACGTCTGGATCGAAACGTGTCATACCCAGTACTTTTTTGCGTCGGATTTTGAAACAGATGTCAACAAAAAACGTGAATTATTAGAAGAAGCCTTGCGAGGCATGCCGGTCAGTCTAAAAGTAGCTGATACTTCGGGATACCCCGAAGTCATTCTATATGTTCATCACATGCTAGTGAATTTACTCACATCATTAGCCAAGATCGAATCAAACTCAAAGAAGAAAAAAGAATTTCTAAAAAGAGCTCTGGAACATGAAAACGAGGCGATCCGGCTCACCGAGCAGTTTCAACCCTTCCTGTACTGGAATCGAGGCATAATGCAGCTACATCTGGCCGAAATAAAACATGAACTCGCACAGTTGGCCAAGAAGCTTGAGATCAAAAGAAAACTCCTCCAAGAAGCTCTATCAGACCTGAAGAAATGCTTGGAGCTCCTCCTTAAGGGTATGACACTATATCGGAAGAGCTCAGTTATGTTCTTCACGACTCTAGGAAATGTTGAATATAAATACGGAAATTGGCTAAGCGGTCTTTATGAACATACCAACAACAGAAAGCATTTGAAAGAGGCAATAGAGGCTTTTGAGGATGCCGCCGCATCATTTCAAAAGACTAACCTGAAAAGTCGGATGGCGGAGTGCAATTGGAAAACAGCTCATGCATACGACACCCTGACAGAGTATCTGAAGGCGGCTGAAAACTTCGACCGTGCTTCAAACAACTACGAAAAAGCCGCGGAGAAGATCCCCCAGCTTAAGGTCTTCTATCAAGACCATGCACTTTACATGTGTAGTTGGTGTGAAATCGAGAAAGCAAGACATCATCATGCAGAGAAACATTTTGGACAGGCAAAACAGCACTATGAGCAAGCCAAAGACCTCCACGAATCAACTGAGAGATGGAGCTACCTCAGCCAGTACTATTTGGCATGGGCTCGATTGGAAGAAGCAGAAGATCTAAGTCGAAGAGAAAAAACCGAAGAAGCCAAAGACCTCTTTCAACAAGCTGCTAGCCTATTTGCAGAAGCGAAGAGGGCTATCAAGGCCAAACTGGACAAGATTGAAGCCAAAGACGAGAAGCAGATGTGCATGAAACTGATCAACGCTTCAAAGATAAGACGTGATTACTGTCTTGGAAGAATCGCCTTGGAAGAAGCAAAAATTCTTGATCGGCAAGGCAACTATGCTGTGAGTTCAAAGAAATACGGATCAGCAGCAGAAATGTTCCAAAAAATTGCCAAAATAGAGTCAGAGCAACGTCGTGAAGAGCTGCAACTGATAATTCGTCTCTGCCAAGCTTGGGAGAAGATGATGATAGCTGAAGCAAAGGCCTCATCGACCATGTATGGGGAGGCTGCAGAACTGTTCAAAGAAGCCAAGGAATATGCCCTTGACCAACCAACCAGTCTACTTGCCTTAGCCAACAGCAGTTTCTGCAAAGCGCTTGAAGCCGGAACAAAATTTGAAGAAACCAGAGATGCAACGTTGCATACGGCTGTAACTCGGCATTTGGAAACCGCAGCCAATTACTATGTCAAGGCAGGCTTCAAGACCGCCTCAGAGTATTCGAGAGCTACTCAATATCTATTTGACGCCTATCTGTATATGGACAACGCTAAGAAGGAAACAGATCCAGAAAAGAAGGCTAGATACTACATGATGGCTGAAAAAGTCCTGCAAACCTCAGCCGGATCATATCTAAAAGCGAGACATCCAGAAAAAAGGGAGCAGGTTCAGCGGCTTCTGGAAAAGGTTAAGGAAGAACGAGAGCTAGCCGTGTCCCTCAGTGAAGTGTTGCATGCACCCGGTATTGCTTCAGCCACATCGAGTTTCGTCACGCCAACTCCTAACGAGGAAAAGGCGGTGGGTTTAGAACGATTTGAGCATGCAGACATACAAGCAAACCTGATTGCCACAGCAAAAGAGGTGAATGTTGGCGAAGATGTGGACTTGGAAATAGAGCTGGCCAACGTTGGAAAAGCTCCCGCCTTGTTGATGAAAGTTGAAAAAGTCATTCCAGAAGACTTTGACATTAAAGGAGTACCCAGTGTTTACAGGGTTGAAGATTCTTATCTCAACTTGAAGGGCAAAAGGTTGGATCCAATGAAGACCGAAGAAATAAGAATTGTTGCCCGGCCACGGTCCAGAGGAACGTTCAAAATGACACCTCGGGTCTTATACACGGACGAAACAGGCGAATACAAGTCGCACGAGCCTGTTCCCCTCACAATAACAGTCAAAGAACTAGGGATCAAAGGATGGATCAAAGGATAGAGATAATCAAGCCCGCGCGATTTCAGGATAACTTTTCAACTGTTGTGTTAAGTCTTGTTTAAAGATCTCACGTGCTTCAGCGTATTTTCTTGAAATGATCTCGGAAGATTTGTTTACCGCATCCTTGGATGATAGGTCTATCTCTTCACAAGTAAGTTTGAATACTTCGCAAAGATGATGATATGTATTCTTCCATTATGCGCGCGCTTAATTTAGAAATTAGAAAATTAAGTTTCTTCGGTGACTGTGTTTTCTAGGATGCCGATTTTTTCAATCTGTATTCTTACGATGTCGAGAGGCTGTAGAAACTTTGGTTGAGGTTTTTGAGCAAAACCGACGCCGGCAGGAGTCCCTGTTGCAATTATGTCGCATGGTTCCAAAGTCATTATTCGGCTTAAATGATGTATTATTTCATAGACATTGAAAACCATGTTTTTTGTTGTTGAATCTTGACGAGGTTCATTGTTGACCCATGTGCGGATGAATAAGTTAGATGTGTCTTGTAGCTGGTTTTCGGTGGTTATGCTTGGTCCTGTTGGGGCGAAGGTGTCGATGCTTTTTCCCCTGGTCCATTGCTTGTCTTTGAATTGAAGGTCTCGTGCTGAAACATCGTTCAGGATAGTGTATCCGAAAATGTATGATTTAGTCTCTGAAACTGAAACGTTTTTGGCTTTTCTTCCCATCACGATTGCTAGTTCAGCTTCGTAGTCAAGCTTTTTGACAAAGCTTGGTTTGACTATGTTTTCATTTGGACCAATTATTGTTGTATGCGGTTTTATGAAAATCACTGGTTCGTCAGGTATAGCGGCGTTTTGTTCTGCCGCATGGTCCCGATAATTTAGACCTAAACAAACAATTTTGGGTGGAAAATCTATCGGTGACAGTAAAGTCACTTCGTTGATTGGGCGAGAGACGGATTCAATATCCTCTTTTGTAGCCTCTCTGAACTGCTTTTCTGCAGTTTCACCTCCTATTCCTGAAGCTATGAAGTCTCGAAGCAGTTCTGGGAGTTGCATGTCAAGACGTTTCGCTAGTCTGGGCAAACAAGTTATTTTATCGGATGTTAAGACGCCGTAGTTTTCTCTCTCTTCATCAAGATAGCGGGCCAGTCTCATTTCCTAAACCTTCTTTGCTTTGGAACAAGTTCAAACTATCAATGTTGGATAGTTTCACAATTCTACGAATTACAGACGGGACAAAATATAGTTTTTCAAGAAAAAAGATATTTTAGAGGGCGCGCTTCTTTGATTTTTTTGATCGAGCCTATGACAAACACGTAATAACATGTTTCATAACTGATACAAGAACTGCAGTGTAAAAACTTAGGTTAGTTTTAGAAGGGAAGGGGTTAAAAGGGAAACCGTAGTTGTCTCCAAAAATGAAAATATGAAAGAGTGGGGTTTGGGAAGCGAGGCCCTCGAAAATGATTGCGAGAAAAAATAAAACTTTAATGCACACACACAATTTGGCGTGGCACACACACTACTCGGTGGCTAGTGGGGCTGGGTATGCAGGTGGTAATTGACCAGCTAAGCATTCAGGTTGAAGAAAAGGCAATTAGTTAGGAAAATGCCTTTGGGGTAGAGGGACAATTCTGAATTGATGGGATACTGTTTTTAAAGAACAAATATCTGAAGTTGCCTTTTCAAGCTCGCGCGCTTACTATATTTATTTGTTTTTTGTATTAGTTTTATTCTAGCCATTAGAAGGTAAGAATTATGAACAAGCAGATAGCTGAAGAATATTACACGTTACGAAAGTCAGAAATCCTTGCACTATTTGATGACCATGCTCAGGCATGGAAACCATTCATAGTCAGTCGATATGGGGATGACTTTGCAGATACTATTCTGAAAGAAGCCCGTGAACAACACGAGGTGTTGATCCCTGAAATCCCTTACATCGGTGGTGATGAGAACCCTATGACCCGCCATCTCATTCGGTCAACCACAAGTCTCGTCTTATATAAAGCTTTGAGAGCGCGAGGTAAGACAGCGGAAGAAACTGGAAAGATTATATACGATGCAGTCGTGGAACGTGTTAGCCGTCTAAAGCCTTGGCCTTTGAAAATGACTCCAAATGATGTTAAGAGGATGAAGGAGCAAGCCAGAAGATCTCAAGAGCGCCGTTACCCTGGAGATTGGGTGCGTGAGTATGTTGAAGGCGATGGTGTGGAATTCGATTATGGCTACGATTTTTTCGAATGCGGCACTCAGAAGTTCTATCACGCTCAGGGTGCAGATGAGTTCCTGCCCTATTTCTGTTTCCTTGACTTTCCCATCAACAAGGCATACGGTAGCGGATTATGGGGATTCACCAGGACCATTACTCTCGCCGAAGGCTATGAGAAGTGTAACTTTCGATTTAAGAAAGGTGGAAAGACTGATCAAGACTGGCCTCCACCGTTCCTTAAGAAAAAATAGTAGACCCATCGAATGGACAAAAGCACAGTCGCAAATATTGAAACTTCAAAAACCAGAGATTCTTCCTTTAGGCACAGGAGCCTTGGAAGGTTATTGCTGCAAACCTCCATCGCTCGGTTGATGCAGCGAAAAAGAAATGTAAGATGCTTGGCTTAGAAGTAGTCGGCGCTAAGGGCCATAAGACGACTACTTCTATGAAGTTCCCGAAGGAGCGTAATCAGCCCACCTAGCATATCCGCAGCCAAAGCCACGTTGATAATTGTGTGTGTGGGATTAAATTTTAATTCTCTCTCTCTCTCTCTCTCTCTCTCTCGGTCTCGTGAAACCTACGGTTTCCCAAACCCTTCCCTTACAATTTTAATTCTCTCTCTGGAAAATCACCTCCTCTGTGTGCTCGCTACAGCATCGAACCCCAAAACAAATAAAAGTTTGACTTTCTATGGTATCATCCAAGGTGAAACTGTTATGTCGGATTGGTGGTCTTTAGGAGATAAGTGCTCTTGTGGACAGAGGGTTTCTAAATATGATCAATACTGTCCGTACTGTGGGTCTTACAACACTCAATATGAAGACCCAGATGAAGTTAAGATAGAGTATTGTAGTCAATGTGGAGAAAGACTAGAAGGCTCTATCATATGCTGGAAATGTTTCAAGAAAGGCTTAAGAAAGAGCTAAGAAGCCCTATTCTACACTTGGTTTAAAACAATTTCTTCCAGTCTTACGAGTGTTTTCAAAAATTCGTTGATCGTCACTTCTTTTTGGCTTAAGTATTCTATTATTGTTAGGTCTTCGGGGTTCATTTTTATTCTGGTGTGTGCAAACCGTGGTTGCGCGCTCTTTTCCTAACATTCAATTGAAAAGACTGAAACCGCGATAAGCCAAATCTGTAACGTCTAACCACTCATTGGAATGTAAGCTATCTTTTCTCGTGTATGCATCGTTATGCGTTATTATGCACAGCTATGCATAGTTATGCACCGAAATTCAACATTCTAGTATGTATGTTTTACACTCTACAAAAAACCAAAACAACAAAATAAGAAACAAAAATGGAAAAAAGAAAGACAGAAAAAAAAGAACTCACCCATCAAGAACGAGAAGACATGGCTTTATCATTGTTAGCCGTATTACCTAGGTACCTAGGTAAGGCTAAGACCATGAAACACACCACTAAATTCCCAGTTTTTCTGTATCTTGAAAGACTCTTCGTTAGTGCCTAGAAAAAAGCCGAAATCTCTGAGTATAATTTTCATTTTATTCATCCTCTTCATTATTCGTTAAGACTTTAAGTTGTTCCAACGGTTTCTTTTCTTTTTCTTTGAAAGCTTGTTTATGTCGTTTCTTCCATCTTGTTAATGCTTTTTCATCTCCATATTCAAACACATCTATTTGATATTGAACTATTTCTTTCGCCAAAGACTTCAGATAATTTTCTATTCCTTCTTTTGCACCAGGGATAAAGCGTGAAAGAAGCTGAATTAACATATCAAAATGAAACGTTTTCAGCTCAGCAATTACTTTTTCTTTATCCCAAACTGTTTTATAAACACGTTTTCCATTTCTTCTTATTCTTCTTATAACTTCCTCTTGTTCCATATCTCTTAGGTGTTGTGCTAGAGTTCCTTTGCTGAGTTGTGTTTTCTCAAGCAGTTCAGTAAAACTTAGAGGATTTTCGAGCAATGTCATGTAAATTTTTGATCTGTTCCCCATTTTTTCCAGTTCCGGCAATTTCCCTTTTATCGGCATTATATTTTTCCTCAATACTAATTTTAAAGCATGTTAACTATTTAACTGTTTTGATGTTCATACTAAGTTCATAGCGTACGCACAAAGCATTGAAGTTCAAAGCATAAAAAAGGTCAAACCAATAGACTTAAATAAGGCGAATATGACTATATTGCCAAAGGCAAAAGAATCATGAACAAGAAAATTGAATCCCCTTCCTCTGAAGAGGAAGAAACCGAAGAGGAAGAGACAATAGAGAGTGAACCCATTGAAGAGACTATTTCAAGAAAAAAGAAAACTCCACTTGTTTCTTCAGGTAGAAGAAGAGAACGTAGATCAGAAAGACAGTCAATTCAGCGGATACCAACACCAGAAGCTGAAGACCTAGAAAAACCACCAAACAGAAAAAAACGTGTTGTATTCAACTTAACACCAATTCAACATGAAAACTTGAAAAAAGAAGCCTACGAAAAAGATTGCACAATGGGAAGCATAATCAGAGAATGTGTTGACAACCATTTTGAAAACTTAGAAACAGTGAAATCAAATCCAGACAACACGGAAACCATTAAGAAAATTGAAGCTTGCATGAAAGAAGCAACGGGCTTTTTCGGAGACTTCGATTTAGAAGAGTTTTTAACATATACAGAAGCAAACGAACTTACAGGAGACATTTGGACACCGGAACTACTGGAGACTTATTTAGTTCCGAAGTTGAGACAGTCAAGCGAAAGTGACCTACCTGAAGATACAAACAGAGTTTTCGAAGCCTTACAACTTGACGAAAAAAACAGATCGTTTCTCGCTGAAAAACTCGGTTTAAAACTTGACGAGAAAGCCGAAGTTAAAGAAAAAGGCTTTTTTAAAGACTTGATCTAATAGTGGTTAGTGTACCGGTTTTCTCTCCCAAACTTTTTTCGTCGTGTATGACATGAACTTTTGGAAAAAAGAATATTCCTTAGCTCTTGTTTTGCTTGTTGCTGTAGTGTGCTTCATAGCAGGCATGGTTTTAGATGAACAATTCAGAAAGGTGATTTGAAAAAGTAATTTTTCTCTTCATCGGTGTGGAAGCACCTGAGAGGATATGTTGCTATGAAATATATTCACAACGAGACTTATAAACCTTTTCAAAACAATAAAAAATCTTTTACGAACGTAAAGACAATCACGTTAAACCTAACAAGCTACACTAACGATCTTCCAGGGAATTTTGAAGCTCTCTTGTTAATGTATATGGAAACTCATAACATTGCCCGCATTACTCTTGATTATAAAAACGAAATTGCTGAATACTTAGAGAGAACGCCTAAGCAAATGTGGGTTAGTTTATGGTTAACTGATAATCTAACAACTTCTCAATTCAAAAAAGAAATGCAATATAACATTCAAGAAACCTCAGAAGATCTAGAGTCTTTTCTACGGAATGTTCAAGAATGGTTTAATGAGGGGCGGTTTTTAAGTGGTTGAAAGAAAAGATGAATATGAATGATTAAGCAAATAGAGGCCATAAAGAATCCTAAACCACTAATCGAAAATAAAGGATGTCAAGAGAAAAAACGCTTTAAATCAGAAAACAACCTCAAAAAACAGTTACTTTTCAGAAGTAAAGATATACATATACATAATTGTAAGTCTTTACTTCAGAAAATAAACCTTAAAAAACGCTTGTTTTCGCCAAATAAGGAAGCTCTAAGGCGAGACATGGGAAAAAAGTGGTAAGAATTTCATGGGAAAAAGTGCAAAAACATCATTAAAAATCCCCAATTTTTATGGAGAAAACTTGACAGATGCCATGAACTTACTGTTAAACCTTTCATGCCATTCAGCAAATCTTGAACCCATGAACATAGCTAAGAAAAGAGAATACCGAAAAGACAGAAGCCAAATCAACGTGTTTGTTCAAGCTCCTTTCGGAGAGTTCAAATCTACAATATTCAATTTTGTTTCACAACATTATCCCTCTATAGTTTTAACAGACATTTCATTCCCTAAGTTAGTGGGTAGTTTTGACGTTAAGAGTAGAACCGTTATTCCTTCAGCATGTTGGGAATACCGCAATAAAACCATTATTTTAGACGAGTTTTACTTCAGAGAAGGAATCATAAATGCACTGTTAGGTTTGATGGAAGGCGGAGAATACAGCAGAGCTATGGCACGAAACTTACTGAAAACCACAAACAGAAAAGACGGCGACTTATGTTTTAAATGTTCAAAAACTGGATGGATTAAAGTGAAAACACGGTGCAACTGGATCATAGGAACAATGCATGATATTGTTTACAATCCATATGTTACTTATGACGCATTGGTTAGTCGTTGCATACCTATCTACTATAAATTGTTTCCAACTCAATTCAAAGAAATTTTAGAAGGAAATCGCGAATTGTTCACTCCGTTAGAGTTTCCAGAACCTTTAATGCAGATAGAATGGAATGATGTTGAATATGTCTGGGATGTTATTGCTAATTCTGACCTAGCCAAATACTCTTACAAAAACAACTTGATTCCACGAACAATAGGAGATTGTCTTAGATGTTTCAACATTATAGGCAAACACAACGTTGATTTATACGAGTTCATCATCTCCATGAAAAGCTATCTCCCAGACGTTAGATGGATTAACCAGCAACTTGAAACCAAAAAGAAACAGAAAATAGACATAGAGAAATTGAAAAAGAAAGCCTTCAGCAAAATATGAGTTTAGTTTAACAGTGTAATTCTAGGCTTCCACGTTTCTCTTTCATTCCTCAGATATTTCGCCAGAAGATATGCCTCTTCGTTAATCAAAGTCTCTATCTCCTGTCTCTTGCCAACTCTGATTCTAGGAATTTCAACTTTCGTCTGGAAATACCTGTACAGATTTTTCATGAAATCTCTAGTCTGAAGATTATTCAAATATTCTCTTTTTCCTTTTCTTTTCCGAGACAAACTTTCATGCTTCACTGAGAAGTCTCTTCTCTTCAATTCTGTACAATGCTGGATTATGAAGTCGTCTATGAGATAGCGGTATAACTCTTGAAAATCACAGACCAGTGAAGGCTTTCCAAATTGGATAGAATGTAAGAATCCGAGGTATGGCTCAAGTTTGGCTCTTATCAATGCTATGTGTATTTTCCATGCTAGAAACTGATAGGCTAAATTGAAAACGTTGTTTAATCCGTCAAACGCCTTGAACGTTTTTCTTGATCGTGGTCTCAACCATTCCGGAAACAACTGAAATATCTGGTTAAAATAATGTCTAGCATATTTCCCCTCAACAGCTAACAGCCTTCTTCTTAACGACCTTAAGTTGTCTGATTCAATGTTTTCGACAACTTTAACAACGTTTTCGTTAACGTTTAAACCGTGTTTTCTGAGTATTCTGTTTTGGCCTCTTATTTTTCCTAGTACGATCTGTTTTGCTATGTGTAAGCCTTTACTGTTCTTGTATGCTTCATATTGAGATAACCTGGTTTTGGCATGACTGTCATATTCTACACTTTTCAGCATGGCCACTGGCCTGCCTCTCCGAGTCAGAATGAGAGTGTCTATCTCCCAGAATCCTAAAGACGCTAATGCACCAATTGAAACTGTGTTTCCAGTCTTTAAGACTACTTCTCCTATTTTTTCTTCAAATAATGGGTACTTCTGTTCTTTTCCATGTTTGTCTCTAACTATGAAACAGCCTTTCTGCATCCCCAGATATGAGCCATATTTATCTAAAATGATCTTCTCTACTTTTGCTTTTCTCACCTTGCTGTTCTCCATTAACGATTATGAATTTTGTCTTTAATAAGAGTTTCGTTGTTTATTTAGTGTTTAATTTAGTGGTTTTTTCAATTTTAGAACAGAATCTAAAAACCAATATTTGAAAGGGAAGCAGAACACAGACTGTTTGGAGAACAGCAAAATGAGTTAAAAACTCATTTCTTCCATGTCCTGCTTCCCAATTGTTGCAAATTGCAAGAACAGTTAAAAAACTTTGCTGATGTGCCTTTTTGAATTTTCTGATTTCTGTTGTATAATTGAATCTTGCCAAATTGTCTTTGTCGAATATGCGTTTTGTGGAAATGTGTTTTGGCGTATTTGCAGAATTTACAGTTTTTTGAACTTTGGATAAAACTAATGTTTTGTTTTTTCTGATTTTTCAGTTTTTTAATTTGTTGTTTTTGGTTAAAATAGCAAATTACACCCAAATCATGGGCTAAACAGCCATAGAAACGTTTATTAAGGAGATTAGCTCTAGAACCTAGCGGAGAACAGCAAAATGATGGGAATAAAGGAAAAATACAAGAATGTAGCACTAGGTTTAACAACAGAGATGACGAAGGCTGATCTGAAAAGCACTTTCTTGCTTCTGGCAGAGGCAGGGCTGTTATCAGAAAGAGGGTTCTTAACAAGAGAAGAAAGCGACGAGCTTGTGAGAGTTTTCATTCAGAAAATCGTTTCACACGTAACGTCGCCATACTGTGACATTGATAACGAAAGTGGCGAAACTTACTATCTCTTCCGCATTGGGCATGGTAATGAACCGTTCGCTGTAATTGATGAACAGAACAAAACATACTATACCTTTCGCCCTGTTCCGTACAACTGAGGTTGACCAAAATGGGTTTTTATCCTAAATACCCCTTTTTTTCTGAAATTTCAATCGTAAGCTCCTTAAGTTTCAAACTTTCTTAGTATGTGGTTTTTATTCATGGTTATTATGAGGTTTTAGAAGAGAACAAAGCAACGTTAGAAAAGTGATAGTTAAGAAAAATGGTTAAACATAGAATTTATAAGAGGCATTCTACCTGGGCTTTTTGAACCAAATATGGTTCACGTTAAATATGATGTAAATCTTCCTTACAGTGGAAAATACAGCCGTAAGAGAAAAGAGATTTCAATAAACCCAAGATTCAAAACTATTTCACGAATTAATACCTGGTTTCATGAATCTCTTCACCACATTAGAAACATTGTTCAAGCACCCACAGTTTTAGACAAAATCTTAGATTATGTAGCTTATGGACACAAATATTATTCATCTTTCCAGAAGTATCGAAAGTGTAGAAGATCAGAGATTATGTTTCGGATAGGAGATGTAGAGTTTGACAAGTTAGAATTGGAATTGTCTGAGATAAGGGATGGACAAGTTTTTTTTATGCCGAAAAAACAGTTGTCTGAGAAAGAGTTTGAGAAGACCAGAAAAAAGTTTTTTTCAATATGGCTTTTACGTAAAGAGGCTATACGTCTTCAAAGAGACAGAATAAGGAGAATGAAACAAAAATCTAGTTATGCCGTATAGGGAATTTGCGGAATTTTGGGATATTCTTTGAAAAAGGCAGGTTTAAAAAGTAAACCACTAAACAACAGTCTAGTTTTGTTGTTTTTGTAATATATGTAATATGATGTAGTGTTATGCATCGTTAAGCAGTATTATGTAGTGTTATACATTAAAGTTAGAAGATGTAAACTGTCATTTAACAAGAGAAAGAAAACTGTCTTGTAAAGCCTTAAAAGATCATGTATTTAGTATGATGGAAAAAAGAGAGAAAAGACCATATAGAAACAAGACTATAAACTTGTTTTATTCTTTACTCTTTTTTGACTATTTATAGAATACCGAAATAATAATAGTAATGTTCGGTAATGTTGTTTTGGTTCTGTTGATTATTCTTTATGATTTGTTCTGGTAGTCTATATTTTTTTACGGTTTGTTTTGTAATTTTGTTTGTCTTGTAAAATACAGAAAAAATACCATAAATTAATGGTATTTTTCAGTAATTCAGTAGTCTGTTCTGTTTGTTAAGATAACGTACAAGAGTAAAAGTTTCCATACTGTTTTTATGGTTTATTTTGTTTTTCTGAAACATCATACAGTAAATGTTTTTTTCCATGTTCTTTTCAGTATTCTGTTCTCTTAATAAAATACGGAAAAAAAAAACTCAAAGAAAACTTACCCCTCATTAAACAAAATACGAGGGGTAAAAAATAGACAAAAAGTTCTCGCCATTTGGGCCATCAAAATAGTTCTCGCCATGACCGCGCGCGCGAACTGATGAACGA
>JAOUPS010000089.1 GCA_029879735.1 Candidatus Bathyarchaeota archaeon | reverse complement strand
CCTTGCATCCATACACTAAGGCTTTAATAAGCGCAGTGCCAATACCTGACCCCACCGCAGAACGTATTAAGGTGGTCATTACGGGAGAAATCCCAAGTCCTGTTAACCCACCTTCAGGCTGTAGATTCCATACAAGATGCCCAGTCGTTATGGATGTTTGTTCTAAAGAAGAACCACCACTAATCGATGTTGGAAAAGAACATTACGTAGCTTGCCACCTACACAAGTGAGCAGGAAATTAAACGTCTTACACATCCTAGCCGTTTCCTATTGAAATTCACAGGTTAGCTTCTATTTGGAACTTCACAACTTCAAACTTCTTTTGCAAAAAAAAGATTTCACGTGCTTTCATACTAATTGCTAGAAAATCGGAGAGAAGTTTAATTGTGGGGCTTTAGTAGAGAAACTCAAAAAATATCATTCTCGGTCTTATCTAAAGACGATTTGAAAGCAATTCATTGGGCTACCCTTGATGTACTAGAAAGGACCGGCGTCAGGGTTTACAGTGAAAAATGTCTGAAGATGCTTGACGAGGCAGGTTGTAGGGTGAACTAGAATCAATCTGCATTAATCCCGTCGCACCTTGTCGAAGAAGCGCTAAGAAAGAAGAGAAGATCTATCACATTGTACGCTAGGAACCCAAAGTACAATATGAAGCTGGATGGAAGGCACGTCTATATTTGCACTGATGGAAACGGAACAAAAACAATTGACTTGGAAACAGGACGGAGAAGACCATCAATAAAGGATGACATAGCAAAGTCAGCAGTTATCGCAGATGCCCTCGACACCGTTCATGTTTATTGGCCGATGGTCAGTTCTCAGGACACCCCTCCACATGTGAGACATCTACACGACCTTGAAGCATCCTTAGCCAACACGGAAAAACACGCCCAATTCGAAACCACAATGTCACCTGAAGAAGCAAAGTACCAAATTGATATGGCTGCAGCAGTGGTGGGAGGCAAGAAATAGCTGAAGAAGAGACCGATAGTGTCATCTGTCCACTGCACCATCGCACCGCTCCAACATGATGAGGGCCCCGTGGAAGCCGCATTGGAATTCGCCACAGCTGGTGTGCCAATATCTTTTTACTCGATGCCTCAGGCAGGAGCAACAGGGCCAGTGACACTTGCTGGATCTCTCACGGTTGGTAATGCCGAAGTGCTAAGCGGTCTAGTGATGGCTCAGCTTGCCTCGCCAGGAGCACCTGTAATTTACGGAACGGGCGGCGCTGCATTCGACATGAAAGCGTGTTGTAGAACTGGAGGATCACCTGAACAAGGGTTATTCTCAGCTGCCGTGGGCGAGTTAGCTAGATATTATGGCTTGCCTTCGGTAACTGGCGGCTTTGTCTCAACAGCAAAAGAGCCAGGTGGACAGGCATGCTATGAGAAAATGATCAGCGGCATTCCGCAGGTTCTCTCTGGCTGCAACATAATTATCGGAATAGGGCTCATCGAAGACTGCAACACTCTTCCTTTCGAGGAACTCATCATCGACGAAGAGATCGTTAAGATGGTCTTCCGACTTGCACAGGGCATAGAAGTGAGCGATGAGACGTTAGCTCTCGATGTAATTAAAAAGGTTGGCCTAGGCGGCAACTTCCTAGCTGAGAGACACACACTGGATTACCTAAGAAAAGAACAGTTCATACCAGAGTTAACCGACAGACGACCATATGAGGCGTGGTTCAAGCGTGGTGCAACAAACATTGTAGATAGGGCAAAAGAAAAAGTGAAAACAATACTCGAAAAACACAGACCGGAGCCGCTCGAAAGAGATGTTCAAAAAGAAATCAAGGATATTATAAACAGAGCCGACAAGAAACTATCCAAAACACCTTAACTCCTATTCTCCTCGTATATATCCCAAAGGGCGAATGATACTCGTCACTGATAAAATCACGGAAGAGACTTTCTTTTCTTTACAGGCCTGAACTTCAGTCCGTAGCGAATTACTTTGTCTTCTTCGTAGATTTTTCGAAAAACAGCCTCCACTTCCGCTTCAATCTTCAAGTCTTCCTCTTCATAATCAGTGATCTGAGCACATATCCTCAGGCCTTCTTCAAGCTCTACTATGGCGACTGGGAAAGATCCGGCCAGCTTCTCTTGCTCTGAAAACTCTGGAGGTGCACTTCCCGCCGCTATAACTGTGTAAGAGTAGATTTTTCCTCGACCACTCAGTTTTTTTGGCTCAAACTCAGATTTTTGTTTACATGAGATGCAGATTTCTCTAGCGGGAAAGTTGATGGTTCCACAGTTTTTGCATTTCATTCCTATTAGGCAGTATCGCTGAGGAAGGGTTTTCCAGTAGCTCGGAATTGAAACGTGGGCCAAGCTTAGTTCCTCCACTTTTAGATCATTTTCTTGATTTTCAAATAATAAATATAATCAATGTACTTCTTGTCGGCAAGATAATCTTTTACAGACGACACAGCACCTTTGCGTTTCATAATTTCTTCATTTACGTTTATGCTTACCGCATCGCTGCTGGCTCCTGCTCCATAGGAGGTAACCAACACTTTATGTCCCGGCTTTGCTTCGTCCAAGACTTTTGCTAGTCCAATCAAAGGTGAAGCGGCGCCAGCGTCACCGACTTGGGAAACAATCATAGATGGAACGAATTGTGTCTCCTCAAAACCAATCTTTCTTGCGATTCCTGAGGGCAGTCTTCCATCAAATTGTGGCAAAACAACAAAGTTGAAGTCGCTCGGTTTTCTGCCAGTACTATTCAGAAGTGCTTTCACGCTAGAGGTTACAGTATTCATGATTACGGCTTGAGTATAAGCTGGAATTCCTAAGGTTTCAATGAATTTCTCTCCGTGTTTTCTGAATCTCTCACCGAGAGCCTCGATGGTAGTGCAACCTGAACCCTCGATGGTTGCTATCGGAGTGCCTTCTCCAACTACAAATGCGGCGGCTCCAGCTCCAAGCGGATGCTCAAGAAAGTCACCTGGATCAGCGTAGGGACAATCAGATGCGACGATTAGTGCAAAATGCCCTCTACCAGAAGCCACAAAGTCAAGGCTCAAAAGCAAAGCAGAAGTGCCCGCCATCGTAGATGATGTGAAATCTGCAACAGAAACTCGTGGAGGCGCTCCTAGAGCCATAGCGATGGTGCTAGATACAAGCTTCTCTGCGTATGGTGATGATGTGGACGCAAAATAAATCGCGTTCAACTTGCTTGCATCAACTTTAGCATGATCTAGGGCGTTCATAGATGCTTCTACAGCCATGGTTACAGAATCTTCGTCGAATCCCGGAACCGCCTTTTCCTCAATCCCAGCTGCGGCAAATCGTCCCCAAGCTTTAACGTATTCGGCTTTGTTAATTCTGTACTGTGGGATGTACACTCCATATCCAAGGATGCCTATACTCATCTTTAACTCCTACCTTTTCAATATATGAACTACGGTGGTTCCTCCTGATCCGCCTGTGTTGTGGGTTAGTCCTATTTCTGCGCCGGAAACTTGTCTATTTTTCTTCTCGACGCTTCCCCGTAGCTGATTGACAATTTCATAAATTTGTCCTGTACCAGTTGCGCCAACTGGGTGCCCTTTCGATTTTAATCCTCCACTAGGATTCACCGGTATTTTTCCGCCAATTTCAGTCTGGCCCTCTTCCAATAGTTTCCCTCCTTTGCCTTTTGGACAGAAGCCTAGGTCTTCGTAGGCAATTATTTCAGCTATTGTAAAGCAGTCATGAACCTCTGCAACATCTATGTCTTCAGGCTTGACGGAAGCCATTTTGTAGGCTCGTTTAGCAGCTACAACTGAAGAGTTTATTGATGTAACGTCGTCTCTTTGAAAAACCGATAGCCTATCTGTACTACCCCCGTGTCCCGCTACGTAGACCGGAGTGTCAGTGTACTTCTTAGCTAAATCAGCTTTGCAAACAATAACAGCTGAAGCCCCATCAGATATGGGGCAGCAGTCAAACAGCGTGAGAGGATACGCTATCATTGGACTTGCTAAAGCCCGTTCTAAAGTTGTTTCCCGTTGAAGGTGGGCTTTTGGGTTGGAAGCTCCATTCTTGTGGTTCTTCACTGAAACCATGGCCAAATGTTCTCTTTTCGTCCCATATTCATGCATGTGGCGTATGGCCATTAGGGCGAAAACACCTGCAAAAGTCATCCCAGATAGTCTTTCCCATTCCATGTCCCCAGATATGCCGAGCCAATATCTCACACGGTTTCTGGGAGTGTCATTCATTTTCTCTTCCCCGCCCGCCAGTGCCACATCACACACTCCGGAGGACACCGCTAGAATAGCGGCTCTCATGGCGAAACCGCTTGAAGCACAAGCATTCTCAATTCGGAGAGCAGATGCTCCAGTAAGGCCGACGTAATCAGTCATTAACGAAGAGAAATTTCCTAGCTGCCCTCCACCGACGCCGCTGTTTCCAATGTACACTTCTTGAATCTCGCTTATGTCGATGCCTTTATCCACGTCGTTTACAGCTTCTAGAAACGCCTCAGCGAATAGTTCCTCTGCTTTTTTATCGATAATATTCCCAAACCTTGTTTGTCCCACTCCAATAATTGCGACCTTTTGCAATGTCAAGGACCCCTATCTTTTCAAATAATAACCTTCAGGATCAATTTTTTCCCTTAACAAGGTTACTTGATCCTCTGTTGGAGGTTCAGTTTCTTTCACTGAAGGAGAAATCTTGAGGTCCCAGCCCGTGTTTTCCTTAATCTGTTCTATGCTCACTCCAGGATGGTATAAATCCAAGTACATCTCTTTTGTAGCATCATCAAACCGCAAAACTCCCATTGTCGTCACCACTGCGCTTGGCCCGCCTGTCAAGCCCAGCTTCTCTCTGGCCTCTGGATGATCTAAATATCCAGGGCTTGTTACGAAGTCCACCTTTTCCACAAATCGCCTTTTTTCATGGGGAGCAATGATGATAACTCGTTTTGCCAGTGCAGCTATGTCGCAGCCTCCCCCGCTTCCCGGAAGCCTCACCTTGGGTTGTTCGTAGTCTCCAATCACAGTCGAGTTGATGTTACCGTATTTATCGATTTGAGCACCTCCTAAGAAGCCAACGTCAATAAACTTCCGTTGGAGAAGATAAGAGAAAGTTTCAATGAAGTTGTAAATGCCAGCGGTTCCACTTGCAAGTGTTGGGTCTCCGATGGATAGAGGCATGCGCATGGGCTTGGCGGCGATGGTTCCAGATTCGTAAATTAAAACTAAGTTGGGCGCGTGGGTGCGCTGTGCCAGAATAGTTGCTAGTTGGGGTATTCCTATGCCCACAAACACGATTTCTCTGTCTCGCAGTTCCCTCGCAGCAACCACGACCATTAACTCTTGAAGAGTGTAATCCTTAGCATATTTTTTCTTCATTACCAAATCCCCTAACCATAATAGCCATAATTAACCGGAAAACTGTAATACGGCTTCACCATGAGTTTCAAGATTTTTTCTGCCCCCAGCTTTTTCACGTATTCCCTTCTATTTTCAACCCCGTAAACCCACTCGTTAAGAAAGGCTTCCATGCCCTCAACCGTTCTAGTTGCTTGGTCATATTCTATGTAGAAACCGTTGTCTCTGTCATAGTAGCCCTGCGTGTAGGAGGGATGGGCGCCCCAAGGTTCTTCCATTACCGCGTCAACATGGAAACCGGGAATTATAGTTCGATTGGGATCTCTGCGAACAATTTCTTCGTCCACTATTTCTTCAACGGAAACAATTACTTTTTCGCTAGCCATTGCAATTTCTTTGTTTGAACCAAAGATTCCCCACATTTGAATATTTCCTTCTTTATCAGCTCTCTGAGCATGGATTACAGCAATATCGGGATTAATAGCTGGAACTAGACAAAGCTTCTTGCTAGTATAGGGGCAATTCATGGTCTTCAGGTTTTTCCTATGTTTAATTAGGTCTGAACCCACAACCCCTGCACTAATTGGAATGAAAGGTACTCCAGACGCTCCAGCGAAATATCTGGCGGCCATAATAAAGTGAGTGTACTCCTCATGGGTTATGGGTTGCGGAACGCCTTTCTCAACAGCCCTTCGAAAAGCATGAAGCAATCCAACTCCAGGATTTCCAGCCCAGCTGAAAATTGTATGTTTGACACACCCGGCTGCAATCATTTGATCTACAAGCAAATCTGGAGTTTCTTTGCAAACTCTAAGATTCCTCTTCTTTTGTCGAATCATTTCATGCCCAAGAGCAAAGGGTATACCATGCGTGAAGCCGCCAAAGGACACCAAGTCGCCATCGTTTACGAACTTTTTAACAGCTTCTTTAGTTGGTAATAGTTTACTTTCCAGCTCCATTCCTTTAACCGTCCTTGCGTATTGCAACGTTGTTGTATTCTATTTAATAGTTTTAACGTTTTGCTGGAAAAAGAAAAATGTCTTTTAGGAGTGACGAACATAAGTTTTCCTATCTGACTGACTTAACCTTGAAAACCGAGTTAGTGCTTCTTTGCTCTATAGCGCAATACTTTCCCGGGAAGAAGACCTTTGTGTTCGCCTTTCTCGACCACTATCTGCCCATTCACTAGCACGTATTCTATGCCCTCAGGATAGTTGTGTGGAAAATTGGGCAAGGGAAACGTGTATGGATAGCGACTGGTCGCCCGATCCTTAATCTTGTTCATGTCGAAAATAACGATGTCAGCCCACGCTCCCTCTCTGATCAGTCCTCTGTCTTTCAATCCTAGCTTTTGAGCTGGAAATGAACTCATTTTTCGAATTGCTTCTTGAAGCGAGATAATCTTTTCCTCTCGGACGTATCTTTCCAGAATGTATGGATACTCCCCATAACTGCATGGAGAATAGCCATCGATTTTGCCGAGAGCCCCATAAGGCGCATAAGCAGAACCGTCAGTTGAAACCATCATTAGATGGAATCTCAAAACTGCGCGAATATCATTTTCGTCAATGTAATTGAAAAGGGCACTTGCGTCGCCTTTTTCTTCTATCAGTAGATCAAAATACGCATCAAACGGATCTTTTGCGCCCTTCATTTCAGCGATCTCTTCAAAACTCTTTCCTATCAAATCCTTGTTTTTCTTGCAGCGAAATAGAAAGACTCGGTCCCAGCGCCCATGCTTTACAAGTCCGCAATAGCCTGGTCCAGGATACTTATCCTTCACTATTTCTTTTTTAATTCTTTCTCGGATCTCTGGGTTCCTCAGCCTCTCAATTATTTTTTCAACTCCGCCTGCTTGAGCCCACTGCGGAAGTATCTGACTCAACTCGGGATTGAGGTCTGTGTGTGCATCATTGTCCATGGTGACATCAAAGCCTCTAGCCCTAGCCTCCTCGTACAGTCTGAACATTTCCGGTAACTTTTCTGAGCCACCCCATTTGGGGCAGTTGTGTGACACTTGTACTGGCACGCCTGCTTTTTCGCCGATTTCTATAGCCTCTTTTAAGGCCTCTATGATCGTCTCCCTTTCACCTCTTGTGTGAGAAGCATAGATTCCTCCATATCTAGCCACCACCCTGCAGAGCTCAATCAACTCAGACGTATCAGCGTAACAACCAGGCAAATATACTAAACCCGTTGACATGCCAAAGGCCCCGTCATCCATGGACTGTGCTACTAGCTCTTCCATTTTTTCAAGCTCCTCAGATGTTGGCGGCCTATTGTCAACTCCCATCACTGCTATCCTCACAGTTCCATGACCAACAAGAGCAGCAACATTCAAGGCTACTCCTTGCTTTTCCAGTTGATAGAGATACTCTCCGAAGGTTGACCAGTTCCATGCTACTTCTTTTGCCTCAAGACCCCACTCATCCTTTAGAAACTTCACAGTTTCCTTATTTGTGGGGGCAGCACTATCGCCACAGTTGCCTATCACTTCGGTTGTAACGCCCTGCCTGATCTTGCTTTCAGCTCGAGGATTTATCAACAATGCAAGGTCTGAATGAGAATGTATGTCTATGAAGCCTGGAGAAACCACTAATCCTCTGGCGTCGATAACCCTCTCAGCCTCTGTAGTGTCCAATTTGGTAACCGTTGCTATTTTTCCTCCTAAAATGC
>JAOUPS010000088.1 GCA_029879735.1 Candidatus Bathyarchaeota archaeon | reverse complement strand
TTTGTGATCAGAGTTTTGATGGGGCTGCCCGGATTTGAACCGGGGTCCTTCCCGCACACCGCCAACAGCGGCACACTTAGAGAGCCCAAGTCTCCAAGCCTAGACCAAGCTAGCCGACAGCCCCTTAACCCTCTCACGCAAATTAGAAACTCGAACGACGGATTTAAAATATTCTGTCAGACAAAAGTTAAAATTTATCGTTGTCTTCTTCTGAAGCCACACTGAAGTACTTTTGGACAGATTAGGCATTCATCTGAGATGGGCGTGTCCATTGGAAGCGAGTTCAAAAAGCTAAAGTAATGGGCACATTTTGCTGGTGAGTCGAAAACTTTTGGATATTCCGTTGTCTTAACCCCCACAATCTTCATGCCTTCTGCGATTATGTCTATTCTTGAGTTACAGTAGGGACAAGCATAATAAGTTTCTCTAGGTATCACGTAAGAGTCTGTTAAGACCGTTGGCTTGGCAAAAGATTTTTCGCATCCCTTATAGGGGCATTTCAGTCTTTCCTTGTGAGAGTGCAGACGCATGGCTTGTCCCTTTTAGAAGTTGAGCTTCCGATATTATCGTTAATATTAATATTTAATAAATCTTTCCGTATATGTGTACAACATAAATACAGTTCTTTCAGAATTTTATTTCACTACAAAAAGAGGGTTATGGGCATACACAAAGCAGAAAGAGAAGGAGTCATATTGAGGAAAAGGCTAATTCAAGACGAAGCCCCGGGCGGGATTTGAACCCGCGACCAACAGCTTACGAGGCTGCCGCTCTACCGGGCTGAGCCACCGGGGCACATCTATTTAGTGATTGATTAAAACCAGATTTTAAATGTTCGGAAGATTGGATGCAGGTTCAAGGTTTTTTCGCATGTGAAATCTTTGAAGTGGGCAAAAGAGAACATTCTGCGTGTAGCCTTCCACCTGAGTATCAAAAAATCTTGAAGAACCAAGCGAAAAGTTGATTGTTAAAGTTACTCAACACCTTGCAATCTAAAGAACAAAGGAATCCCAATCTCACGAATAGAGCAAGGACAATTAGTGCCATTCCAACGAGAAAAAGATAACTTATGCTTGCGATATTATTGTTAATGTTTCCCGTTTTATGTTTTTAAAGGTGACGTAAGTCCCATGGCATGCTTTAATGGCAAATAAGTTAAGGTGTTATCACGAATAAGTTAACAGTATCCCACATTCAACATTATGACCGTTAAGCAATCGTCGTGCATTTTAAAAGTTTACAAGGAAAGAGGTAATTGGAAGAAACAATGAAAACGTATAAAAAATTGGGCGAACGGAAAATAATCGAAGTTATACAAAGTCGTCTAGACATAATGCCGAAAATGCCCATACCTTTCGGCGATGACGTGTCTGCATACGATGTTGGAAACGGCAACCTTGCAGTCTTAAAGACAGATATGCTTGTTGATAAAACGGATGTTCCGCCAAGTATGAGTCTTTGGCAGGCTGCTCGCAAAGCTGTTGTCATGAACGTCAGCGATTTCGCAGCGAAAGGTGCAAAGCCCCTAGTAATTCTCGTCTCACTTGGACTTCCAAGAAAACTGACTAGAAAGGACATAGAGGAAATTGGAGAGGGGTTAAATGCTGGGGCACGCGGATACAACGCATACATTATTGGTGGAGACACGAACGAAGCTTCAGACCTTTTGATCAGCCTTTCACTTTTTGGGATAGCGAAAAAGAACCTGTTGATGCTACGTAGTGGAGCGAAACCCGGAGACCTTGCGGCAGTTACTGGCTTCTTCGGTAAAACCTCAGCTGGCTTAAAAATTCTAATCGACTGTCTTAAAGCACCACAAAAAATCCGCAAAACTCTTGTTGAGTCAGTTTTGATGCCGCATGCCCGACTGAAGGAGGGGCTAGCCTTAAGCCGAACAAGAGCCATCACAGCGTCCATCGATTCAAGCGACGGCTTGGCATGGAGCCTTTATGAAATTGCAAAAGCAAGCAACGTAGGCTTCCTAATTAACAGGCTTCCAACAGCCAAAGAGGTGGAAAGATTTGCTACAATCAACGAGCTAGACCCATTGGAATTGACGCTTTACGGCGGAGAAGAATACGAGCTCGTCCTAACAGTGAAACCTAGACTTTGGAAAAAGGCTGAAAAGGCTGTTGAAAAAGTTGGTGGAAAACTCTTGCCGATAGGGAAGGTAACCGCTGAAAAGCTTGTTCTTTTAGAAATTGATGGGGAAAGACGCGTCATTGAGCCGCGGGGCTGGGAGCACTTCAAAAGTGTTAGGATTTAATTCAGGAGTAAACTTACTTATTATCGAATGCTGATGTCTGAGTTAACAGCCTATCCAACGGTTCGAGAGGCACTTTTTTATGAAAAGCTACTGGATGGTATGGTTAGATGTAGCCTTTGCGAAAGAAGATGTGAGATACTGCAAGATTCCAAGGGATTCTGCAAAACGAGAATAAACATAGATGGCAAACTGTACACGCTTGTTTATGGTGACATAAGCGCTATTCAAAGTCGCCCCATAGAGGTTAAACCGTTTTTCCATTATTGGCCTGGTTCAACAGCCCTCACATTTTCAACATGGTCCTGTGACCTAGACTGCGTCTGGTGTCAAAATTTCCATCTCTCGAAGGTTGAACCTCAACCAGCTAAGGCAATTTATTGTCCGCCCGAAAAGGTTGCGGAACTAGCCATCTACAGCGGTGACGCTGGCTTATGTGCAAGCTTTCAAGAACCCACGCTTTTGTCTGAATGGACAATTCCGCTTTTCAGGTCAGGTAAGGCTAAGGGAATAAAATACTGCTGTTATGTTTCAAACGGCTACATGACCTTAGAAACTCTTAAGGCACTTTTTGAAGCTGGGCTGGATGGGCTTAAAATCGACATAAAAGGCAACGGTGAAACCTACAAGAAATATTGTGGAGGAGCTGATGTGGAGAAGATTTGGAGAAACGCCCGAGAAGCAAGAAAATTGGGAATACACGTTGAAATCGTCAATCTGGTGGTTAGAAACGTCAATGATGATGAGGAAACTTTACGATGGGTTATTGAAAAGCATTTGAAAGAGGCTGGACCAGAAACTCCGCTGCATTTTACCCGTTATTTTCCAGCTTACAAATTCAACAATCCGCCGACGAAGGTGGAAACTTTGGAGAAAGCTTATGAAATGGCGAAGAAGGCTGGAGTGCAGTATCCATACATTGGAAACGTTTCTGGACATAAGCATGAGGACACGTACTGTCCAGACTGCGGAGAAAAACTCGTTAGAAGATACGGATGTTACATACTAAAATATTTGATAACTGAAGATAAAAAATGTCCAGACTGTGGGACTCAGATTCACATGACGGGGGAACATGTTAGAAGAGTAAGAATGTGATGCACTTTGTTGAGGCTTTTTCAGCTTTTCCCTAAGCGACAGATATGTTGCTGCTTAAAAACTAGTCGAATTCACAGCTTTTTTTAGTTGCCGAAAAGTTCTATGTTGCATGTTAGTTTCTGCACTTTCTGAAGGAAAATTTATATGTGGAAGTGATGGCTTTTGTTGTAATCTCGGTTCGTGATTTAGGATTTTGGGCGAAAATTCTGCAGGGCTATTTCTTTCTATCTGGGTATTTCCTCTTACGCTTCTTGACAATCGTTACTGAGCTTGTTTGATTTATCTGTCGTATTTGAGCGTTTGGAAACGCCCGTTCAATCTCTCTTCGTAGCTTGGTGAAGTCAACTTCTCCGTAAGTTTTCACGTCAACTACTGGTTTTTCATTTTCGTCATAACTTACGGAAATCGTGTATCCTGAGCCGACTTCAATCTGTGTTGGCTCTAAAACGAACCCCAATTCTTCGGAGTCTAATTCGATAAGGCTTTCTGGTTCGCGCTTATGTTTACGCTCCGGCATGATAATCACAACTCTTAGAGAAAAGAGATACGGAGATTAAAGGGTTTTTACGTTTAAATAAAGATTAAGCGTATGTACATGGCGTATCAGTGAATCATCATTTTATCTTCGTATTTTTTGAGGTGTTGTGTGACTTCAGAGACATCCATGAAGAGCTTGCTGACTCGTTCCACATCTTCAATTGTAACATCTTTGTGTTTGGCACTTTTGGAGTTTTGAGCAGCTAGACTCAGCAGTTGAACTGAGTATCGTAGAGAGGTGTTAACTCCAACTTCTGTGATCTTTTCTAGCGCGTTTTCTTTAATGTTTATTTTCTCCTCTTTGGATCGTATTTTTAGGATTTCGCGAATGCTATCGGCATTGTAATCTTCAGTTCCGATGATTACTGAGCGGTCAACGAGGTCGAGAGGGAAGCCCATGGGACTTTTGACGTCGGTGCCTCGGATGGTAGTGACGCCTCGATTCGTGGCTAAGATGATTATGGGCACAAGCTCGCTTTCGATAGCTCTACCCAAGAAGCTGAAGGCTTCCAAATCTAGAAGGTGTGAGTCATCAATGAACAAGACGCCTGGATGAATGAAAGCCTTTTCTTCGTCAACCATTTTTTTAACCGCTTCATCCACGGCTGTGCGGACTTCAGTGTCTATTTCTTTGGTTGCTGTGCCTCCCATAAAAAGGGAGAAAATTCCTCCTCCTAATCTTTGGCGGGCATTAATTTCGTCCATATCTGCTAAGGTTAAAGTGTAAACGAATTCTTTCTCTTTTAGCACGTTGCCTTTAGGGCGAGGGATTTTTTTCCTAGTGTCTATGTCGAATGTTTTTCCTTTAGTGCTTTCCATACTTATGCCAAGGTTAACTACTCTTCCACTTTCAGCGTCAATCTGTATTACATGTCCTTCTGATATATTCTGCTGGATAATTTGCTGAGCTATGCTTGACCCTGCTTCGATGGTCTTTTCTTCACCCTGAGTTTTCAGTGTAAGCCTGATGCTTTCCGGAACCTTTTGGTAAGGATTATAGGGATGAGGAGCAGTTCTTATGTCCATGCTGGTAAGCTCTCCTTCGTAGACTTTGCGCAACTCATGAATCTCCACGCCAATACATTTTCTTATAGCCTGAATAAGGATCTCTGTCCTCTTGCGTTCGCCACTGTATATTTCACTTCCACTCATCTGAATGAACGGTATATTTTCGCCTAATTCCTTGGATACTGCCACAGCAATGGCTGTCTTCCCTGTTCCAGGAGGGCCTGCAAGAATTACAGTTTTACCGCTCAACTTTCCCTCCTTTATCATTTGAATAACAAGACCGGCAGCTTCTCTAGCCCTTTCCTGACCAACCATCCCATCCTTTATTCTGACAGCTTTCAAGTTTTCATCTAATCCTAGACCCTTAATGTGAGTGTGGGCACCGATTCTTTCAAATCTGGTTGCCGGACGCGTCGGCAATTCTTTAATAGACGCCATAAACATGTCACCCCATAGAGCATTAAAACCGCAAGTAAAAAGGAGAAAACTAAAATATAAACTTCACTTCGCTCTTCCGTTAGTTTTAGATTATAGCTCTTCTGTCTAAAAGGTAGTTTATGATAGTTATGCATGAAGCTGCCAAGTACGGCTGCTTTCCAAGCGAGACCTTTTCACCATAGCGCAAAGCGAAACCTTCAACCTTCTTCGGCAACCCTTTATGGTCTCCCAAAACGAAAACTGAATTCTCGCCTATATTAACCTCCAAAACGTCTTTTCCGTCTTCTTCAAGAACATAAATAGGAGCTTTATTAGCTTTCGCCTTTAACAGAGCCTCAAAACTCGTTTTGTCAATACTTATGCCTGGATGCGGCTTCCCCGACAAGACTTTCCTGAGAATCTCCTTCCAAGTTTCCTGATCTGTGTATACATTTCTGAGTGTTGCACCATCAATGTGTAAATGTAAGGGCGGGGATGGTGGACCGCTTAATAATGCATGGAAAACAACGTTTCTGCGGATTCCATGAGATACAAATAGGCTAGCTTCAATACATTCATGCACTAGGTCTAATCTGCCAGCCTCACGCAAGCTCTTGAATTTTGAATCTGTTCTGCCCTTACGCGAATACAAAACAAACTCACGCAAAACATAACACACCAAGATGCTGTTAGTCATCAAACAAAATAAGCTATGCGGTTTCTAGCTAATACTCATCAAATGGATTAAACCTGTTTACACGTCACTTATAGACATAATTGGCTCCAACTAATGGTGATACATAAGAATTGTAGAGGAGCTATCTCCGTAAACTCTCCATAAGAAACGCGCAACAACACAAAAACGATAGGTGGTCTACAATTTAACAATTGAAAACCTCCAAAAACACACCTCCATAATACAATGTACTAGAATTTATTACACCCTATACATAAGGGGGGCTAGACCCATCCACAGACAGAATCTTTCAACAAAAACCCGTAAAATAGAGCCTCGGGCGGGCATCGATCCCGCGACCTACGGCTTACAAGGCCGTTGCTCTACCAGGCTGAGCTACCGAGGCACACAACTAATAGGAATCCTAACATCAAAAATAAAAATATTCGCTAACTAAGCTAAAGATTGGTTTCCCTTTTCAGCATCTCTTCCGCCTTTCTCAGGATTCTTCTTTCATTAACATAAGTCAAAACCTGAAAGGCTTCTGAAATAGGAAACCACTTAACTCTATCTGCTTCAAAATCGTGATTACTTACTGAGCCCCCGATGTGTTTTAGAAGGTAAAAATGGACCTTTTTGAGATAACGTTTTCCTCTAAAGAAATTGTAACTGATTTCGCCAATTTTCTTAAAGATTTCACCTTCTAAACCTGTTTCCTCTTTAACTTCTCTCAAAGCTGTCTCTTCGGTCGTTTCACCTTGTTCAATCAAGCCTTTAGGTAAACACCAAACCTTCCCTCTAGAAATCAACGCCACCTCAAACTGGCCATTAACCGTTCTGAAAATCACTCCCCCTGAGGATACAACTCGTTGAGTTTTCAACTCTCCACTATCCTTATTTTTATTTTGCCTTTGCATGCATAATAAATTAATACGTTTACCTTTTAAATCCTTATAATCAACAACACTTATTATCTGCGACGTAATACTTATATCTGCGAGAACCGCTTCAGAAGTATTTTGGTGACTTGCTACAAGCCATAAAGTAGATGCAACTCGCCATCAACAATGATGAGTGAAGGGTGAAAGTGAGCTTAACGGCTCATAATGACACCATGCATAGGCCAAGGTTCACCGCAAACGCCAAACAGATACTGCCACAAGGCCCGACATGTTACGCCGTCTGGTGGATGGCTCGGCTTGAGCGCTGAAGAAGGGCGCAGCCAGCCGCGAAAGAGCCCCAGGTAAGCGTATGCAGCTTTAGAACTGGGGATTCCTGAATGGGACCTCCTACCGCGGTTCTTCGGAACCGTGGTGCCCCCAGATGGGGGCGGGAACCCCCCGAACGGAAGCATCTTAGTAGGGGGAGGAAAAGAAACCAAATGGGATTCCCTTAGTAACAGCGAGCGAAAAGGGAAAAGTCCAAACCGAACCCCATGGGGAAGACTCACGGGGGATGTAGAGTTATGGGTCCGGCTTCCTTCTCCCTGGTGAAGCTGAAGTGGCTTGGAAAGGCCCGCCATAGAGGGTGAAAGCCCCGTAAGCGTAAACTGGAAGGAGTTGAGCTGGTGTCCCAGAGTACCGTACCCTGGTTTGGGTGCGGGAAGTTGGAAGGCACCGACTTCCAAGACTAAATACGTCTCAAGACCGATAGCGCACTAGTACGGTGACAGAAAGTTGAAAAGCACCCCGGAAGGGGGGTGAAAAGTGCCTGAAACCAGACGGTTACAGACGTGTGCAGCCCGGAAGGGTAGATCCCTCCCAAAGGAAACCGCCGTGAGGCGGCAGTACGAGGGAGGGGGACCAGGGTTGCACGTTCCGTCTAGAAACACGGGCCGGGGAGTTCACGGCTGTGGCAAGCCTAAGGGTCTGGAAGCCCGTAGGCGTAGGGAAACCAACATGCGCACAGCCAGCTCTTGAGCTGGTGAGGCGCGGAGTCTGAAAGGGCTTGGAGTCACGGCTGTGAGACTAGAAACCGGGCGATCTAGCCCTGGGCAGGGCGAAGCCAGGCGAAAGCCTAGTGGAGGCCCGAAAGGGTGCTGACGTGCAATTCGTTCCCCAGACCTGGGGTTAGGGGCTAAAGACCAATCTAGCCCGGTGATAGCTAGTTCCCTCCGAAGTGGGTCGCAGCCCAGTCCCGGGCGAGG
>JAOUPS010000029.1 GCA_029879735.1 Candidatus Bathyarchaeota archaeon | reverse complement strand
AGCCCATAATGAAGGCAACGGCAAGACCTATCACCTTGTATTTGGACAAGAAGTCGATGAACTCTGCCCATAAACCTTTAGGCTTTGGAGCAGGGGGCGCTGGTTTAGGCGTGAGTAGTTCTCTGATTCGCTTCAGTTCTTCCAACATCTTGTCTTCTTTAGACATGTCACATTCACGATTCTACCGTATTGCCAAGTTTGAGTTTTAAATCTTGCGTAAATTGGATGCCCCCTATAGTTTTTCAAGTCTAAAGTCTCTGCCTATGCTCTTCTGTTAAGATTTAATAGCGTATTCAGCATCTTCTCCTTAATGAGTAAATGAAAACACCAAAAAGGGTCTATTATACCATCTTGAAAAGGGCCCGTGGTCTAGACTGGACTAACGCCCCACTGGAGATGTCTCCCGCAAACTCCTCTTTTTTCTTTTTGGCATGTGCTAACGAAAGCTCAAGAAGCATAAGAAAAGGTTTTTATTCGTTTGGTTAAGATTTTACTATTGGTATTTGCCGATAGTATCGGTGATTACCGAAGGTATTATATATTCAAAAACCTATTGTTTCTGGAGCAAATGTCTGCGATAGTGATAGCTAATGAAGTTAACTTCGCCCAAAGCTTACAAAGTGATTAAATACCTGTTAGGACACAAGAGAACAAATCAGCTTAGGATCTCCTCTGAAACCGGAGTTGCTTACGGTTGGACAAATGAAGTCATTAATTTCTTGTATGATCGCGGAGTAGTGTCTAAAGGTTGGCGGCGATGTGAACTTGTTGACGCTTCTCAACTCTTGGAGATCATAGCTTTAGAGCGTCCATTGAATAGTCTTGTGAGGGCTTCCTTTAGGTTAGAGGCTTTATCTGTTGGAGAAGGGGAAAAGCTGATTAAGCGTGTATGCGAAGAGCAAGGGGTTAAGTTTGCTCTCAGTGTCTTCAGTGGTCTCAAAAGATTTTATGAGTATTACATTACTTTTCCAGAGATTCATGCTTATGTATCTAATGAAGACATGGAGACTGCTATTCCACACGGAAGAGGGCCTATAAAGTTGAATCTTCTTTGTCCTGATCATCCTAGCATTCTTGAAGATGTGAAGGAGATGGAAGGATTTTGGGTATGTTCGCCTGTTCAAGTGGTTATAGATCTTTTTTGTAGCGGTTCTGGAAGGGATGCAGCGATCAAGCTTCTGGAGTGGTTGCACGATGGCAAGTTATGAGGTGTTGGCTGAGGAGTCATATAGTGAACTCTTGAGTATTCTTGAGTGGTTTTCCCACTTTAGCCTAATTCCAACGCTCATAGGTGGGTGGGCTGTTTTTGTTTATAATTCATATTTCGGCTCTGTCGACATCGATTTAGTGGGGACGAGTATGAGGGGAAGCTTTCTGGACACTATTGAAAGATATGAAAGGTCTCATGGTTATGAAGAAGTGAGATCGGCTGGTTTGGGGATTGAGGTTGCTCATAGAAAACCGATTTACAGGGAGAATAAGTTCTTTGGGTATGTGGAGATTGATGTCTGTACTTTTGAGGCTGATGTTGGTAGTTTTCATGAAGATTCCAGCAAGAAGTTGCCGTATGAATTGTGTGACGATCGCGCGCGCGAACTATTTCAATAACTATCTTAGCATGCATTACTCATTCAGTTAGCGTGTCGGATTTTGGGTTCAGAACTGTTAAATGTTTGTTTCAATTTTCTAAAGGCTGTAGTTGAGGGTTGATGGTGGCTGTTTGAAATGGTGAGTTTGACGTTTTATGGTGGAGTGGATGAGATTGGCGGCAACAAGGTTTTGTTGGAAGATGGTGATGTGAGGGTTTTCTTGGATTTTGGGCAGTCTTTCACTATGGGGTGTGATTTTTTTACGGGTTGGCTTTCTCTTAGAGGCATCAATGGTTTGGGGGATTATTTTGAGTTTGGTTTGCTGCCGAAGTTGAAGGGTTTGTATGCTGAGGAGCAGCTGCGGTTTACGGATGTTTCTTATGTGAAGCCTCGGTTTGATGGGGTGTTTTTGTCTCACGCCCACTTCGACCACGTAAACCATATTCAGTTTTTGGATCCGAAGATTCCGGTGTTTCTTGGTGTGGGTACTAAGTTGTTTTTGGAGGCGATGGAGAAGACTAGTGGTTTTTGTAGTTATGGGGAGCGTGTGTTTCGGACGTTTCGAACTGGGGACAAGGTTAAGGTTGGTGGCTTGGTGGTGGAGCCTGTTCATGTTGATCATTCGATTCCTGCGGCTTACGGGTTTTTGATTCACACTTCTGAAGGCACGATTGTGTATACTGGGGATCTTAGGGGTCATGGTTCTAGGCGGGATATGACCGAGGAGTTTGCTGAGAGAGCGTGTGAGTGTGAGCCTGTGGCGATGATTTGTGAAGGCACCAGAATGGTTGAGAAAGAAAAGCGAAAGAACTATTCTGAAGAGCAGGTTGAACGGTTAAGCGGCAAGGTTGTTTCTTCATCGGGTAAGATTGTGTTTGTTACTCGTTACAGTCGAGATATGGACAGGTTTAGAAGCTTTTATAATGTGGCTCGAAATAATGGTAGAAAAATTGTGGTTTCTCCGAAAACCGCTTATTTGCTAATGAAACTTGTGGAGGACAAGCGTCTTGATCTTCCTGACCCGTTGAAGGATGAGGATATTTTGGTTTATTATAAACGGAAAAGGTCTGGAGGGTTCGAGGAAAAGGACTATTATGTTTGGGAGCGACCGTTCATGGATAAGATGGTGACATATGAAGGTGTGCACAAAAACCAGAGCAAGTTGCTTATGGACTTGGATTTCTATCAGTTTGCAGAATTAATCGACATTAGACCGGATGCGGGCAGCCATTTTATTCATAGTATGAGTGAGCCGTTTAGTGAAGAGGACATTGAAGATCAGGTTATGCACAACTGGCTGGATCATTTTAAAATGCGGTTTCATCAACTTCATGCTTCCGGACACATGAACAGACAACAAGTAACGAGTCTAATCAATTATATCAAGCCGAAGAAAGTTTTTCCTATACATACGGAAAATCAACATCTCTTCAAAAAACTACCGCAAAGAGTTCAAACTGTAGAATATGGAAAAACGTACAAATTGAAGTAGAAAAAGTGAGGGCAGTCGCACTGTCTAACGCTAAGTAAAGTTGTTGTTCCTTGTGGTTTAGCAGTTTCGTGGTGAGTTTTAGTTTCAGAATCTTACTGTAGTTGTAAGAATTTTAACCTTTTTTCTGCAATTTGATGTAAGATTAAACCTCTTTGGAGGAGCGCATTAATTCTTAAGGAGGGGGTATGTAAGCATTAGACTTTCTAATTCCATGTCATCTAGCGCGTGAAGGCTGGGATCTGGCTAAGGACTGTCTAATGACCGATTTGTGTTTAAGAAAAAGCTTTGATTAAGGGGGCTTCTAAAAGTTCGGTAAACAAGTTAACGTTTGTTGTTCACCAAACATTTTTCCTATTAAGCAGAGAATTAAACGAGTGTCTTTGGAAAAGCCTTTATCTTGTCAATGCGCTGACAAGATTGGATGATAAACTTGTCAATCTCAAGTCTAGAAGCTGGCTTAAGTGCTGCTCGGTTATTCCTACACGTTCAGCCAGCTCTCCACAGCTGAGTTCATCATCTAACAAAGCGATTAAGATTTCCTGGGCGTGCAGCCAAAAAGGTTCTCTACCAGACTTTCTTTTCCTCATCAATATCAAGTATTACATGGTGAGAACAACATTATAAGAAGTTTTGAACATTGAGGTTAAAAAGAAAAGGGGAAATTGAGCGGTTAACCGTTTAAAGGCTATTTCCGAGGCTTCTTAGGTTTCTCCGCCGTTGGCGGTTTTTTAGGCTGAGCGCACGCTTGAACTCTGCCCCATCAACTGCAGCAAATTTTACCTTATTTGAACCAAAGAAATTCATCACTGTCTCGTAGGCTTTTTTATAGTCGAATTTTGACACAATGAGATTTGCTCCAAAGGCAAGGTTATACACGACATTGGAGAAATTGATCCAGGCCAATTGCATCGAAGACATCTTACCAAAAGTCACATTTGAAAATCAATTAAAGAAGATCAAAAATGCCAAAATGAAGAAGATGGTAGTTGACTTACGAAACGCCATACTAAAGATATCTGACAAGATTGAGGAGAGGATCACTAAATCTCATATACTATTTCGAACATCTGTAAATTTCGCTGGAATCTACACTCAACCAAGAGGTTTTTGGCTCTCTGTAAGAATACCTAGAACTCAGTTTGATATGCTAGAGCTAGATGTAAGACCGCATAAAAATCCAAGATGGACAGACATTCGAGTTGACGATAAGACAAGTTTAGTTTTGCTTGTTGAAGCTGCGAAAATCGCCTATAAGAAAACCCTGTGAAAAATGGCTTTGCGCGCGTTTTCTAAGCAGATAATAAATAGGATTTCTAAAAAATAGATTGATTTAGAATTAGAAATTAGAAATATATAAGAGTAAATTAAAAGAAAACTAGTGTGCTGAGGGTGATGTTTTGAGAAAAAGTGAAGCAAAGAAGAAATTAACAGAAGTTGTGAAGAGATTTTCAGGTATTACAAGAAAGGCCATAAAAGAGAAACTTTCAGAACAAGACATAACAACTAAGTTTGTTTTACCCATGCTTGAAACGTTGAATTGGAACATTTACAAAATAACAGAGCAATGCTCAGAAGTTCATGAGAAAGCTTATAGAGAAAAACCAGCTGTTGGTAAAGGGCTTCCAGACATTACGTTAAGAAGCAAAAACGGAACTGTGTTTATCGAAGTAAAAAAGCCTCCACTCGGAAAGAAAGGGATGGCTAATCTAGAAAGATATGAAGATGCCGACCTGATCGTATTGACGTCATTTGAGGATTTGAAGGTATATACTCGTTATGAAAAAAAGAAGCCAAAATTACGATATGAATCAAACTATAAAACTTACGTTGAAAAATTCGATGAATTGTGGAAAATTCTATCCAACACAAAAATAGGAAAAAGCACTAGAGCAGCCTACAAAGCTACAAGATAATTCGTGACACATGCTTGGACATAACTTAGAATCTCTGATGATGTTCACCAAAAACTCGCCCTACTCCCCGGCGAATTAATTGCTCAAACAAGCAAAATGCAAACATACCAAGACGCCATAAACGCCCTACTCAAACAGTCAGTAATACTTCCACTAGAACTACTGACCCAAGTATGAAACTTCATAGAAGAAAACAAACAGTTAGGCTACACAACAAAAGAAGAGTTCATTCGCGACACCATAGCACAAGAGTTCATAGGTTCTCTTACAACGTGCGATTAGTATTTCGTTCATCTACAAAACTGGGTTTTCTAAGTTCGCTTGGCTTGTAAATACCTAAATCATATAGAACCCATTCAGGCTTAAATTCTTCTTTAGACCTGACTGATGCTTCTTCAACGTAGAACTTGATCGCCAGACGTATCGCTTCCTTGTCGATGGTTATAAATTCTTTGTCGTCTCTGAAGTAGTTTAAGAGGGACATGGCACATGCTAGTTGTATTGCCCTCATTTCAAGTCTTGGGCTGAAATCCATGCTCTCTTTGTACTTTAGGTATTCTAGTATGGCTTCTCTTGCTTCTACGATTCGTTCATAAACCGCGCGTGTAAGCCGAATTGGTTTATAAGGGAACATATCTTTAACCAACGGATGTTTGGTTTCGATGGAGTGTACAAGCGTTAAGTGGTCTCTTATCGAGTTTGCTTGACTCATGGTGACTTCCCCCAACGTGAACTTCATCGCGCTTCTGGCTATTTCCTCGAATCTCTTTCTTGTTAATCTGTGAAGACGACAGAGCATTCTATCTTCTATAGCGTTGAAGTTTGGGTCTCCTACAGTGGCTTTGTATCCTTTTAGCTGAACTTTGGTATTGTAGTTAACGCTGAAGAAAGAGGTAAACTTGTACGGACCTACAGTTCCTCTCATAGTCTCTTTTTTAATGATTCCTTGTTCCAATGCGACTTTGAGGGGTTCTACCATTCCTCTGGATTTGAACCAATCGTTAAATTCTGTAACTATGAAATTGAATTTTCTGCCTTGATATGCTTGGCCTATTTCTATGAAACGTGCGGGTGTCATGCCACCGCAGTAACGGTTTCTTCCTGGAAGACCATGTGCACTTACACCTTTTCTTGATTTTCCTAAGATCATGTCTAGTGCGGCGAAGGTTTTGCCAGTTCCTGGTTGGCCAAAAAGTGCTAGATTGAATCCTGTTCTCATGGCACTTTTGCCAGGTTTGGAGACGACTTCTACGTCGGCTATGGAGTATTGTTGGACTATTGATAGGAGGCTGTCGAAAAATAGTACGGAGCCGAATAGTTCTAAGAGGTATAGGGCTAATTCATTGACTGAGAATTGTTTGCCGAATTCTGTTGTTTGGTCGAGTCTGCTTTCAACTAGGTCATTTAGGTAAGAATCAAGCTCTTTTTCGAATTTTAAGACTTCGTTGAGTTCGTTTCTTGCTGCTTTCCCTTTGACTGCTGGTAGAGGTTTTTGAGTTTCCAATCTGAGTCCTAGTGTGGAAGCGGTTTGGGCAGTGATGACGCAGTTATGTTTTTCTCGGCTGCTGTGTTCATAGCAGAATTTTCCGCCGCAGTATGGGCACACGTAAGGTACGTCGATTGGGTTGCCACATTTTTCACATCTTGCCATAGTATCTTTCTCCTTCATTTTTAGCCAGTGAAGAATCGCCATATTTTTTTAAGTATGAGTACAGTAAGTCAACGTACTCTTCACTAATTTCAATACGCCCGTTAACAGGTCGAATTTCTCCGCACCTAAATGGTGTTTGTATATACTTAACGAGATCACGATCCCTGAATCTAATTCCAAGATGCATCTGAACTCTGTTATATTTGGCATCACGCTCAACGTCTAAAAATGCCCTCTTCTTCTCTCCCATTATCATCCACTTAGGTGTGTGAATTTCCACGTGATCGATGAGGATTTCCGTGGATGGCTTGCCTTTCATAGGAATCCATGTCGCACCTACAATGTACTTTGTCGGATCAGGACCGCGGGGGATCGTTTTCATCGTCGGCTTAAATACTCGGTGTAGAAATCTCAATACGTCTCTACGGTGACGAAGATTGATGTAGATATCAGCTCTCACATGCCGTGTTTTCATCGTAATTGGGCGTTCTTTAAATTTCCCGTGAAATTCAATGGAAAGTTTATCATTTGCTCTGGACAAAGTCATTTTGCTCTTAGTAGTTTCACTGGTTTCTTCGTCTTTGAACCTCATGCTATCTGCCATGACTATCTCGTATTTTTGTTCAATCTCACTGGGAGGAGTTATGTATATTCCTGTATAATCTATTTCTACTTCTAGTGAAGATTTTCTACGCGACAATCCTCTCCCACACTTTGGCTTTAATTTTATCTCTTAGCTTCCTCTCTGGGATCGTAGATTCCAAGTACTCGATTATTCTTTTTTTGACTTCTCTAAAGAGAGAACCGTACTCTCTAACGGCTTCCCTGATTAATTTCTCATCTTTGAATATTCTTATAGTGGTTTTTCCGTTCAAAACAGCGTATTGAATGTATCTGGCCTCATAAGGAGATTTACATCTAATCTCTTTTCCACCGATTTTAACGTAAAAACCGTAAAGATCCTGACCAACCTGAGCTTCACCTTCAGGAGCCGATATCTCTCTATACTCAAAACCTTCAATGTAGTCATCAGGGAACTTCATCAGTCTGCCTTTACCGACCTCCTCGAAAATATCCTCGACAAGAGCCTCAATATCTATACCTTTAACTCTTTTCTTGCGTTTTTTAACACTCCTTGCCTTCTTAATCCTTGATCCAACTAAGTCGATAACAGCTTTGTAAACTTCTTCCCCTTCTTCTTTTGTTAGCCCAATTACATTAAAGATCAAAGTGTCCAGTTCTCTTCTATCGTGCATATTCACTTCTTCAAAAATGCTCTTTATTGGTCTTCCGCACAAATTGTCAACAGCTTGCTCAACTTTTTTGATCATTTCCCTATCAATTTTGGTTGGATTGACAATTGGTATCCGAGAAGCCTCATAAGTTGCTATCCAAAGCACACCCTCACCAAAGGTTACTCGTCCATGCAACTCAGAAAACAGGGCGGTCAATGTGGAGTTTAGGAGGGCACATAAGATTTTACCGATTTTCTTATCATGAGGGGTTACATCATACAACTGTTGGTCAACATATGCTCCTCTAGGGTTGTATGGGGTAATATGTCTCGCCCAAATACCTTTCACCCAAAGTATAGGCGCAGGCTTCCTTCTACCCAGATCATACCACCTTTCCCTTGAGCTACAAGTTGGTCGGTCATGGTACGTTTGCCCTTCGCCCCACATTATATACTTTAGAACATTTGTTCCTTGAAGTTTAGACTTATCCTTGTGAACCAGGAGCACTTTGTACTTTAGATTGTGGGGGTTAACAGCGCCAGTTTCGCTTTCTTTTGGAGACTTGATGACAGCTTTCAGGAATTTAGGCTCAATTTTCCATGATTCTATCTTATCTTCAGACAGGTAGAAGAAACTGTTAGCACCCGTTGTGAATCCTCTTCTTATATCTGCAACTTCCTTTAAAGGAATGAAGATATCTTTTCCTTTCTCCAAAATCTTGAAGAATATTTCAGGCGCTCTTAGGTACTTTCCCCATTTTGAGCCAACATATTTTCCCTCTTCCTTATCAAATCCTTCTTTCCAAAGTTCTTCCTGCCGAATAGGATACACTCTCATTTTGTCATCATTGAAATATTCCTCTGTTTCTTCAATGAATTTAGTGAACTCTTCAACAATGTTTAGTCTTTCATCTTCCGCACGTGTTAGTGGTATAAATTCACTTAAAGGCTTCTTGAGTTGAACAAACTTCACAAGGTTGTTGTCTCTTTCTCTCTTTTCTCGGCATTTTTGAAGTATCGTAATTGCGGTGTTAATGTCTGCGTCTTCAAACCATCTTTCAACTTTTGACTCAATTACCGCCACAATCTTAAAATTTTGGAGAAAGAACTCTTGAAGATATTTTCCATAATCTACATCTAGCCAAGAGTTGGAAGTTATTAAACCTAATCTTCCTTCCTCTTTTAGGAATTGCCCCCCGTGAAAGAAGAAATGTGAATAAATGCTTGAGCGTTTGCCAACGTAGAATCCGTCCCATTCCTCGCTTGCAAGCCTTTGCAGAGTTATCCTGTATCCCTCAGGGAATACCAGACTTTCCATCTCCTCCTGTCTGGTGTATGGTGGATTCATGACAACAGCATCACACAACGGAATTTTAACCATTAATTTCTCAAGGTCTAGCCCCTCAATTCTGTATTTTTCCGCATACTCTTTCTTGAGAATTGGGATTCTCCTTTCTCTGATCACGTCAAAGAAGTCCTCGCAAAGAACCCTTGGATAGTTCTCCTCCACAGACAAGTCTCGCGCTGCTAGGTTGATTGTGGTTAAGTGGGCTGGAAACTTAGCTATGTCTATTCCATATAATTCGTTCAAAAGTTCCTCGTGAGGCTTAGGAGGATCTAAGAAGTTCTTTCTAAAATAAGATCTAACAAGGAACGTTCCTGCACCACATGCTGGGTCCAAGACTTTTGCGTCTGGACTACGAACGCAGAAGCCCACCATCAAGTCGACAACATCGCTTCTAGTGAAGTACTGTCCCAGCTTATGTCTCTCTCTTTCTGGGATTAGCCTCTCGAAAACCCTTCCAATAACTTCGTATCCAACCTTTGAGAAATCGTATTCTCCTACTCTGTCGATGAAGTTCCTGAGTTGTCCAGTCAGATCGTCAGGTAGCGGCATAGCATCAAGAAAGTCAGCTGCAAATATAGTCTCGTAATCTATTCCTAAAGCTTGGTTAAAGAACGATTGCAATATCTCCCTAAACTGCTCTCCCCCAACTCCCAAAGGAACGTGTATCTTCGGCAATTGACTATTCTTCAACCTCAAAATGTAATAAAACACTATCTTGTTAACAAGAAGGTAAACATACTGCCTCGCAACCTTCTCAAAATCATCATCCGTCCTAGTGAAGGTCCACCCTTGTTCAGCGAACCACTTACGCAATCCCTCTCTGAACGCCTTACTCCTATCCCACTCATCCTTTATCCTATAAAAAGCTGGGATAGAGAACGTGTCTATAGCCGACCTTAACCTAAAAATAAACCTCTCATCAGGAGGCAACGGCGGCAAAGCCTTCCTTTCAAAGTACACCTCTGTAAACTCGACGAGAAAATCCCTTAGAAAAGACCTAATGGACTCTTCGACCCTATCTATTTCTCTCCAATGTTTGATCGTAGTAACTTCGCTGGCATCAACCAGCTGATCATAAAGATTCCCCCTCCTGTACCTATCCCACATAAAGAACCTGTTGACATTCCACGTAGCGAAATACCTTGTGCCAGCCCTCGACGATGCAATTAAGGCATCATCAGCCGCTTCCCAAGCATCCCGATACGGACCTTTAAGCGAAAGCAGAAGAGCGGCTTCCCTCAAATTTCTATTCTTCCAAACGAGAATATCCGGGCGTTTACGACCCTCTACGATAATCTCCTGATCAGCACCATCAAAAGGTAAATTCTTCTCCTTGATAAACTCCCTAATCCAAGAAAGAACACGCCCCTGAAAGGTCCATTCCGTATAAGCCATTTTACCATCCTCGCATCCATGTCAATTGTCCTTCAACATCATTTGAGCGCTCGAACTCCTCTCGCTAGAGATTAACGTTTAGCTCTCGGTATCGTAAATGTTGATTTTGGGCTTTCATAAACGTTAAACTTTGCTTTACAACAATCACACTCGTAGCGTCTGACATCATAGAACCTAAACTTCCATGTTTTAATAGGTTTACCAGCCAAGCTATGTCCACACACAGGACATTTAACACTGTCAGACATACATACGCCTCTAACAATTAATAACACAAGTTTAACTGTTAAATACTTTTCACACATGCAATACTTTTGATGATTTGCATGCTTCTAATTGGTGAAATAAAGCACAAAACTTTGACACTTCAATATGAAGAAAAAGAGTCTAATCCCAACCATCATTTTAAGAGATTAACTACTGGAGAACTAGACGATGAAGTTAGAGGGTTGATGTCAGCCTTTGCTCCTCTTTTCTGTTTTCTTAGCTTATTCTAATCAATCTATTACAATAGATTAGTCTAATATGAATAAATATTTGGATAATCAATCTTTAACTAAGGAAGTAGATAAGTATGTTTTCCGATAACGAAAGCGCAAAAGAGAGAAGCATCCTAGAGATTCTTGCTGGCAAATGGGCAGAGAAGTATCAAAAAAAGTTCAAAAGGGAAACTTCAAGACAGGAAGCATTGGAGTCTGATCCGAGGAATGGAATGGAGTATCTTCTTGGTAACTGCTTTGCCAGAGCTGGAGGGGAACAAGCTGGCTACAGCGAGATTGCCCTGAACGCTCTTCAAACTTGTATTGGAACTGCGGGTAGCTATTCAAATTTCATACGGAGATTCGACGCCCCAGATGCTCTCTGGAACCAATTCAAGAATTTTTGTGAAGAACAGGGTACGGGTGTGAACGAGAAAAACAACAAAGGCGTAGTGATTGGAATCGCAAGACTTGCTCAAAATTCAGAGAACAACAATCCAATTCTTTATATGAAAGATTGCGCCGCCAATGGTTTACTTGAGAAAGCCTTTATCACTCTTACGAGCATGAAGGGCATCGGCGACAAGATAGCATCCTTTCTTCTGCGAGATGTCGTTTGCATCTTTGACTTGGAAAAAGAAGTCCCATCGAAAGACTTGATTTTTTTGCAGCCTGTAGACGTCTGGATACGAAGAATAGCATGTCATCTCTGGAATGACTTGAACGAAGATATGACATCCGACTGGGTCATCGCGCGTCGTATTATCCAGAAGTGCGAAGAGCACGGCGTGTCGTCACTGCGTTTCAATCAGGGTGCATGGTATTACGGAGCCTACCTTATCCGAGATGAAGCATTTGTGGGCCAAAAGATTGATGAACTCTTAGAGAAAGTATAATTTTTGATGATGAAAATGTACCCAAGCGTCACTCACGAAGAGCTAATAATTGATTGGTTTAAGAGATCACAAGGGCAGAGAGTAAGAAAATTTACAGTGTTTGATCAATTCATTTCTCTCTGGTTCGCCTTCAATTCTTGGGGTACCTACTTATCTAAGAAAGATAGAGACACAGATATGCTCCGCTGGGTAAAGGAAAATACAAAGCTTTCTCAAATACTTGAACAGCTAACTAAAAAGAACTCTGAATTTGTCGCTAGACTTCAAAGATTAAGCCAATACAAAGTCCTTGACATGCGACCAGAACATCAAGGACAAAGCAAATCTATCAACGACATACATAACCTTGGTCAAGTATTGGATGTTATTTACCAAATTCGTTGCAACCTATTTCATGGTCGAAAGAGTATGATTGATTCACATGACCGAGAGTTGGTTGAACTGGCTTTTCATATTTTAAGCAAGATATTCGAACCGATGATTAATAAACTTCAAGCTTCGCGTGCGCGCGAAAAAATGTAAGTGATGAAATGAAGCTTGAAATCGAGCTTGTTCCTAAAACTGTTTGGTTTTCATCGATTTATCAGTTTTTTAAAAAAAAACAATAGACTTGCCGAATGGTATAAAATTAAAAACGAACTTTTTGAAAGAGAGGGACGCCAATGTTATATTTGTGGTTCCAGAAAGGGTCCCTTTCAGGCTCATGAATTCTGGGAATATGATGATGAAAAGCATATTCAAAAGTTGAGGGAAATCCATCATTTATGTGATCTATGCCATAAGATCAAGCATATCGGTTTTTGGTGTTACACCGCTGATGGAAGAGGAAAATTGGAGGAATCAACTTAAGTCTTTCTGCAGGTACAGCTTGCGCTCCCACCATAGCAAACGAAGCCAACGTCCCTCTCAAAGGTTCAGAAGTAGTAGTCACTTCTTCCTAGGGGGCGCTGTACTACTACTTCCAATTCTATTATAATTACCTTGTTGACCTATTTTTGAGTGGCAAGTCACCATTATTACTAAATCTTCATGATTTGTTGTTGTAGACCCCCCTAGGGAAGCCACAACAACATTTAAGCCAATTTCCACATAATTGTCAAAGAACCTCTATAACAGGTCTTCCTTAGCTGGGCTCTTTCATGACTTTCTGACGCGAAACATGCTACGAACTGATGCTACATCAGATGCTGCCATTTCTCGAGCATAGCGTTATTCTTGTTTTCAAAAAATAGGGGGTAGGTCGTATTGGCTGAAATTTCACGCAATAAAGGACTTAGCTCTTATAGGATATCCTTAACAGAAGGTTGAAATCACGGATGGACAGAAGAGAGGGAAAACAGAGCAAGCGATAAGTGTAAGGCTAGGCGACCATGCCCGACCTCTCAATGGTTTAGGGTAAGCGGAAAAGAGCGCCCCACAAACTGGGGAACCCAAGAATACTTAGGATTCACTTCCACACGCCACGCCACTGGAAAGCAACTATAGAATACGCAAAAACCAAGGGCATTCTTTACGTCCAAAGACTCCTCGGTCACAAAAACCTAAAGACCACTCTTCGATACACGCGGCTGATTGCATTGCCACAAAACGAAGAATATATCTGTAAGATAGCGAAAAGCGTTGAAGGGGCAAAGATCTGATAGAGGCTGGATTCGAATAAGTCACCGACGTGAATGACTGCAAGCTGTTCCGCAAAATGAAGACCTCATATTTGGGGTCGTAGTGCCTCCAAAAGGGCCCGTGGTCTAGTATGGATTAGGACGCTGGCCTGCGGAGCCGGAGATCCTGGGTTCAAATCCCAGCGGGCCCGCCACAGCGCGCGCTAATTGAACCAGAAAAAGTGGAACCTACAGATAGTCAAGCTTGATATCAGGGAGGAGTGAGATCAATGACTAAAGTTGTTTTGTCTGCAAGCAGACGGACGGAAATGTTGCACTTTCCCGATCAGCTTGTTAAAAGGCTCAAGGAACGTTATCCTCCGGAGAAGGTTCACACCATCGTGTTGTGGACGAAGACTCCGCAACTGATCTTCAGAGAACCAATCAAAAGCGTTCTGAAACGGTACAACCTCTTTATACTATGCACAGTAACCGGGTTAGGAGGAAGTTTTCTTGAACCAAACATCCCAGAACCAAAAGAGGTGCCAGAATACTTACGAGAAATCATAGTGGAGTTCTTGGACGACAACCCAGAGAAGATTCATGTCAGGTTCGACCCGATACTCAACCTATTGATTGATGGTAAGAAGTTCACTAACTTGTACAAGTTCCCGGACGTGATAGAACTCGTGGCTCCTCTGGACATAAAGACCTTCAGATCGAGCTGGGCGACCTACTATCCGAAAGTCAGGGAAAGGCTGAATAAACATGGAATCAGAATAGCAGACTTCGACCTAGAGAAACAAGCAAGATATGTTGTGAATACCGCTGAAGAGTATAGTGTAGAGTTGAGAGGGTGCTGTGTCGACCCAAAGCTCGAAGAAATAGGAATAAAGAATATGGGTTGTATCGACGGAGAAGAACTGCAGAGATTGCACCCAAACGGGGAACCTTACTCCGAAGATAGAGCGACAGGACAGAGGAAGCTTTGTAAATGCACTCGCAGCATAGACATCGGTTGGTATTCCATGACATGTCCAAACGGTTGCATCTACTGTTACGCCAACCCCATTGAAATTAATCAGCTGGCACGTGATGTATAGTCCCATATAACTCCGATGAGGAACTCCAAGGGTCATTGAGATGGCTGTCACGCGCGTGCGCCATTTACCCGGTTGCCTTCTTAGGAAAAACCCAAACCGTTGAAGCGTGCGCAAGTGAAGACAAGCCTGTTCCATATTTGGATACTTTATTCTATTTCTCGGACGGTCTTTCGCATTAGATCTCGGATCGCTTCGCTGATCCCTCTGTCTCCGGGATATAACGGCTCCACCACTCTTTCGTTAAACTGTTTAACCAGCTGAATGGGAACGTCGTAGATCGTTATGCTAACGTGAAGGTTCTACTCTCCGTTTAAGCATGTTAGCTGCAAAACGCGCGTGCGCGCTACAAAGGTTAATAAGGAGAACCATTTGTTAAAGAATAAGAAGTTAGGTTCTTACGAAGAAGGTAAAACGGTACTACAAATGGTTTTACTTTGTTTCATAGTAATCTAGCTGACAATTTAACCGAGGTGGTAGAATGTCATACAGATTTGGAAGTAGTAGGCCCAGTTTCGATGTGAAGAAACCAGTTGAACTCGACAAAGAATACGAAGCCGAAATTGAGGACATGAGCAGGAGAGGCGACGGTGTCGCAAAAATTGAAGGCTTCGTCATATTTGTGCCGAACACTAAGCAAGGAGAGCACGTGAAGTTCAAAATAATAAGAGTCGGAAGCAAGTTCGCAATCGGAGAGTTGGTACAAGCCTGATCAATGGATGCTGGAAAATGAAGAATCTTGAAAATAACAGGTGAAACGTTAAACAATGCCTAGAGACCCAGTATGCGGCGTGATTCTGGACAAACATACAAGCAAGTTCAAGATCACGCATGACGGAGAAACATATTATTTCTGCTGTTTGAAATGCAAGAAAAAATTCAAAAGGAATCGAAGTAAATTTACAAAGTGAATTGAAGGAGGGCGAATAAAACGGCAAAAGAAAAAGAAGAAAAGAAACTGGCAGAAAAAACTGTTAAGGAAGAAAAAATTGGAGAAGCTCCGCCGACTCAGCAAACCAAAAAGAACATCGTGTTTGTCGGTGGAAAACCACCAATGAATTATGTTCTAGCGACCATCACAAGCCTGTCCAACGCTAAGGAAATAACTTTAAAAGCTCGCGGACGAGCAATCACGACAGCGGTTGACGCAGCCGAAATAACTAGAAGACGCTTCATGAAAGACTTGAAGGTAAGCAAAATCTCCATTGGAACAGAGGAGATGCCAGCGAGGGAAGGGGAAAACAGAGCGAGAATGGTTTCAACAATGGAAATAACTCTTACACAAGAGTAGGAAGACATTGCGAAACAAATCAACAATAGGCGAATATCTCGCTTTTCTTTCAATAAAATATGAGGTTGACCCTGACCAACTCTTTCAAGCTTTAATCTCAGCTTGGGAAAATCGAATGTCCAAATGTGAAAACCTTTTGATCGCATGTCGCAAGAAAATCCGAGACAAGACTATCTTCTTGATAACGAGAGGACACAAAGTTGTTGCGCAATTTCCCATACCAAACAATTTCCTTCTGGAAGAAACTAATCCGATTGCGCGTTCACGAAATACTGACTTGATCCAAAGATACTTAGTTAAGAAAACTAATAGAGGGCCGCGTTCTCTTCACATAGCAGACTTAAGAAGTGGAATGAAGCGCATCAACTTGAGGGCTGAGGTTCTGGAAATTCCAAAACCCAAGTCTGTTTTCACAAGATTTGGTAACTACGCCGCCGTAACCAATGCTTTGATAGCTGATGAAACTGGAGACATTAAATTATGTCTATGGAATGAGCAGATAAGCTCAATTTCGGAAGGCGATATTATCCAGATCGAAAACGCACGGGCATCCATATTTAGAGGCGAACAACAGTTAAGGATAGGAAGAAATGGGAAACTGAGTGTAATAGAAAACACGGAATCCAATATTTGTCGCTGAAGTCATGCAGAGATTTGTTCATATTGGAGATTCGTTTAGGTCAATAGATCCACTATAATAAGTGAGCACCGAGTTAGGTGAGACACTCGTTGGCAAGAGGTATCATCTGCGTGAGACATAAATGTGTGGAGTGTTGCCTAGAGACGAGGATGCCTCTTTCCAATCTTGATTTAAAGAGGATTCTGAAGCTCGGCTATAAACTTGAATGCTTCGCAGTGAAAACAGAAGGAGGATGGCGTTTAAAGAATAACTGTGGACAATGTGTTTTTCTCATGGAAGAGAGTTGTGGAATATATCCCCATCGACCTGAAGGATGCAGGCTATACCCACTAGTCTACGATGAAAACCTAAAAAAAGTAGTGATCGATCCCCTCTGTCCCTACGGTCACCTATTTAAGGTTCAAAGAAACGACGTCAAAAGATTAAAAACCCTCTGCAAAAAACTCGCGCGCACCTTTTTCTAATTCATATTTGCTTGATAGCTCAAAAGAATAGCCCAACCTCTAAAACTAATGCGCGCGCGCCTGCATATTCTTATGCAGGGAAGAGAGAAACCGTAAGACTTGCTTCCTCCGCTGGTAGCGCGCGCTAAGGAAGTGCAGCGGTTGTCGTTGTCCTCTGGGCAGCAGGCGACGACAACTGTGTCTCTGAGTTGAAAACCTCTTGACGCGTGAGCAAGCTTAGATTATTCTGTGCCTTGTGCAGGTTGAGACAGTCTCGCTCGGACAGGTTTTGCTTCAGATTTGAGAGTTTTTTCGTGTCTGTTTGTTTTCAGGCTTGACAACTTCGGCTGTTTCAGGCGTGATTCCGCGCCATATGATTTTGTATCCGAGGGCTTTCAGGATGTTGGGTGCGTCTCCTACTCCTTCCGTCTCGATGATTCTTGCGGCTTCAGATAATGGTAGTCTGTCTAGGCGGCTTGTCTGTTCTTGGAGTGTTTTTCCTATCTCTTTCAGTTTGTCTCTCTTCACGAGGCTGTTCGGTAGCGCTGTGTAGCCTTGTGGGGGGTTCTCGGTTAACGCTGTTCTGACGGATTCGGTGGACACGCCGATTCTTGCTGCGAATTCTTCGTAGTTCACGACGGGTTCTAAGAATGTTACTGGAAGGTTCTTGACAAACCATCTCTGTTTCTCTTCGACTGGTTGAAACGCTTCTTTCAAATGACGGAGGACCGGAGTCAGCGGGATCTTTTTCCGATAGTATATGATGTTCAGTTTCGCGCGTTTCTCTAGTTTCGCCAGTTTCTCACACGCCAGGGTTTCGTCCACGGCTATGAGCATGTTTACATCGATCTTTTTCAGCTTCTCTATCTTCCGTCTCAGGTACTCAGCCGTCCAGAACCCTACAACTTCCATGTACACTTTAAGGCTTTGTCTTTCGAAGGAGAAGTCTGGTATGATCACGTGTTTGCCGGCGGGAACCGGTTCAGGCTCCCTTCTCAAACACCAGCCGGATTTCAAGGCTTGAAAGCGTGTGGCGAAGTTCTCTTCAACGACGCTGTCGTAGGAGACAACTGGAGGTTTGGGCGTCTTCAATATTGGACTGTGCTTCCAGCTTTCGATCTTGAGGTTGCATATTTCGTTTGTGTATTTCCAGAGGATCTTCGCTTCAACGGTCCATCTTGGATTGCCGATTATGGCTGGCAGAAGCTTCGCTAGGGCGGTTCCGTACCTTCTGGTCAGCTTGAAGAGGCTGGCTGGCCCGTCTATCTTCACCCAGAAATCGCCGCTCCTGTAAGCCTCGTAGATCAACCCCAACCTTTTTATCGCGTAAAAGATTCTCTGCCAGTTCCCTGAAGCCGTAAAGTCTAGTTCGGTCGAGCTGAAGAGAAGCGTCTGGGTCAGGCTGACATTGTAGCTTTTGAGCAGTTCCTGCGGGGGTAACGGGTTGAACTCTGCCAGAACCAGTTCGCTGTCTAGGTCAGCGTAGAAAGACTCCTCCGCCATCTCAGCCGTTAGCTTCAGTTCTGAGGCCGCAGACTCGATTATTCTGCTTCTCTGTTCGGGCGTGGTTGGCAGCCCCGACTTTCCAGTTGCTTGATAAAGTTTTCTCCTTAAGTTCACCGGGTCAACTTTGACGTCGCACATGAAGTCGCTTCTCCTGTCAAGTAGAACGGATAAGCCTCTGGCGAAACGGTAGTCATAACCCATATCCTCAAGTTCACCGACGAGTTTTTTGAGAACATTCTTCTTTTCACCTACGTGACGGCTGTAGGCTTCGATGAGGAGCTTGGCGACTTCTAGGTTCTCGCTGGACAGTTTGGCGTATCGGGGCCAGATTCTGCCTTCCCTTCTCCGCACCAAGAGGAGTTCGCTTGGAAGCACGGTTCATCCCTCACTGTTCGTTTTTCTTTTTCGGCGTCGCCTTTGGCTTATCCTCACTTCAACGGTTTCTTTAGACACGATCTCCACAAGTTTCGCTTTTTTGCCTTTCACTTTTCTGAGCAATCTTCCAAGCCTCTGGATGTATTTCCTTGTGCTTCCGGTTCCGCTCAGTACGAAGCCTACAGAGGCGTCTGGGACATCGACGCCTTCGTCGAGAACCTGAGAGGTAACGATTGCCTTGTATTCGCCGCCTCTGAACTTCTCCAGAATCTCTCGGCGTTCCTCCCTCGGCGTCTGATACGTAACGGATGGTATCAGAAATAATCGGCTGATCCTGTAGACGAGGTCATTGTGCAACGTGAAGATCAAGATCTTCTCACCCTTGTGGGCTTCAAGCAGCTTCGCTAACGTCTTCAGTTTGGCTTCGGAGTTTAAGGCGATCTTTAATGCGCGGTTTCTAGCCAGAAGTGCCTTTCGCGCACGGCGGTCTCTTCCAGTAGACATGATGAACCTGTGGAAGTCCTTGACGCTCTTCAGGACAATTCCCCTTTCTCGCAAGTAATCTCTGAAGACGCTCATCTCTTTGTCGTAGACACGTTGCTCCTCAGGGGTCAACTCAACATATATCTTCTCGTAGGTGTAGGGTGAAAGGTGTTCCCCGGCTAGTTCTTCAACGTCCATCGTGTGAACTGGATCTCCGACGAGGCGTGGAAGAAGCAAATGTCTGTCGTCGCCTCTCTCGTACGTGGCGGTTAAGCCCATGCGGTAGGGCGCGATGTACATTTCAGCGATCTGCATGTAGCTCGGGGAAGCCAAATGGTGAACCTCGTCGAAGACTATGAACATGAACCTGTTACCTAACACTTCAGCCTTTAAATATGCTGAGTCATACGTGGAAACAGTTATCATCTTCACCGTGTTTTCGCCTCCGCCGACAGCTCCAGCGTCTACGTTAAGGTGGTCCGCCACTCGTCTTCTCCACTGATCTACAAGGTCCAAGGTTGGAACAACAATCAGAGTCTGCGTCTTCACCAGGTTTATCGCCTTCAACGCTATGTAGGTTTTGCCAGCAGCCGTCGGCAAGACAATAATCCCTCTCATACCGGCGCGGCGCCACCTGTTCACTCCCTCCGTCTGATAAGGCCGCAGCTTAACGGTACATTTCAGAGTTTGAAGAGGAGGGAGATTTGGCACCTCATCTCGGTATGGAACCCTGCTCTCCTCTAAGTAAGTTAACACATCTCGGTAATGCATAGCTTTAGCCCTGTAACAGCCAACCCGGGGATCCCACTTGCCGTAAGGAGTCCCAACTTCTCCACGTAGCAGAAAAGTGCCCCTCGCAAACTGTAAACGAATCATAAACAACAACCCCGCTTTGTCTTTCCTCGCATAAACTTTAAACTTCTTTCCATTCTTTACCATCCGGCCCTAACAGCACGCTGGCAATAGTCACGCGCTGTCTATTACATCTGTTTTCTACTGATTTTAAAGATGTCTAAAAGAAAATGTAGAACCTGAGTCTTCCATTTCCATCGGGTACAAAAAGTCAGATCAAGACTTCTACGACTGGCTTCTTCTTGTCATGTGCTATATGCCGCGCGCTTTCCCGTGATTGAAAAGAGAGAATTAAAATTTAATCCAACCAACCAACCAAAACTTGAGATGCAGTGAAAAGGCAGGAAGCAGGCTGAAGAAGTCAGACAGCAGTTGAGCGCGCCCACATAGTTAACATAAAAAAGAGGGGATATGGTTTTTTTGATTACGTTTCAAGCTATGCTTTGGGAAGAGTCTCCAACACCTTGGCGAGAGGCTTGGTTCCAAGG
>JAOUPS010000087.1 GCA_029879735.1 Candidatus Bathyarchaeota archaeon | reverse complement strand
CTGCGCCCTCGAAGGCAACCATTTCATTGGTAGAATACTCCATATACAAGCCAGCTTCAGAGGCAATTGCCGAGATAGAGTCACTTATCTCGGATGCCGGGGTACCTGGGTATGTCGTTACTATGCCCACGCCAGCCTCCAGAATTCCCCTAGCGATAGCTTCATTACCAAGCAGGAGGACACGTTTTCCAGGGCTGTCTTGCAACAATATACGTAAATCTGGCAACAAACTTCTCCTCAGCTTTATAGAAAACTTTCATAGTCTTATTCCTTCACATATAGCTTTTGGTGTAAGGTCAAGATAAGGTTGAATGGATACAAACGTGACCGAAAGGATTATTAAAATGCTCATGCGACAATAGCAGCATTCATGAGGTTTGTGTAATGTCCATAAAATTATCTTCGGGCAAGGAAATACCCGTTGAGATGCACAAAGCACGGATGGTGCAAAAAATTTGGTTGTCACCAGTGGAGGAGAGACTTAAAGCTATAGAAGAGGCAGGCTATAACACATTTCTGCTTAAAACCAAGGACATGTTTCTCGATATGCTTACTGACAGCGGCACAAATGCCATGAGTGACAACCAATTCGCTGCTATGATGAAAGTTGACGATGCTTATGCTGGTAGCATGACTTTTTATGAATTTGCTGATGCAGTAAGAGATGTCCTAGGGTATAAACACGTAATGAATGTTCACCAAGGAAGGGCAGCAGAACACCTAATATCGAAAGTATTCGCTAAATCAGGTGACGTGGTTCCTACAAACTACCATTTTACTACAACCAAAGTACACATCGAACTGACTGGAGGAGCGACATGCTTAGAAATTTACACTGATGAAGCACTTAAGACAGAAAGCACTTTTCCCTTCAAGGGTAATATGGATCCACAAAAGTTGAAAGATACTATTGAAAAATATGGCAGAGAAAAGATACCGTTTGTTCGTATGGAAGCAACAACTAATCTGCTCGGTGGACAACCCTTTTCGATGGAGAATCTGAAGGAGATCAAGCGTATTTGCATTCAATATGGCATTCCGTTAGTATTGGACGGGAGTCTAATGTGTGAAAATGCCTATCTTATAAGACAGCGGGAAAGAGGGTATGAAAACAAAACTGTGGCAGAAATAGTTAAAGAGATGTGTGACATTGCAGACTTGTTCTATATGAGTGGAAGGAAAAACACATGTGTCAGAGGCGGTTGTATAGCAACAAACAACAAAGAGCTCTTTGAAAAAATACAACCTTGGCTTCCGGTTTATGAAGGCTTCTTCACGTATGGTGGCATGTCTCAGAGAGAAATCGCTGCTATGGCTATTGGGATGCGAGAAATGGTTAATCCTGATCTTGCTGGTTGCGCGATAGAGCAGATTAAATATTTTATTAAGAGGCTTGTTGAGACTAGGATTCCGGTGGTCACACCACCAGGTGGATTAGCTTGTCACTTGGATGCGATGAAGTTCTTGCCCCACATTCCTCAATCACAGTATCCAGCAGGAGCTCTGACAGCAGCGCTTTACATAGCATCAGGGATTAGGAGCATGGAAAGAGGAACTATTTCAATGGAAAGAGATGAAGAAGGGAATGAAGTCTTCTCGGATTTGGAACTCACAAGAATTGCACTCCCGAGGAGAGTTTATACAATGTCACACATTGAATATGCGATTGACAGAATAAATTGGTTGTATAACCACAGAGATTTAATAAAGGGGTTAAAATTTGTATATGAACCACCAGTGCTCAGGTTCTTCCTTGGAAAGTTGGAAGCTATCGATAATTGGGGAAGAGGCCTATCTGAAGCATTCAAGAATGAACTAGGCGACTATTGAGCTCCTCCCCGTGCGATGTGAAGGTAATTACTGCCCTTTTTTTCGCCATATCAGCCGTTTTGCCTATTTGCCTCTAAACATTGGTTTTCGCTTTTCCATAAAGGCTGAAACGCCTTCTTGCAAGTCCTCTGTGGAGGCAACGACACCGATGCCTTCACGTTCTAGGGCTATTGCAGCGTCTAAACTCATGTCAGCGCCTTTGTTAATCAACGCCTTAGCAACCTTTAGGGCTACTGGAGCCTTAGATGTCAGTTCCTTGGCAAACTGTCTCACCTTTTCCGTAAACTCTTCTGTCGGAAATACCATGTTTAATATACCTAGCTGTTCAGCCGTTTTCGCGTCAATCATTTTCCCAGTGAAGATAAGCTCTTTCGCCTTTGTTCTTCCTATTAAGCGTGTAAGCCTTTGGGTTCCACCCCAACCTGGAATTAAGCCGATGTTGATTTCTGTTTGTCCCATGCGGGCTCTTTCCGAAGCTATGCGCAGGTCGCAAGCCATGGCAACTTCCAAGCCGCCTCCCAAAGCATAACCGTTTATCGCTGCTATGACGGGCTTCTCGAAATTTTCTAGGGCGCTACAAAGTTTTTCTCCCATGAGCGAAAGTTCTCTCCCTTTTAGAGCATTCATTCCCTTCATTGCCTTTATATCTGCACCAGCAGAGAACGCCTTTTCACCAGCTCCAGTCAATACGACAACTCGTACGTTTTCATCGGTTCTAACATCTTCCAAGGCTTGCAAAACTTCATTTATAACTTCCTTGCTGAAGGCGTTCAACGCTTCTGGACGGTTCAAGGTGATTGTAGCAATTCCCTTACTTTTCTCATATATAATATACTTAAACTCCATTCCGCAAATTCCCTCCTATTTTTCTGTCCAGTCGTAATATAGCTCAGTATCTCTTAAACTGACTTCGTATCTGCCTTTTGCGGCAACCTGGCATATGCCACGTCCGATCAAGCCAGCGCCTAAAACCGCTATCTTCCTAACTTCCATAATCCTCATCATGTTTTGTGTACTTTCCTGCTACGACTTATAATTTTATTGTTGTGGATTCTCCTTTTCTCATGAAAGTTTCGCTTCTTCTAATTCGAAACTAGAAAATAATATTTTGAAGTCACCTATATCATTTATAGCCTCTAGAAGGAAGCACCATGAAAACCCTAGACCCAAAATATATTCCAATTTTGGAGGAGAAGTATGGTCTCTGCTGGTGACCTGTGGAATATCCAGAAGAAGTTTCAACGGATCCTTTCAAGAGCCTGATAATCACTGTTCTTTCTCAGAATACACGTGAGATAAACTGCGTAAGAGCATATGAAGGATTAACCACAAGATTCGAAGTAAAACCAGAAGTCTTGGCAAGAGCGAAAACTGAGGAAATTAAGGAGGCCATCAGGAGTGGTGGTCTCTATAACGTTAAATCGCAAAGGATTAGGGAGCTTTCCCAGGCAGTCTTGGGAAAGTTTGGAGGAGACTTGTCTTCGGTTCTCGCCCTGCCCAAAGAGGAAGCGAGGAAAAGGCTTATGGAACTCCCGGGGGTCGGCAAGAAAACCGCTGATGTTCTACTCGCGCAGAGGCATTCCTACGCTGAAGTCACGGTTGTAGACACCCAAATGGAAAGAATAGCAAAAAGGCTGGGTTTGGTAAAGCCAGTAGCGAAATACGAAGAAATTCAAAAAGCCCTCAAAATATTCATACCGTGGGAAAAGGGAGAGAGAACAGGGGGCTTGTTGTGGCTTCTGGCAAAGTACACTTGCATAGCTCAGAACCCGAAATGTGAGTGCGCAATCGTAGAATCATGCGACTACGGAAGCAAGGCGAAAAAGAAAACATGAAAATGAAAGGGTCTGCCTTAACGCACGCTTGTGTGCTTGGGGAATTGAAAATTTCGAGGAAGTGAATATCTGCTCATCGCCACTCATAAGTTTTGAATGGCTGAAATATGTCAATTCTTATATGAATGACTGCAAAATAAAGAATGTACCCTACTATGCTTTATTGGAAGATGCGTTAAATGAGAAAGACAATCTTCAAAAAACTTGAAGCTCAAGGATTAATAACGAACTATAACCGTTTTAGAAAAAACTTGCCTCCAAAACTTCCCGAGAAGGTCTTCGTGTGGGATGAAACCCTGAGAGAAGGTGAACAGACTCCAACGGTCTTTCTGACCTACGTTGAGAAGGTTAAGCTCGCTAAGATGATGGATGAAATGGGTGTGGCCATAATAACTGTTGGTTTTCCCGGGTTTTCTGAAGAGGATAAAAACATTGTCAGAAGAATTTCAAACGAGAGTTTTCAGCAGGCAAGCATTGCTGCTTCAGCCCGCATAATTCGAGACGACATAGATGCTTGCTTGGGATGCGGCGTACGGGAAATTTCAATTTTCACATCTTTTAATGGGTTGAACTTCCGGTATAGATTGAAAATGACTAAAGAGGAAGTTTTAGAAAAAACCGTTGACTGCATCGAATACGCCAAGAAGCATGGCTTAACCGTGAACTTTGTTCTGGAGGATGCTTCAAGAACGCCACTTCCGGAAATTTTACAGATTTTTGAGGCGGCAGCGAAAGCTGGAGCAGGTCGTCTCGTGATTGCAGACACCGTTGGTTTTCTGAGGCCTCTGTCGGTACGTTACCTCGTTTCTCGTGTCAGAGAAGGTCTCTCGCAGTTGATTAACAGAGAGATTCCGTTATCCATCCGTTGCCACAACGACTTCGGCTTGGCGACAGCAAACACCCTGGCAGCCATAGAAGAAGGCATAACCTATCCACAGACATGCGCGGTTGGATTCGGCGAAAGGGCAGGATTTGCACCCTTAGAAGAGGTCGTTGCAGCCTTAGAAATACTCTACAACATAGATACGGGCATAAACGTGAAAAAGCTTTACAGGCTCAGCCAGCTGGCTGAGAAAAGCTTCGCGCTGCCTATACCATTTCACAAACCAATAGTGGGTGAAAACGCCTTTTCACACGCGTCGGACAAGCATATCCACGGCATGTTGGCTCACCCCCTCATATATGAACCCTTTCCGCCGAAGATGGTTGGAAGGGAAACAATGTTTTATCTGGGCAGACAGACGGGGAAGTATCTGGTTGAGAATCGCCTGGCATTGGCTGGAATTAAGGTAACGCCGAGGCAGATAGATGAGATAGTTAGGAGAATAAGGAGAGTGCAAGAAAACTTGGACAAGGGCGCAATGCAGATGACCTTTTACCAGATAAAAAAGTTGCTGAGGGAGATGCGGAAAGGCTTAACCGAAGAGGACTTCTGGAAAATAGTCGAGCAGGTCACAGGGCAAAAGCCTAAACTCGCGCCAGAACTCAAAAAATAATTGATTAGGAGCCATCATAAACCTTATTTTAACAGCAGACTTCTAAGTCTAGTTCAAAAGGATAGATGAGACGTATGAGAGAACCGCTTTGGGTGCCTTCTGAAGAACGCGTGAACCAAGCTAATATTACTCGATTCATTGGGTTGGTCAATGAAAAACATGGTTTTGACATTGACTCCTATGGTCAATTGTGTAAATGGTCGATTGAAAACATACCGGAATTCTGGAAGCTCATGTGGGAATTTGGAGAGATAAAAGCTTCCCGCGGATATGACGTGGTGGTCGACGACTTAGACAAGTTTCCTGGTGCAAAGTGGTTCATTGGGGCAAGATTGAATTTTGCCGAGAACCTTCTGAGATACAGAGATGACCATGCAGCTTTTATGTTCAGAGGGGAAGCTCAGAAGTCAGTCGGAATGACCTATGCAGAACTGTACGCTTCTGTAGCACGTCTGGCTAAACCGCTACGAGAAATAGGGGTCGCTTCCAAGGACCGTGTAGCTGCCTATATGCCTAACCTTATGGAAACGGCTATTGCTATGCTTGCCGCTACAAGTCTCGGTGCCATCTGGTCGTCTTGTGGTACTGAGCTCGGTCCAGGGGCGGTTGTGGATCGTCTTGGTCAAATTGAGCCAAAAGTCTTGTTTGCTGTTGGTGGTTATCCTTATAAAGGGAAGGTTTTTGATGTTTTGCCTCGGTTGGGGAAAATTGCCAAGGGAGTTCCTTCGCTGGAAAGAATTGTTGTAGTTCCTTACGTGATTGAAAAACCTGATATTAGACATGTTCCTAACTCCGTGCTTTATGACGATTTTATTTCTGAAAAAGGACCAGTGGATATTAGATTTGAACAGTTGCCTTCTGATCATCCTGTGTACATCATGTTTTCTTCAGGAACCACTGGTAAGCCAAAATGTATGGTTCAAGGAGCCTGTGGAATCCTCATCAACCATTTGAAAGAGTTGATACTTCACACTGATCTGAAACGCGAGGACAGGATTTTTTATATTTCAACTCCTAGCTGGATGATGTGGAATTGGTTGTTGAGCTCTTTAGCAGTAGGAGCTACTGTAGTGTTATACGATGGCAATCCTCTTTATCCTGATTGGGATGCACTGTGGAAGTTGGTTCAAGATGAAAAAATAACCATCTTTGGTTGCAGTGCAAGTTACATCAATTATCTCAAAGGCGTGGGGGCTAAACCTGGAAAGGTTTACGATTTATCATCGTTACGGGAAATATCTCAGACTGGTTCACCTCTTTCGTCCGAAGGATTCGAATATGTATACCGGGAAATCAAAGAAGATTTACACTTTAATTCCATCTCAGGAGGCACCGATATCAACGGTTGTTTTGCCGCCGGAACCCCTATCCAGCCCGTATGTGCTGGCGAATTGCAGGGGCCGGCCTTAGGAATGAAGGTGAAGGCGTATGATGAACAGGGAAATCCGGTGGTTGATCGAGAAGCAGAACTTGTTTGTGAAGCTCCTTCGCCTTCTATGCCTATTTATTTCTGGAACGATCCCGACGGTAGAAAGTATAGGGATGCTTACTTTGATGTTTATCCTAATGTTTGGCGACATGGCGATTGGATCATGATTCATAGCGACACAGGTGGAATAACTTTCCTCGGCAGATCTGATTTCACCTTGAAACCTTCCGGAGTGCGCATAGGTCCAGCTGAAATATATAACGTTGCGGAAAGATTTGAAGAAGTTGCCGACAGCCTAGCCGCAGGACAGGATTGGAAAGGGGATCAGCGTGTCATCCTTTTTGTCCAACTTGCTCGGGGATTTCAATTAACAGAGAATTTAAGAAAAAAGGTTAAAAGAGCCTTGCGCGAAGAGGCTTCGCCTAGGCATGTTCCAGCCTTAATCATCGAGGCGCCGGATATTCCCTACACCTTCAACATGAAGAAGGTTGAAAGTGCAGTCTCGAACATACTAAATGGTAGGCCGGTCACAAATAGAGACGCTTTAATTAATCCAGAATCGCTTGATTTCTATGAAAAACTTCTCCCCGAGCTAAAAAAAGAATAGCGCACCATAGAAAAACTTCTTATTTCACCGTTTTCGCTAAACGCTCGCCCGCTTTTGGCGGATGCCAGCGTAGCTCAAAATTTCACCTTCACATCGGCTCATTGATTTTAGACGTGTTTTCTTACGTCTTTCACCCTTTTGGCTTTTCCCATGAATCTTGGTAGGGTTCCATAGGGAACAAGCTTAATATTTGCCTTTACTCCGACGATGGATCTGACGTGTTCTCCTATTTCCTTGACTAAAGCCTGCAGTTTTGATAAGTCTCCGTTTATGCTTTCAAAAAGTTCTTTGTCGGGTTCCACGCGCAAGGTCATGATGTCTAGTTCCTGTGGGCGTTCAACGATTATTTCGTAGTTTTCTGAGGCTCCCTTCACACGTAATAATGCATGTTCAACCGTTTTTGGCCAGAATTTCACGCCTCTGACTTTTAGCATGTCATCTGCTCTTCCAAAAACTCTGCCCATCCTTCCAAAGGTTCTGCCGCACGGGCATTCCTCGGTTTTGAAAAAGGTCGTGTCGCCCGTTCTGAACCTAAGAACCGGGGTTGCCTCCCTCGTCAATGTCGTTAAGACGAGTTCTCCGTTTTCACCCTCCTCAACTCTTTCACCTGTTTCTGGATCAATTATTTCTGGCAGAAAGTGGTCTTCTTGAACGTGCAATCCATCATGCTCGGAGCACTCTACAGACACGCCTGGCCCAATCACTTCTGATAGGCCGTAGATGTCGAAGGCTTCAATTCCCAAAAGCTCCTCGATTCTCTCTCTGAGCTGTTCAGACCAGGCTTCAGCGCCAAACAATCCACTTTTCCATTTAAGCTCCTTTGCTGGGTCTATTCCCAGTTTTTCTTTTGCGTATCTGCCCATGTACGCTGCGTAGCTAGGTGTACACGTAAGTATTGTCGTTCCATATTCCTTTGCCAGTCTTATCTGTCGTTCTGTTTCGCCAGCGGCGATGGGTAAGACTGTTGCACCTATTTCCAATGCTCCATAATGGAAGCCTAAACCGCCAGTAAATAAGCCGTATCC
>JAOUPS010000020.1 GCA_029879735.1 Candidatus Bathyarchaeota archaeon | reverse complement strand
TGGTGCGGCGGGCCGGATTCGAACCGGCGAACCCCTACGGGAAAGGATCTTGAGTCCTTCGCGTTTGACCTGGCTTCGCTACCGCCGCCCAACTGTTCAAATTGAATATTTGCAATTTAAGGCTAGCGGACGTCGACCAACGCTTTATAAATCGAACAAGGCTACCTTAAAAGCGATGCCACCCTCAATTGTCATTCCATCAAAAATCGGCAGAGGTAAACCTATCACCTATCATTCTCCCAAAGCGATAATCGATGAACAGGTGGCTGAACTCTTAGGCTTACACGCAGGAGACGGTTACGTATCATGCGGAGTTTGGGGAATAAGATGCAACCTAAACGACGAAACTTTGGTCCAACACATAATAGAGTTAGCTCGTAATGTTCTAGGTGTAGAACCCAGCGTCAGAATAAGAGAAAACACATTCACGATCAGAAGTGGACAAAAACAAGCAGTCCATTTTTTCCTAAAATATGGTTTTCCAAACGGCAAAAAAGCAGAAACCGTTCAAACGCCTAAACCTATACTTTCAGCCACAGATTCTAAAATCATTGAGGCATTCCTAAGAGGTTTATTCAGCTCAGATGGATGTTTCAGCATTCGAAAGAAAGATAACTCCTCTCGTGTCGACCTAATGGTCAGGAGCAAAATGCTCAGAGACCAATTCGTAGCTCTTGCATCGAAAATAGGCTTTTCATTCAACACATGCGACGCCAAACGAATCAAGAAAGGGTTCACTTGGAAATCGACAGGATCATTCTACAACGCCAACCTTTGTTCAAGAAACGCAGTTAAACAATGGATGAAAGAAGTAGGTTCTCTATGCGACACCCACATCAAGAAATTCAACCACTGGAAAAACTAAAACTGGCCCGCGCATATAATCCCTCTCTGAGGATTGACCAGGCTCTGCTACCCCTGCACCTCGTTTCAGAAACTATCTTTTCCCTTCTATTAATTTTTTCCAATCTTGATAACGTCGGTTATGGGAATCCTTAAGCGATCCAACCTCCTTCATCCATCTTATACATTGGCCTGATTGCGTAGTGTATGCAACCTGAAGCGGAGCCTTATTCTCACCTCTAAGAGAAATACACTCATATGAACGAAACGAGAAACCGAGCCGACCAGCCGGATAAACGAAATCATCCCTTAACCTGAATCTCAACGCGAGAACCCCGACTGTTCTGAAAACCGAAGCAACCATCCGTGCTAAACAAGCCGCGCAGAAAAGCCTTGGTTATGACTGGATCATCTGATCCTAAAACCTGTTTTGGAATCCGGACTCTTCCAGCCTTACTAACGCGCGCTCGAACGTATCCATTTCCTCTACTGTAATAGTAGTGTAACCTTTATAACGCTTTCTACTATAACAGTAGAGACATGAGACAAAGAATCCTGACCCCACGAGAGCGCGAACACATCCAAAAATGGCTCAAGGGCGAAAAAATAAAAGGAAAATTCCACGAAATGCTCAAATATCGATCCAAAAAGTTCCTTCCGAAACTAACGGAAGAAATAGAGCTTATCAAGCGTTTCCTTTATGCTGGTTAGCCTACGACAACTTTCACAACGTTTGACTCGCCAACTTGACCGTGGGAAGGGGGCTATAGATGTCTGTAAAAGAGAGAACAAACACCAAAAAACAACCAAAAACAACCAAAAGGACCTAAAAGTTGCCAATTTTCATCCACATAACGCAAATGTCGCTTTTCAAGCCTTGACCTAGCTTGGCTACCGCCGCACACACAAAACTTTCGAATCTTTCTTATTAATTATTTCCCAAAACCTTAGCTGCCGTCGACTTGTATGCTTGTATGAATCTCTTTGCAAATTCATCTGCGTACCTTTCGGTTCCCTTATGTTTTGCGTCTAAAGTTGTTCTAAGGTGATGGTAAAACTCGTGTAGAATGATGAATGGTTCCTTAAGCGTGTCACCGTTCAAAACAAAAATCGTCTTGTTTTTCGCGTTGTAACATCCGAGAGTCTTCTTTTTATGGGCTTTAGGTAAGCCCACCTTTATCTTGGGCATATCAACACCATAATGTTCAGCGAGCAACTCTAAGGATTTCTCTGCTTTTCCATTCAAGATAAGCCAGACAATCAACGCTTTAAATTTCTGCTCCAAGATTTATTCCCGTACTCCTTTTCGACACAGGACAACCGTTGCCGATAACAAATACTTTGTGTTAACGAGCCTAAGTAAACCATCTAAAATACGCGAAAGGTGAAATAAGATACAAAAAAGTTTATTAGAGAGCTGTGCAGTTACGTCTCTAGCTCTTTAAAAGATTGGAGACCAATTTTTCGAGTTGGATGACCCAACAGTCGGAGGAAATTAAAAGTTTGAGAAAACCCGCGTCGCATAATCCTATCTATGTGTTTTTAAACGTAAAATTTCGAGAGGCTTGTTAGAATTGGCTGAATTTTCAAAAGAGGATACGCATTTTCTTCTAAACGCCTTCTTTAAGGAAAAAGGCTTGGTCCGCCAACATCTTGACTCTTACAACGAGTTCATAGACCACGGCCTTCAAGAAGTAATTGATGAAGTAGGTGAAATTTCAATAGAAGTTCCCGAATGTCCATACAAGGTGAAGCTAGGCCAAGTTTGGATGATAGATCCGCAGACCAGAATAACCGGTCCGTACGTGACAGAGGTGGACGGCACAAAACATGAAATCTATCCCTTAGAGACAAGACTCCGCAGCCTAACATACGCGGCTCCAATAGCCCTTGAAATGACCCCTGTGATAGACGGCAGAGAACAAGACACAGAGCTCGTCTACATCGGAAACATTCCAGTAATGCTGAAGTCGAAGCTTTGCTTCCTATCACAGCTTTCAGGAGAAGAACTAATAGCTTGCGGTGAGGACCCAGACGACCCAGGCGGATACTTCATAGTGAACGGTTCAGAACGCGTAATAGTAGCCATGGAAGACTTGGCTCCGAACCGCATAATCGTGGACATAGACACGAAAGGAACAAAGCCTGTATATCAAGCGAAGATATTCTCTACGACTGTTGGCTTTAGAGCAAGAATAGAGCTCAAGCTAAAGTCGGACGGAGCCATATACGTTTCCATGCCCGGCGTGCCTACTAGTATTCCCTTTGTCATATTGATGCATGCTTTAGGCTTGGAATCCGACAAGGAAATAGCTGAAGCAGTCTCCCTCGAAGAAGAGATACAGAGAGAACTAGAACCTTCATTCGAGAAGGCCATAGGCATAGACGCAGTAAGAGACGCTGTTCTGTTTATCGGAAACCGTGTCGCTCATGGCCAAGTTGAAGAATACCGCATACAGAAGGCTGAAACAGCCACAAACAAAAACTTTCTACCACACATCGGCAGAACAAGCGAAAGCAGAAGAGACAAAGCATTATTCTTGGGCGAAATGGCGTGCAGGGTGATTGAACTAAAACTTGGAAAGAGAAAAACAGACGACAAAGACCACTTCAAAAACAAGCGGCTAAGACTTGCAGGGCCCTTGCTTGCAGACCTCTTCAGAGTAGCCTTCAGAAACCTCTGCAGAGACATAAAATATCAACTTGAACGCATAGGCGTGAAGGGACCAATAATAACCGTTTCAGTAGCTGTCCGCCCAGGAATAATAACCGAAAGACTTCAACATGCACTTGCCACCGGAAATTGGGGAAGGGGAAGAGTAGGTATAACTCAGCTTCTAGACAGGACAAACCACGTATCAACTTTAAGCCACCTACGCAGACTGCAATCGCCATTAAGCAGAAGTCAACCGAACTTTGAAGCCAGAGACTTACATCCAACCCATTGGGGCCGTCTATGTCCAAACGAAACGCCAGAAGGCTCAAATTGTGGCCTGGTCAAAAACCTAGCATTGTCAGCGTGCATCTCGGTAGGGGTAAACCCAAAGAAAATAATACAGATACTTCATAGCATGGGCGTAGTACCTGCACATGAAGCAAACGAAACCCTAAGACGTTCAGGAGCAAAAGTTTTCGTCGACGGAAACATAATAGGATACTGCGCTTCCCAAAAAGAACTGACATGGGAATTCAGGGAAAGACGAAGAAGGGGTGAAATCTCAAGCGAAGTGAACATAGCCAATTTCTCAAAAATTTACGGTGAGAGAGAAGAGATATACGTCAACTGCGGTATGGGAAGGGTAAGACGCTCTCTCATAATAGTTGAGAACGGTGTTCCAAAACTCCAACCGGAGCACGTCGAAAAGATGTTCTCTGGAGAATGGTCATGGGAAGACCTTGTTAAGAACGGCATAACTGAGTATTTGGATGCTGAAGAAGAGGAAAATGCCTACGTTGCCATAAGCATGGAAGAGGCAACTCCAGAGCATACACATGTGGAAATTGCAACATACACAACGCTTGGGATATGTGCCTCAACAATCCCCTACGCGGAGCACAATCAGTCACCGCGAAACTCGTATCAAGCCGCAATGGCGAAGCAAGCGTTAGGCGTTTACGCAACAAACTTTCAGCAACGTGTAGATTCAAGGTCGCATATTCTGCATTACCCGCAGATACCGCTGGTAGAAACGGCATTAATGGATATGATTGGCTACAAACTTCGCCCCTCAGGGCAAAACTGCGTAGTAGCCGTACTTTCCTTTGAAGGGTACAACATGGAAGACGCCCTAATCTTCAATAAAGCGTCGATAGAAAGAGGTTTAAGCCGCTCAACCTTCTACAGAATCTACGAGGCTGAATGCCGCCAATACCTAGGCGGATTGAAAGACAAGTTCGTGATACCTGACCCTGGAATGCGTGGATACAGAGGAGAACAATATTACAGACTGCTTGAGCCAGACGGAGTAATAGGCTTAGAAGCACAAGTATCAGGCGGAGACGTTCTCATCGGCAGGACAAGCCCGCCACGATTCCTCGAGGAATACAAAGAATTTGAAGTGCGAGGTCCTTCGATGCGTGACACATCGGTGGATATGCGGCCGTCAGAAACAGGAATTGTTGACGCGATTTTCGTGACAGAGTCGAGAGAAGGAAGCAAACTTGTTAAGGTTAGAGTCCGGGACCAACGCATCCCAGAGCTAGGAGACAAATTCGCCTCCCGACATGGACAGAAGGGAGTTATAGGATTAATCGTTCCACAAGAGGATATACCCTTCACAGAAGACGGCACAGTTCCAGACATTGTGATCAATCCTCACGCGATTCCTTCAAGAATGACCATTGGACACTTCATTGAGTCAATAGCTGGAAAGGTTGCCGCCATGAGGGGAAAACAAGTTGATGGAACACCCTTTTCAAATGAGAGCCCTAGAGAGCTCAGAAAAGCCTTAATTAAGCTTGGATTCAGTCACACTGGCAGAGAAGTCTTTTACAACGGCGTAACGGGCGAAAAATTCGTTGCAGACGTGTTCGTTGGAACCGCGTACTATCAGAAACTGCACCACATGGTTGCGGATAAGATACATGCCAGAGCAAGGGGACAGGTTCAAATGCTGACGAGACAGCCTACTGAGGGTCGAGCTAGGGGTGGAGGCTTAAGATTCGGAGAAATGGAACGCGACTGCCTGATAGGGCATGGAGCGGCAATGCTGCTTCGCGACAGATTATTAGAGGAATCAGACAGATACACATTGTATGTTTGTGAAAATTGCGGTTACCTAGCCTATTACGACATGAAACAGAGAAAACACACGTGCAGAATCTGTGGAGACAATGCTAGAATCTCCCCGGTAGTGGTCTCTTACGCTTTCAAACTTCTCTTGCAAGAACTAATGAGTCTTTGTGTAACGCCTAAATTGAAGCTTAAGGAGAAGGCTTAATATGGCTGTGGCAGAAGCAGTCCATAAAGTTCTTGATGAAATTGTGTTCGGTCTGCTTTCACCCCAAGATATACGCAAACTCTCAGTGGTGGAGATTCAAACACCAGATACTTATGATGAAGACGGTGCTCCAATAACCGCTGGATTAATGGATGGTAGGCTTGGGACCCTTGAACCGAGACAAAGATGTAAAACGTGTGGCAACACAGCCATTCGCTGTCCAGGCCACTTCGGCCACATCGAACTTGCCGTCCCAATAATACACATTGAATTTACAAAAATCATATACAACCTTCTTAGGGCAACATGCCGAAACTGCGGGCGAACATTACTGACAGACGACAAGATAGAGAGAACTCAAGCCAGAATTGATAGAACAAGTCAACTCTTAGGGGGAGTTCCAGACAGAGTTTACAAGGAAATTCTGAAGGAGATGATAAAGGCGAAGCAGTGCTCTCACTGTGCAGCAATCCAATATAAGATAACCTTTGAAAAACCAACGAAACTCAGTGAGGTAATCCCAGAAAGTGGCTCACAACCATTAACGCCAAGCATGGTTCGAGAAAGACTAGAACGTATATCGGATGAAGACTTGGAACTTTTAGGATTTGACCCCAAGGCTGCACACCCAGAATGGATGGTCTTGCAAGTTCTACCAGTTCCACCAGTCTATGTGCGCCCATCAATCACGTTAGAATCAGGCATCCGCTCAGAAGACGACCTGACCCACAAACTAGTAGACATAATCCGCATCAACCAAAGATTGAAAGAAAACATGGATGCTGGAGCCCCAACACTCATAATCCAAGACCTATCAGAACTTCTACAATACCACGTAACAACCTACTTCAACAATGAAGCTTCCGGAATACCTCCCGCAAGGCATCGCTCCGGCAGAGCATTAAAAACGCTTTCACAAAGGTTGAAGGGAAAAGAAGGAAGATTCAGAAGCAACCTTTCAGGAAAAAGGGTCGACTTCTCAGCACGAACAGTCATTTCTCCTGATCCAAACTTGGACATAAATGAGGTTGGTGTTCCGCTTCAAGTTGCCATGCGATTGTCTGTACCTGAAAAAGTCACCGAATGGAACATTGAAGAAATGCGCAAACTCATCATAAATGGTCCTGAAAAATATCCTGGCGCCCTCTATATTATTAGGCCTGATGGCAAACGGATAAGACTTGAATTTGTTGTTGACAGGGAAAAGGTTGCTGAAGCCTTGGGGCTTGGCTTTGTCGTTGAAAGGCACCTTAAAAATGGAGACATAGCCATATTCAACCGTCAGCCTTCGCTTCACCGCATGTCAATTATGGCGCATTATGCGCGTGTTCTGCCATACAAAACGTTCCGCTTGCATCTATGTGTTTGTCCACCTTACAATGCTGACTTCGACGGGGACGAGATGAACCTACACGTACCACAGAGCGAAGAGGCGCGAACAGAGGCACGCCTACTAATGCAAGTTCAAGATCAAATATTGTCACCAAGATTTGGCGGTCCGATAATAGGTGCAATCCGAGACTTTATAACAGCTGCATACCTGTTCACGAGAAAATCCAATTACCTGACCAGGGAGGAGGTCAGCAGACTACTAATAGGAGCGAGATACGAGGGACCATTGCCAAAGCCGCAAATCAAACAGCCTCAACCATTATGGAATGGCAAACAGATTTTCAGCCTATTTCTACCAAAAGACCTAAGCTATGTCTTGAAGGCAAGCATCTGTCAAGGATGCGACAAATGCGAGAAGGAAAACTGCCCCTACGACGCCTACGTTGTTGTTAAAAACGGCGAACTCATATGCGGTGTTATAGATAGGCGTTCAATAGGTGCTGAACAGTCTGAAAGTCTTCTCCATAGGATAATAAAGGATTATGGAACAGATGCTGGACGCAAATTTCTGAACAAAATAACTCAAATGTTGAAGCTTTTCATAACCATGAGAGGTTTCACGTATTCATATGACGAACTAGTTCTATCTCCAAACGCTGAGGACAAAATAAGAAAAAAAATGGCAAGGATTGAAAAGAGGATAGGAGAACTAATAGACAGTTATCGTAAGGGAACCCTTCCCAGACTTCCCGGGCAAACTCTTGAGGATTCATTTGAGATATACGTTATGAATGAACTTGCAAAGGCGAGAGATGAGTCCGGGAAAGTAGCTGACGAAGACTTCACCCTAGAAAATTCAGGTATAATTATGACAAGAACTGGTGCCAGAGGTTCAAGCCTAAACATTGGACAGATGAGTGCGTGTGTAGGGCAGCAAGCAGTGCGTGGAAAAAGGATAATGCGTGGATATGTAGGACGTGCATTGCCACATTTCAAACCAGGCGACCCAAGTCCGAAAGCAAGAGGTTTCGTATATTCCTCATATCAAAGTGGGCTTGACTCTATTGAATTTTTCTTCCATGCCATGGGTGGTAGAGAAGGCCTAGTTGACACGGCCGTCAGAACACAGCAAAGCGGCTACATGCAAAGGAGACTGATCAACGCGCTTGAACATTTACGCTTAGAATACGATGGAACTGTTAGAAACTCAGCCGGAGACATAATCCAATTCAAATACGGGGAAGACGGCGTCGACCCGGCTAAAAGTGATCATGGAAAAGCCGTGAACGTGAGCCGACTGATTGAACATATAAAAATCGCTGTGAAGAAAGGTAAACCCGCACCAGATGAATACATCAAAAAACGATTGGAAGAAGTTGAAAGCGAACTCTCACCTCTACTCATAAACGAACTTAAACGGGGTCTAACCAAAGCAAAGCTCGGCAAGAAAGGCGTTGAAAAAGCAATCAAGTTAACAGTTGAACATTACAAACGTGCCTCAATGGAGCCGGGTGAAGCCGTAGGCATAGTTGCAGCCCAGTCAATAGGCGAACCAGGCACACAGATGACCCTTAGGACATTCCACTACGCAGGAGTTAGGGAGCAAAACGTAACCCTGGGCTTGCCAAGACTAATAGAAATTGTTGACGCAAGAAGAATTCCGTCCACACCAATTATGACAATTTATTTAGCTGGAAAACGTAGGAAAAGCAGAGAATCCGCTGTAAAACTTGCCCGCAATATGGTTCACACAACATTAGAGGACTTGGCGCAGGCGATCTACGAAGATCAAGTGCATGAGGAGATAGTGGTGGAACTTAACAAGACGATGATGGAAGATAGAGATGTGGCACTACAAGAATTGGAGGACAAGTTAGAGATACAGGATTGCACCGTGAGAATAAGGGGCAAGCGTGTACATATAAAGCCAGAAAAAGTTGAGGCTCTCAAAAAATTGCTTGGCAAAGTTTCCTCATTTCATATCAAAGGTGTGTCCGGCATAAAACGTGTGCTGGTTACAGAAGAAAGAGGAGAATGGGTTATAAGAACCGACGGTTCAAACCTACTTGAAGTTTTGGAGGTTTCTGGGGTAGATACCTCACGAACAACAACCAACAACGTTCACGAGATAGCTAAAACCCTTGGGGTAGAAGCCGCTAGAAACGCGTTGATGCGTGAGGCTAAGGGAGTCTTGGAGGAGCAGGGATTGGACGTTGACATCCGCCATGTCATGCTTGTTTCAGATATGATGACATCTACTGGTGAGGTGCAGCAGATAGGTAGACACGGCGTAAGCGGTAAGAAGTCAAGTGTTTTGGCCAGGGCAGCCTTCGAGATAACTATTCCGAACATTGTTGCTGCGGCTGTGAAGGGTGAAAGCGACCCATTGGGGGGTGTAACCGAAAACGTAATAGTTGGGCAGTCAATTCCAATAGGAACAGGATTGGTTGAACTTTACATGTCGATTTCTGAGCTGAAGGGAAAGGATAAATGATAGACATAGATAAGGCAATTACAACGGTTGTGAAAACAGGCAAGGTATCCTTCGGAGCGAACTCAGCCATAAAGAATGCAAAGACAGGCAAGGTCAAACTGATAATCTTGGCTTCCAACTGTCCTAGAAACATACGTGAAGATATAGAATACTACTGTAAACTCTCAAAGGTTCCACTGATCGTGTACAAAGGTTCTTCGATAGACCTAGCTGCAGTATGCGGCAAACCATTTTTAATTTCAGCGGCAAGTATAAGAGAGCCCGGTGATTCAGAAGTTCTGGAGTTAATAGAAAAACCAGCGCTAGAGGAATCCTACGGAGGGAGTGAATGACAAGCGGAATAAAATTGACAGGTACGGAAATGCGATACATCGCATTGTTTGAAAGCATAACTGGTGCGAACGTCAAGGACTGCATAATCAATGAGGGACAGGGGCGCGTGATCTTCGTGGTTAAGGGGGGCGAAATAGGCGTGGCTATTGGAAAAGGCGGAAGGAACATCCACACTCTGGAGAGGATGACGGGTAAAAAACACGAGATAATTGAGTATTCAGAAGACCCTGTGCAATTTATTAAAAACGCTTTGAAACCAGCGTTCGTTAGAGAGGTTCGCATAACCGAGAGACTGGATGGGAAAACAATGGCTGTTGTAACGGTTAATCCGAGAGACAAGGGTGTTGCTATAGGAAAGAATGGGAGAAACGCCGAACGTTTACGCTTTTTGGCTAAAAGGTACTTTCAGATCCAAAACGTAAGCATAACCTAAATTTAAGAGAATGGGGAGCATGAAGAAGGGCGTGTTAGCACCATTTGTTTTGTTCATCTTGTCTATATTAATCAATTCTGTTAATGCGGAAGGAGACTCCTTCACGGACAAGTTTCTAGGCAGCCCATTGATAGTTCTTGTCGCAATAATTGTCATCGACATTATAGCATTCATTTTTCATAAGATAAGACGGTAGAACGCGTTTAAGCTTCAGTGCTTAAAAGGAGATCTATGAGCGTTTTCTGGTCAACCTCTGCCCTAACCCTCCAGTCTAGGTATAATTGTTCGTTTTCGTCTTGTGTTAGATATCCATAGTGGATGTAGCGGTCAATGTTGAGGCCAACTTTCCATCCGGGCAGTTTGTCGCGTAGAAGTTCTTCAACCTCTTTTCGTGACGTTTTTCCCTTTTTAGAGATGACATATGCGATGGTTATCGCTAGTCCAGCGAGGTCGTCGATTCGCCAACCAATCATTTTAGGTTCTTTGGATGTTAATTCTCCTCTCAATGTTATGTAGAACCTGGCTTTGTCCAACTCCTCCAAGGTTGGTTTTTCGGCTGGCTTCGCTTCCTCAAAAACCATTTTAACCTGCAGGTCAAGTGCCTTCAGATACTTGTCTAAGATCTTTAGGACTTTTGGATAGTCTGAACCTAACGCTTTCCGAAGTTCCCATCCCTTTGCTCCGGGTTTTCTGTGTCTTCGGTAGAAGAGCAGGTGAGCCGCTCTTTTAATTTTGTTTGCGTAATAGGCTTTCCTTCTGCTCATTTCAGTTCGCCTCTCTTCCATTTCGTCCAGTCTTCCACCGTGATGGCTATCGGTATTGAAACCAGTTGCTTTTTTCCGATTTTGGTCACAGGCTTTTCATATGGCTTGATGAAATTTTCTTCCTCTAGTGGATAAATTTCTAATGTTGCATAACCATATGTGACCAAAAAGCTTGTCATGAAGGCTCTGTGCACTGTTTCCTCGTAAGTTTCTGCACCAACAAAATCCCAGTATCGAATTTTGCCGTTTTCACTCTTCTCTTCAACCATTTTCTTTAGTCCTTGCCAGAAATTCTCAAGCTCTTCTGAAAAAGTCTTATCCCGCAAAATTCTCTGCCTTATCAGCTCTTCTCTTGTTGCAAGACCCGTTTCAATCTTTTCTGGAGAAATCGCTTTCCATCTTTCATCTAACGGCAGCAAGCCTTTCCAGTATCTTGTTGCCTCTGCCAAGCTGTGAAGCGAAATCTGTTCCAACTCAACTGTTGGATGCCAAGCCTTTAGGAAAATCTCGACTATCTCTTCCTTGCTTACGCGCGTGAGCTTCTCTTCTAATAGGAAGGGGTCTGTGTAAAGTGATGTTGAACGATGTTTAACCCATTCGCTTTGAAGTTTTATAACCGAGGCTAAATGATGGACTGTTTCAGCATCCAAGCACAGATCTTCTGGCAGTTTCCACTCTGGAAAATATTCTCTGATTATGCTTATGACTTCATCAATGTCTATCAGAAATGGGTCTAGTGAACGTTCTTCAACAGGTTTGCACAGCTCGATTATTCCTTGGAGTTTTTCTCTTCCAAGTTTTTTTCGTGTTCTCTTCGACTGCATTATGCAACCTCTCTGATTATCGATGTTCCTTCAATGTTTTGAACTGTGATTATGTTTACTTCGTCCTTTGTGAATGTCACTTGACTCGGCGTAATCACAAGGTATTGAGCGTTTGCGTCCTTGACTGTTGAGATAAGCATCTTTGCGATTATTTCACGGTTTTTCGGGTCCATGTGAATATCGTATTCGTCAACAGCGCGGAATGGTGAGCGGACGTGTTGCTGTAAAGCCAGCAGAAAACTCATGGTTGCTGTTGTTCTTTCTCCACCGCTTTGAGTGTAAGCGTTAAGCGGAACTGGTTTGCCACCTTTAAAGCCTACAAGGATTTCCAGTCCGGCAGCCTCTATATCATGTCCATCAACAAGGTTGACTTCTCCAACAGCTTGGGATTTGGCAATAATCTTCTGATATTGGAGGTTCACGCGGTCCAATAGGCTCTGGATTACTGTTAGCCAAGCCTGCATCCTTGCTTTCACTTCCTGTAATGCCTTTTCGCGGTTTTCAGCAACCAGCCTTGCCTTCTCTTTCAACTCTAAATAAAGCTTAGAATATGACTCATACATGCGTTCTATATCTTCTGAAACGTCTGAAAGGGCTGCTAAATGCCCGTCTGTAACTCTGATCTCGTCGAGAATTTCGCCGACGTTTTTTATGACGGCGATTCTCGGCCCGGTCTGTTCAGCCTTTTTGATCTCTTCATCCAGGTAGGCTTTTGCGTCCTTCAGTTCCCTTTCCAATTTTTCAAGTTCGGCTTTCACATTTTCTTCACGATACTGGAGCAGTGCTAACTTAATTCTGCTATCCAAAACGTGACTGCTAACACTTTCATTATCTTCTTCTAGGCTTCCCACTCTTTTTTGGTTTTCACTTATTTTTGTGTTTAGCTTTGAAAGTTGCTGGTTGAAGTTTTGTATCAGCTCCTTCAAGTTTTCGCTTTTCAAGAGCTTAAACCGTTTTGAAAAAGTTTCTTCGAAGCCTTGACTTACCAGAAGAGATGGATTTCCTCTGCCCTGGATTGCTTCATCCAGAATTGTTGTTTCTCTCAACAGTTGTTCGCACAGTGAGGTTGTTGACTCGCTTCTGGCTTTTTCGCGTTCAAGGCTTAAACGTTCATCAAAAAGTCTTTTCCATTCACTCTTTAGCTTTTCAAGTTGGCTCTGCTGAGTTTGCAGTTGACCTGACGCCGCCTTTGTTTCATTTTCAATGTGGTTTAGAGTATCCTGTTCCTTTTTCCTGTCTGCCTCTGACCCCTTAACTATGTTTTCTCTTCTTGCCACCTCTCCCCATGCGAGCTCCCTTTCCAAGAATCTCCTCTTGGTTAGTAGCTGCTTTTTCTCTTGATATCTGTCGTATTGTTCCCTCCAGTAATTGAGTGTCTGCTCAGACGACTCCAGAAGCTTGCTTACGGATTCCTCTTGACTCAGTGTGCTTGTGAGTTTCTTTTGGGCTTGCAGCACGTTTCGGCGGTAGGGCTCAAGTCCAACGGCTGCCTCAACCATTATCAGCTTTTCTTGCAGAGAACGCACTGTGAACTGTTCAACCATGTTCTGATGCATTATGATAAGCATGTTGTCAGGGTCGACGCCTAGCCTAGCAAGAAGTCTTTCAACTTCAGCCTTTGTGGCTGCCCTGTTCTCAAGCGCAAACCAGTACTTGCCGTCCTTCCGCATGACGCGTGTGAGAAAAATCTGGTCTTTATTGAATTTGGGAACGGGTCTACGTTTACCTTTCTTGGTGTTATCTAGAATTAGTGTTACGCGGGCTTGGTCTTTCCCCCAACGTATCAGATCGCTCAATTTTCTCGATCGTTCAGTGTAAGACTGTCCTAAAGCCACAGAAATAGCCAACAAAAGCGAAGATTTTCCTGAGCCGTTGGGTCCACAAATAACGTTTATGCCCGATTTGAACGGTACCCTAGCATACTCGTAACTCATGAAATTTTCTAGGATTACCTCTTGAATCAGCATTGGAGCCTTTGCCTCTTTAGTGGTAGTAATAGAGTTAAAAATCCCTTATTAAAACAATTAGGCTGAGTTTCACTCAAAGCTAAGTCTGGAAGCGCAAAAGTTTTACATATATATTTGCAGATAGAGGCTGGAGATTAAGACTGTGGTTGTCGCTGGTAAGGTCTTTAGGCTTTTTGAACCACTTTCGCTAGCTGAAACAGCCTTAAGACTTGAGGGCTATCGCACTGAAGACTATTACGAGGAAGGTGACTACAAGTTTACGCTTGTGACGGAGGTTGTTGGGCTTCTGCCAAGAGAAAACATGCTTAGAGGGATTTACTCGCACGATTACGTGATGCGTGTTTTCCACAGGGGAAAAGTAATGCCGTTACCACGCACGGTTGAAGCTGTCTTTAGCTTTGCGGAACATGAGGGTCTCATGTTTTTGACTGTTGTGGAGAAGAAACGCTTGGCCAATTTTATAGCAAACAAGCTGAGCGAAATTCTGTTTGAGAAAAGGGGCGGCGTAGTTGAAGCTAGAATCTCGCCTGAAACCTTGAGCGAGTTTCATCTAAAAAATCCGGAAGACACGAAAATCACGTTTTTCGACAATGTTGACATTCCAAACGTGAACAAACTTTCGCTTTATGGACCAGACTTGATAAACACTTCGCTTTTCGAGGACTATGGCAAGCACGGTGACTTGTGGTATATTGTCGCGAGGTCCAAGGAATACGGCTACGTGGTGGGCGTAACAAGAGATGCTTCAGTAACAATATTCAATTTAACTGAAAAAGAAAGGTATCTGGAATACGTGACAAAGGAGATTTACCCGCTAATCGTGTAGTTTTCCCTAGACCGAGCCGACCTTCACGCCAATCGAAGCCAAATATCCCACAATCCCGCCCTACATACCACCCACCCAACACTCCACACGTGAATAGACGGAACAATTTTATATGTCAGTTTTATAAAAAGAGGCTGCGTTAATATTTCTGAATTATTTGTCTTCGCTTCAAGCCTGAATTCAACCCTGCACTTTTACCTTTAGAGGAAATTAGAGAAGCCCTTGGAACTTTCTTGAGGAAGCGCTTCTAAGCAAAGGTTTCGCATTTAGAGCGCGCTAAAGTCCGTAACGAACGAAAGCAGTTCCACTGACAAGATTGGACATTTAAACCTCCCTTAAAATTCAACTCGGTGTTGCAATTTTGGACATGGAGAAGCTAGTATTCTATTCCTTTTCGGGCTTGGTAACCCTTGTGGAATGGGTGTTTAACCTTTCTCATTTCTGTAACCAAATCAGCGGCTTTAATTATTTCCTCTGGTGCAGAACGTCCCGTTAACACGAGTTCAACGTGTTTTGGCTTGTCCTTTATCAGTTCCAGAACTTTTTCAAGACTTATCAGTTTCAAGTTTAGGGCTACGCTAATTTCGTCTAGGATAACTATGTCGTATTCTCCGCTTTTCACCACTTCCTGAGAAAGAGCTAAGGCTTCTTGTGCAAGTTCAACATCCTCTTTTCCAGGAGGCTTTTCAGTGACGAACATGCCTCTGCCGAACGCCTTCAATTTAAGGTTTGGAAGTCTATCCACCACATAGAGTTCGCCGTAGTCAAATCCGCCTTTGATGAACTGGATTATGTAAACCTTTAATCCTCTACCCACAGCCCTCAGAGCAAGTCCAAAAGCCGCTGAGGTTTTGCCTTTCCCATCTCCGGTGTAAACTTGCACAAGTCCCTTTTCTAGTTTGGGCATTGCTTTGACGCTTCTAAACTTTGTTTCTGAATTTTTCGTTTAGGAGTTTTTCAGCAGCAGAGGTTGGGTCCATTTCCTTCTTCAGAATTTTTTTCAGAAACTCTTCGAATTTTCCTTCTTTTTTCAATTTTTCTATCATTGAAGTTGCCACTTTCTCTTTTATGGCTTCTATAAGCTCTGCTTCAGCCTTTTCTCTGCTTCTTTTGTGTTCCAACTGTCTTTCCAAGAAGTGTTTATGTTCTTCTATTCTTTCGATGAGTTGTGGGACGCCTTCGCCTGTGAGGGCTGTTGTTTTTAGGACAGGCTTTTTCCATGTTTTTTCTTGGTTGTTTAGTTGTAGCATTGCTTGGATGTCCATGATGGCTTTGTTTGCGTTTTCGCGGTCAGCTTTGTTCACGACGAAAATGTCAGCTATCTCCATCATTCCAGCTTTGATTGCTTGTATTTCATCTCCCAAGCCTGGTGCAAAAATCACAACTATCGTCTTGGCCACTTTAATTATTTCTACTTCGGATTGCCCAGCCCCGACGGTTTCCACGATGACTATGTCTTTGCCTGCTGCGTCTAAGACTTTTACAGCATCTTTTGTTGCCTTGGCTATTCCTCCCATATAGTTGCGGGTTGCCATGCTACGTATGAAAACGCCTTGGTCTGTGCTTAGTTCTTGCATACGGATTCTGTCGCCTAGGAATGCGCCGCCTGTGAAGGGGCTTGTTGGGTCCACAGCAATAACGCCGACAGTTTTGTCTTTCCGCCTGTACTCGCGTATGATCTTCTCTATGAGGGTGCTTTTTCCAGAGCCGCCTGGACCAGTTATCCCTATTATGTGGGCTTTTCCAGTATGTGGATAAATTGAAGCGACTAGTTTATGAGTTTCAGCTGTGTTGTTTTCGATGATTGTTATTGCTCTGGCTATGCTTCTGCGGTTTCCAGATAGCACGCCCTGAACTATTTCTTCAATTTTTGTCAATGGTTTGGCACATCTTCAGGATTTAGGGTCTTTTTGGAATGTTGTCAAATACGAATTGGACTATTGTATCTGTTCGAGTTCCGGGTCCAAAGATTTCCTTTATTCCGAGTTTCTTCATTTCTGGAATGTCTTCTTCTGGAATTATGCCTCCTGCGAAGACCATCATGTCTGTTAAGTCTTTCTGTTTCAAAAGTTCCATTATTCTCGGGAAAAGGGTTCTGTGAGCTCCTGAGAGTATGCTTAAGCCTATGACGTCCACGTCCTCTTGGAGGGCTGTTTCGACTATTTGCTCTGGAGTCTGTCTTAAACCTGTGTAGATTACTTCCATTCCAGCATCTCTTAAGGCTCTGGCCACTATCTTTGCTCCTCTGTCGTGGCTGTCTAGGCCTGGCTTGGCGATTAAAATCCTAATTTTTCTTTGGCTTTGCATGTGTTTTCCCTCTTTTCTAGATGACTATTAGTTCTTTGTGTTCTCCGTACACTTTTCGTAACACACCGCAGATTTCGCCGAGAGTTGCGTAGGTTTTTACGGCTTCAATTATTATTGGCATGAGATTTTCATCCTTTTCTGTGGCGTAATGGAGTTTCTCAAGCATTTCATCCACTTTCCTATTATTTCTTTCTCTTCTGAGTTTTTGCAGCCCTGCAACTTGTTCCTCTTCGACCTTTGGGTCTACTCTTAACATTGGTATTGAAGTTTCGTCTCCGGTTGTGTATTTGTTTACGCCGACTATGATTCGTTTTTTATCGTCTGTTTCCCTCTGGTATTTGTAGGCGCTGTCGGCGATTTCTTTTTGGAAGAATCCTTTTTCTATAGCTACTATGGCTCCGCCCATGTCGTCTATTTTTTGGATGTACTCCATTGCTTGTTCTTCCATTTCGTTCGTTAGGTATTCGACGTAGTAAGAGCCGGCTAGGGGATCTATGGTGTCGGCTGCTCCACTTTCGTGGGCTATTATCTGCTGGGTTCTTAGTGCGACCCTAACGGCTTCTTCGGTTGGCAAGCATAAAGCTTCGTCGAAAGAGTTTGTGTGCAGGGACTGGGTTCCGCCTAGGATAGCTGCTAGGGCTTCGATTGTTGTGCGTATGATGTTGCTTAATGGTTGTTGAGCTGTAAGGGTGCAACCTGAAGTTTGGATATGCATACGCATCCACATGGATCTAGGGTTTCTGGCGTGGAAGCGTTCCTTCATTATTTTTGCCCAGAGTCTGCGGGCTGCTCTGAATTTGGCTATTTCCTCAAATAGGTTGTTGTGGGATGCGAAGAAAAACGATAGGCGTGAGGCGAAATCGTCAACGTTTAATCCTCTTTCGAGGGCGGATTCCACGGAGGCTATTCCGTCGTATATTGTGAAGGCTAATTCTTGGAGGGCGTTTTCGCCGGCTTCTCTTATGTGGTATCCACTTATGCTTATCGGATTCCACTTCGGCAAGTGATGAGCACAGTACTCTATGATGTCTGTTACAAGCTTAAGTGAGGGCTTCGGCGGGAATATGCAGAGTTTCTGGGCGAAAAACTCTTTGAGCATGTCGTTTTGGGTTGTTCCTCCAATCTTTTCTCTGGGTACTCCTTGTTTGTCGCCTACTGCTACATACATGGCGAGGAGCATGGCCGCTGGACCGTTTATTGTCATGGAGGTTGTAACCTTGTCGAGGGGGATTCCGTCTAAGAGGACTTCCATGTCCTTCAGGGATGCGACGGCGACTCCGCATATACCGACTTCGCCTCTGGCGAATGGATGGTCTGAGTCGTATCCAGTTATTGTTGGGTAGTCGAAGGCTATACTTAGACCTGTTTCACCTTCTTTTAGCAGGTACTTGAAGCGTTGGTTTGTTTGTTCTGCTGTGCCGTATCCTGAAAACTGTCGCATGGTCCATAGTCTGCCTCTGTACATCGTTGCGTGTACTCCTCGGGTGAATGGGTATTCGCCTGGAAAACCGAGGTCTCGCATGTAATCCATGTTTTTGGTGTCTTCTGGCGTGTAAACTCGTTTTATCAACGTGTCTGAATGGTTTCGGAATTCGTTTTTTCTTTCGGGGCGGTTTTCCATCCATTTTGGCAGCGTTGTCTTTTCCCAGCGTTCCCTCTCTTTCATTATTTCGTTAATTTTTTCTTTGTCGGACATTCGGATTTTGCTCCTTGACAAGCTAATCTTAACTTAAATACCGTTATTGAACCTAAAAATTGTTTTGTTATCGGTTTAAAGCTATCGCTTCATTCGTGCTGTTTCTGAAAATTCTAGCAGGGCGGCGGAGGCTGAGAATCCCCATCCGTAGCCAAGCATCAATATCATGTCGCCCGTGGAAAACTTGTTTTCTGAAACTATTTTTTCAAGGATGAAGAGTAGGCTTGCTCCGGATAAGTTGCCGTATTCGTTGAGCACTTCGTGTGACTCCTTGAGTTTTTCGGGTTGAATTCGGTGGTGCTCAGCCATGAGGTTGAGTATTCTCTTGCTGCCGGTGTGGATCGCCCATTTTTTCGCATTTTTCATTATGTTTTCAGCGTTTTTTCCTAGCAGTTTCTCTATGGCTAGACTGGTGTATTCGACTCCGAGTCTTGGCAGTTTTTTGTCCAAGTGTGAGTAGAAGCCGAACTTGAAGGGTTCGTTTAGGGCTACGATTCTTGCGTAACCAGCCATGATATCGTTCTTTCTGAAGTTTGTGACACTTACAATTTTGTTGACGGATAGTCCATCGCCTTCTCTTGCCATAACGCAGCTGGCCACTCCGTCTCCGAAGAGGAAGTATTCCATGGTGGCGATCCATTTCCTAAGCTCCATCTTTTGCTTGCTCTTATTCTTTATCAATCTGATTTCACGGATTCCCATAACATCTTTCAAGCGTCGCAGTTGGTTGATGAGCCAGTAAGAGTTCACGCCTGAAGTGCAGAGCAGAACATGATCGTGGGGGTGCGTGGCAAGGTGGTCCTCAGCGAGTTCAAAGGCTTTCGTGAATGCTACGCATGCCATTCCTTGAACGTTTACGTGTTTGATGTAGGGGTTGAATCCAAGTTTGCGGATTAAAAGGTGGCTTAAGCCTGGGCACAGAAACGGGTTTGCGTCGTAGGCTGCGATAAAATAGCCTACGTCTTTGACGGATAAGTCAGCTTTTTCTAAAGTGTCTTGGCAAACTTCTAAACAGATGTCGACGAGTTCTTTCGCACTCATGATTGTCTCTTTGTTAGAAGACGAAGGAATAGAGCTAACGAGGTGTCTTTTTGACACCCCCAAGTTGAGTACGTTCTTTTTGACCCCATCGGGGAGCCTGCATGGGAAAGCTTCTATTAGTTCTTCTGTTGAATACTCGTTCTTAGGCACGGCTTTTGATGATTGTAGAATTTGCATGTTAGTAGAAATCTAACAAGAAATTATAAAAAGATTCTTCTTAGGAGGGCTTGTTGATGTTTTGACAGCGAAAACGGCGAGCAATGTTAAGCGTAGGCGTAGCCCAGAGGAAAAGTACGGTAGGTACAAGTGGATCAGGATGCTTGTTCGTCGTAACAGTGAGGAAATACGAGAGATCAAGCGCATGTTAAGAGGCCTCAGTCGTGGTCTCAGTCACTTGATGGATTTTGATTCTGAGTATCTGGTTAACATGGTTTGTCGTGACAGTCGAGACCGGGCGATATTGGATGTGTTGCGTGCAGCTGGATCCGCTGGTTTGTCTCCTAAACAGATTCACGCTAAGGTACGCCGTTACGGTTTGAAGTATCATCATGTTACTCGCAGGATCAAGCGCATGAACAAGCGGATGCAGAATGAGATTGGTGAGCCCCTAGCCGATAAAGTTGGTAGAAACTGGGCTTTGAGTCATTTTATGCTTCGCAATTGGACTGCTAAGATGAACGAGGTTGAAACTGAAATGTAGATGTTGGGCTTTAGCAAGTTTTGGTTATGAAAAATGTGGCGAAACAGAAGGTGAGATTAGTTGGTTAAGAAAATAAAAGCGCGCGAAAGAGTTTTAGAGACATAATAATAGGAAATGTTACTTTTGCTTGTGACATTGGTGTAACATTTTTATTCTAGATTGGATTAGACCAAAGATTCTTCCACAAGTTATAAAAACTGATTCTGCAGATAGAAGAAGCGATGGGGCATGTTGAGGAATTTCGGCTTAAAAGCAATCTTACTCGTTGTGATGGTGGCGCTGTGCTTGGGTGTGCCAATTGTCAATGCGGAAGGCGCTGTGTTGAACTGGACAAGCCCAACAACAGAACATCTCATGTCTGTGTTCATGGTTAGCGCTGATGACGGATGGGCAGTAGGCTTTGATGGAACGATAATTCGGTGGACTGGAACTGAGTGGATACCGGAATTTCCCACAATCGTACTCATGCCACTCTTGATAAGCCTGACATTAGTCGTGGTCATCGTGGCAAAAATAGCTTCAAAGAAGCATAGAAAACCGTTGTTGCCAAGCAAAACCCTACTATAGCGCTACAGCAGTCTCTCTATCTTCTCCTTTTTTTCAGAAGCCTATGATGTGTGCGAATATGTTACCATCCTCTTTCGTGTGCACGTGGTTTTTTGCAAATCAGAGGCTTACATAATAGCAAATCTTTTATGTTGTATCTTATGCGCGCGCTTTGTGGTAGCTGGGGAGAGCAGCGGGCTTTGGTTAACCTGTTAGTTTTGTGGTTTGAATTTGTTTTTTAAACAATTGTCACACGCTATAATTAACAAAATGTCTTTGTTGATTTCAAAGCTGTCTCCGAGACAGAAGGAAAACTACGAGAAATACCGCTGCCGAAGGAATTGTAAGCCAAAAACCAGCTTCAAAACTTTTATAATTCGCGGATCCTAGCGCATAGCTCACAAACCACATACAAAAAAGTGTGAGAATGCTAAAAACAATTGATGAAAAGAGTAGGTGAGACTTAAACTTGAAAATCGACAGTAGAGCGCATGAAACTGTAAGGAGCTGAAGTGTTAACATAAAGATTAGAGCTGGTGCAATCGTTTCTTCTCGTCGCCAATAATCAGCGAACCACCATTCTTCCCTCCGCCAACCGCTAAACATTAACCCATACATCTCAGTTTTCTTAAAAGACCAGAAGGATTCAGGTCCAGGAACAGGAACAGGAAAATCCTCAATCCATAATGCTTGGAGAAAAGGGAGAAAGATCGAAGCTATAAAAATTGAACATGCAATGGCAATAAGAAACTGAAAAATAATCTTTGTTTCCAATACAACCCTCTGAGAATAGTGAAGATCAACAATCTTATAAATCTAAAGTCTTGAATGGGTCAATTTAGCGTTTTCCACCTTAGCTGTATTAAGTGTCTAACCTACAAGGAGCCAGCTAGCGCGCACATGAAATCTAAGGAAAAAAGCTGAAGCAGAAGTAACAAACTAATATCGCAAATCTTTTATCTTGGCTCTTGTGTATTACTAAATCATCTTTGGCAGTCAGAGAAAACAGTGGCCAGTCTCTCCGGCTGTCTTGAGGCTTGCTGTTTTCTTCGGCTGTCTAAATCGTTTGGGTCTGGCCCTGTTTGCCTTGGGAAGAGACTGATGAGTATATTCGTAGTGGGCATCGTAGCAGTGATGATTTTGAGGAGGGCTCTTTTCGCACTATTACGATTGATGCTGACAGGGGCATTAAGGCTGTTATAGGTAAACCTGTAGGTAAAGGCACAACTGAAGTGCAGAGTTATCTTTTTGCGAAGGATAAGGATTGGACTTTGGAGAAGGCTAAGGTTTGGTTTGAGGAGTATCGTGAATCTAAGGTTAAGGAGCATGTTTCTGCGATTTTGCCTTTCAAGGTTTTGGAGGAGATTGTTGACAAGCCTTTGTGGATTCACGGTATAGTTGTGACTGTTTGTTTGTCGGCTCTCGAAGTGGCCACATGGCCTTTGTCGGCAAATGAGTAGTGAAATCTTCTCTGCTATATCGGGCCTGATAGGAACGATCTCAGGAGTATTGATCAGCCAACATGCCTAAGAAATATTATTGGAACCGGGCGGAAGAGGCTAAACTGATTAAGCTGTGGAAGAAAGGCATAGCTAATTTTGAAGTCTTGACGAAGGAGCTGGATCGCACACCAGGGGCTGTAGCCGAAAAAGTTGAGCGTTTGTCGTTGTCTCCGCAGCGGCAGACGACGACAAGTGTTCATCTGAGTGAAGATCTATTGACACATGAGCAAGCGTTGAAAATCTTGTGTAGTGTACTACACACTCTTGGGCAGTCTGATTTAGTTAAATTGGAGTTGCAGCGTCTGCGCATTGTTGTGGATGTTATTCACTCGTATGATTCTGTTTTAGAAAAATGTGGGGTGGGAATTGTTGTCTTAGATTTCTACGCTTGGTTTCGCCTCTGAACCGAATTTCTTGACAACCCAGTCGCGTACCTTGCGCATGTCGTTCTTGAGTCTTTCGATTCCTTCCGTAGTCATCATGCACTTGGATGGGTCTGGTTTTTCAGCTGGGGTGCAGTACAGGTCCATGATGTCGCCTTTGGTCTTTTCTATGGAGTGGATGTTCACTTTTAGTCCCGGATAAACCTCCCACGGGTTAATCTTGATCAGTCTTGTAGGCACCGTCGTGCAGCAGCCCTCAACTCTCACGTAGGCTATTATGAACGGCAGAGTCTTCAGGAAAGGCGTTGCGGAAAACGCCATCACAGAAAACGTGTGCACTTCGCCCCGTAACGGGAGCTCAACCCACTCCGTCTCCTCCACGCGGCATCCAGGGTTCCAGCAGTGCGCTCTCGGCGGACAGAATGTTAAGCCACATTTTGGACATTTTGTTCCATAGAGTTTCTTTTCCAGCAGGCCTTTGAAGAACTTCGATATCATTCCATAGCTGTGGTGATACACTGATGCGTGAGGTCTCTGAATCACCAGATAGTTCGTGGATGACAGCTGATCAAGCCTGTGGCCTCTTGGTCCTTCAACCCATCTCCATCCAACTGTCGACCAGTTGCCCTGTCTAGCCCACTCATCCCATTTCTTGTTGTACTCCAGTGCTTCTACAATTTTCTTGGGTCTATACGTCATTTTCATCAACCTCTCTCAAATATCATTACACCTGATTGGCAACCTGTTCCTCCATGTCCCTGAAGCAGTGCCCTTTGTGCTCCACTTAATGCTCTAGCGTTTGTCTTCCACTTGTTCGCCGTCTGTTCAGTTAGCTGCCAGCAAATCTGCGCTGCCTGTGCAATAGATGTTGCCCCAACCGGGTGTCCCGCTGCAGTGTGCGCTCCGCTTATCTGACACGGAAGTCCACCACCCCATTCCGTGAGGCCTTCCCTTACGAGTTTTTTGCCATCACCGAGTTTGCAGAATCTCAGATCTTCGTACATAGCAAGCTCAACGCCATCATAAGGGTTGAATAGCTCGGCAAAGTCAAGCTGTCTAACCGGATCGTCTATCCCGGCCATCTTGTAGGCCATGTCTCCAGAAGTGCGCATGGATCCGAAATTAGCCATCTCCGGATAGGGTGCAGCAGTCTTCGTTGAAACATCTGGATAAAGCGCCTCGTCTTCTGGATAGAGACCCTTATACATGGGGTTGTCCACACGGTCTCCAGGCCGCATTGTGTCTGTACCTAAACCAACACCAGTAATCCAAACCGGCGAGTCTGTGAACTTCTTAGCTGTTTCTTCGCTCGCCAAAAGCATGCACGCGCCTCCATCGCTTATCATCGCACAATTAAGCGCACGATAGGGCCAAGAAATAAGCCTCGACTTGAACACGTCTTCGACTGTTATGAAGGTTGTTCCATGTTGACTACGCCATTGGGCGTAAGGATTGAAAGTTGCGTTGTTGTGGTTTTTCACGGCGATCTTAGCCATGTCCTCTTCCGTTTCGCCATACAAGTGCATGTGCCTGGTCTCTAACACAGCGTAGTATCCTGTGTAGTAGCCTCCAACTGGAAAGTCCCAGTCCGTGTCGGAAGCAGAAGCAATCATCTCGTTCACCTTAGGCGTGTCCATTTCACTCATTTTTTCCCAGCCGACAACAAGCACGTT
>JAOUPS010000156.1 GCA_029879735.1 Candidatus Bathyarchaeota archaeon | reverse complement strand
AAAACCTCAAAATTAGTAATGGATCACCAAGAGATCAAAGAACTCGACCTAAACCCCATCATGGTTTACAAGAAGGGAGCCAAAACGGTCGATGCAAGAATCATACTGGAATAGAGACTTCAACTATACTGAACACGAAATCTTCTCCCAACTTCAAGTTCCACCTGACACTCCCTTCTTCGCACGACTTGACGGAAGACGATTTCAAGCAATTTCAGAAAAAGTCGGCGCTGAGAAACCTTTTGACGAAAGATTCGCCAAGTGCTTACTTGCGTCTGCGAGAGCCCTGTTCGAAAGCAACTTCAACCCAGCTCTAGTTTACGTAGCCAGCGACGAAACGAACGTCCTCTTTTTGCACGCCGCACCCTTCAGACGAAGAATTGAAAAAGTAGACTCGACTCTCGCCGGAATTGCCTCCAGCGCATTTTCGATAAGCGCTGCAAAACTCTTCAAGAAACCACTAATCACCGCTTTTGATTCCCGCATAATCGTCTCCTCCCAAGAAAAAATAACAGAATACTTAACTTGGAGACAAAGAGACGCCTGGCGAAACCACAACAACGCCTACGCCTATTGGCTCTTTCGAAGAAACGGCTACAAACCCTCAGAAGCCACAAAGAAATTGAAGGGATTAAGAACCAAGGACCTGCACGAAATTCTTTTCAGCCACGGCATTAACCTGACCCAAACACCAGCTTGGCAGCGAAGAGGAATCCTCGTTTACAAAGAGCCTTACCAAAAACCAGTGAAAAACCATCGGGCAACACGTCGCCAAATCAAAGAGAATTGGGATCTCCCTCTCTTTTCATCAAAAGAAGGGGAAGATTTGATTCGCCAAATCCTTAAGTGGGCTAAACCCCAGTGCAGGAAGAGGATAGGTTGTCTGAGTCTCTCGAGCAAAGAATTGGAAAGCTAAACCAAGAGTTAGCTTCGCTCAAAGAAGAACGCGACAAGCTAAACTTGGAAGCCAAAAAATGGGCTGAGAAAAGAAATTCCATCCATGAGAAAATCAAAAAGTTACGAACAGAAGCTGCTAGCCTTAAAGAAAAACGTGACATTCTAAACGAGAAAGTTCAGGAGCTTAAAAATCTACGGGAACAAGCGAAGACGAAACGCAAAGAAAAACGGGCCCAAATTTTGAAACTAAATGAAAATATTGGAAGCCTTGCGGAAAGGAAACCCTCACAGAGCATGCGTGATATACAGAGGGAAATTGAAAAGATTGAGTGGAAAATTCAAACCACTTCTCTTCCAGTAAAGGAGGAAGAAACGCTGATTAGTCAGGTGCGGCAACTTGAAGCCCAACTACTGATTCACAAACAGATAAAAAAATTGAAAGAAGAACTCATAGTGCTGCGAACCGAAGAGAAAGCACTTGAAACTGAAGTCAAAACTTGTCATGAAAAACTGTCAGAACTCGCCGAACAGAGTCAAAAATTTCATGAAGAGATGCTTGAAAACTTGAACAAAGCCCACAGTCTCAAAGTTCAGGCGGACAGTGCCCACCAAAAATATGTCGAAATCAAACAGCAAGCCCAGAATCTCCACCAAAAATGTGTCGAATTGTTAGATAAGATTAAGACTTTCGAAAAAGAACTTCAAGAAGCAGAGGAGAAAAAACAAGCCAAACGCCAGCGTGAACTCCGTAAAGAACTGGAAGAAAGGGCGCTGGAGAAGTTGAAACGCGGCGAGAAATTAACATGGGAAGAATTTAAGATACTCGCTGAAAAAAGGAAAATATGATAACCTTAAAGAGGAAAAGAAGACAAAAATAAAGTGTGGCAATTAACAAATAACAGGAGAACACCCATGCCGAAATCAGCGAAGAAGAAACCGGAACGCACTCTCATTCTCTGCGTAGACAGAGACGATGATCTCGGCATGAAAGCAGGAATAAAGACACCTATCCTTGGAAGAAAAGATAACGTCAACGCGGCTGCAAGCCTCGCCCTCCGAGATCCTGAAGAACCTGACGCAAATGCCATGTTCGAAGCAGTTAGAATCTATGACAACCTAAAGAAAGGGGCTAAAGAACAAGAAGAAGAGTATGAGGTCGCGACCATAGCTGGTT
>JAOUPS010000086.1 GCA_029879735.1 Candidatus Bathyarchaeota archaeon | reverse complement strand
CCCCTATGCGGAAAGGCCTACTTGTCATAACTATTATTCCAGCAATAGCATTACCAATAGTATTCATAGCCGCAAAACCTATGATAGTGCCGCCAGCCAACGCTAATAAACTGACTATAAGGCCTACGTCAATACCTAATTGTGCGATGATAACAGCCAAAATCGCCAAAACTGAAATCCATTGAAGAATTCTCTTTAAAGTAAAAGCTAAGTTCTCTTCGAGTTTCCGTTGGTCTTTTAACCTTGCAATCTGCCCAACAACAGCCCTGTATACAACATAAACAATTAGAACACCTACAACGGAAAAAACAATTTTTTCCCAATTCGTAGAGATCCATGCGCAGCATGCATCAAGAAAATCGTTCAAAGCACTCATGACTCTCACCTATTACTAATGTTAGACTGACTTAGTACTAGACTAACCTTCAGTAATTTTATAACATTTCTCATTCGAGAGAGCACTCGTGCACGCGAGTTACGGGAAAATTTGTATATGAGAGAGAAAATAAGAACAAATAGACCTTATTTTCACCACAAAAGGATTTTTTACTCGTATTTTTTTGAACGAAATACATATATACTCACTGTAGGGCTTTAGAAGATTTTTGAGGGATAAAAACATAGAAGAAGAAAAGTGGTGAAAAATGGCGAAGAAAAAGGGAAAGAAGAAAGGCAAAGGCAAGAAAAAGTGAGACCGGCAAGCCTTTGTTTCTTGCTCGCCTTCTTATGCCTTTAGGAAGCATGCAGGGGTGAGCGCGCGCGTACTCGTAGGTGAATACAAACTTCCTTTCAGACCCACCCATTGCTCTCACATAACCTAGATTTAATAGATCGCGTATTAAAACTAATCACTTAGTTCTAGACTAAATATAACTGGTGTTAAGTTTGACTGTAGTCAAGTTGCCCAAAATGACGAAGTTCGAAATAGAGAGACTCCTTCGAGAACAAATACTCTGCCGCATCGCATTCAAGGGAGACGACTACCCGTATATGGCTCCATTCCAGTATGTTCCGATGAATGGATCGCTCTACTTTCACTTTACAGACTACGGCAAGAAAATGAGACTACTTGAGAAGGACAAAAGGGTTTGTGTCGAGATAGAAAATTACAGGCCAGATCTAAGCGAATACAACTTCGTCGTGTTAAGAGGCAAATTGAAAGTTGTGAGAGACCCCCAAGAAAGAGCTAATGTCATCGAAAAATTAGCCAACGAGGGAAAACAAAGGCTCTCAAGAAACTTTCTTGCTGCTCATGGCCTCAAAAAGGAGCAAGTTTGGTCTTCACTTAGTCCGGAAAAACCATTGGTGATAGTCAAACTCGATGAAGTAACCGAAACAATAGGCCTTAAATCACCGGAATGAAGAACAAATGAAAATCGGTTATCCATGCATAAACACCACATTAGGGTGCAGGAGCAGTCGGACATTTCGCCTAAAGTCCTACTCTGAAGAGCGTTTGATGGAAACTGTGGAAAACAATCTTACGTGTCTCGGGAAGATACTGAGGTTTAATGTAAAACACAACATGTTGTTCTTTAGAATAACCTCGGATCTAGTTTCTTTTGCGTCTCATCCCATCTGCAAGTTTGGCTGGCAGGAATACTTTCGAGAACAGTTCAGAGCGGTAGGAGATTTTGTCAAAAACCACGATGTGAGAATATCAATGCATCCTAGCCAATTTACTGTAGTTAATTCCTTAAACAACAGGGTGTTTCAGAATAGCGTTAGAGAACTAGTTTACCATGCACAAGTCTTAGACTTGATGGAACTTGACACTTCTGCGAAGATACAGATACATGTTGGTGGGGTCTACGGAGACAAAGAAAAAAGCATGAGAAGGTTTGTAGAACGGTTTGAAAAGCTTGATGAAGCTGTAAAAAGAAGGCTTGTAGTCGAAAACGACGATAGATATTTCAGTCTAAGAGACTGCCTCCAGATAAGTGCAGAATCAGGAATCCCCGTATTGTTCGATGTTTTTCATCACGAAGTCAACAATTTCGGAGAAACAATTTGGGATTCTTTCATGCTGCTTACCAAAACCTGGAAAGGAGGAGACGGATTACCAATGGTTGACTACAGTTCTCAACGGAAGGGTGAAAGAGAAGGTCAGCACATTGAAACGATAAACTTGGGAAACTTTAAGAAATTCCTCGAAGAGACAAAGCCTTTCGATTTTGACCTGATGCTAGAGATAAAAGACAAAGAAAAAAGTGCACTTAAAGCCATAAAAGTCGCATCACAGGACGGTCGTTTGATTAATGTTACGAAATGAAAAAGCTGAGTTTTCTAAAGCCCGCGCGGTTTTTTATAGTTCATATTTGCGTGAAGGATGACATAAAGTATAAAGCCAACTTGATAATTGAAGATATCGCGTTAATAGAGGAGATCCAAATGTCCAACAGACAACTCAAGCAGTTAAACTCAAGTACACGCGCCTTAAGTACCCTGGTCATCGCCCTGATAGTCATTGTTATAGTAGGGTCGGTGGTCGCGGTTGTAGTGGCCGCAGTCTTACTTGACTTTTGGTATCCATACGGTCGGGTAGTCGGTTCTGGAGAGTTAGTTACTGAAGAGAAGGACTTTACTGATTTTACGATTGTTGAAGTGGGATGGGGATTTGAGGTTGAAATTAGCCAGTCAGATTCATACAGCATCAATATAACAGCAGATGACAATATGCTCGATTACATCGAGGTCTCTGGCTCAGGCAATAAGTTGACAATAGGTCTCAAATGGGGCCATGGTTATCAAAACGTAAACTTAAGAGCCGAAATCACAATGCCTGACCTTTACGAGCTGCAGTTCTCAGGTGGAACACACGGTACCATTGAAGGATTCAGTACTTCAAACGAATTCGTTCTTGAACTATCCGGGGGCAGCTCTCTCATTGGTAGCTACACGACTAGTGGAGACGCCCAATTTACCCTGTCTGGAGGAAGCCGTCTGATTGAACTGGATGGTGCAGCTGATAACCTGCGGATCAGCGCCTCTGGGGGAAGCCAACTGGAACTGTCGAATTTCCCTGTTCATAATTCAAGCGTCAACCTAAGTGGTGGAAGCCGCGCAACCATAAACCTTGACGGCAGATTGGACGCTGACTTAAGCGGAGGCTCACACGTTCTCTACGTTGGCGATCCTACCATGGGCGACATCAACACTTCAGGCGGATCCACAGTAAGCAAAAAATGAACAGCTTACCTACGTTTTCTATGGCATGTGATTGAGGAATCGCTTCTTTCCAAACATAGTCTTCATAATATGAATCGATTAGTGTGTCGACCACATCAAAGGATACAATTTTCAACATAAGGCTCACAGTTACAAGCTTGGTCTTCTTGGCATATTTGCTTGGTGAATCTTAGACTCCTCTATCAAAAGAAAACGCGAACTCTTGTTTCTGGTAGTCAGGAATGCTAAGGCTTTGCAAGTGCTTCCAGTATCGAGATTGTTGTTAGCACCTTGTTTACGATGTCTGTGAAAGTCACTATGCCAACAAGTTTCTGTTCGTTCATTACTGGAATTTTTCTGACTTTTTTCTTTGCCATAAGCTTAGCCGCTTCCTCTATGCTGGCAGTTTCGTTGATGGTTACTACTGGACTGGTCATGACCTGCCTTGCAGTTAGGGCTTCTGGCGATAAGCATGGCTCCACTACTCTTCTGAGTATGTCACGTTCGGATATGACACCTACGGGCTTTTCGCCTTGCACAACTACTATAGAACCTATGTTGAACTTGTTCATTTTGGCTGCAACCTCTCTGACGCTGGAGTTCGGCTGCACCACTTTCACGTCTTTTGACATGACGTCTCTTACAAGAATCATACCAACCATCTTACCAATGCTCCAAACATTTAATGCTTAATCCTCTATGTGTATTAGTCTCTTAAAAAATGGTAACGACCCTACCCATTGAACGAAACTTTGTTCAAATGGAATACAGATATATTCGAGGTTTATGAAAATGGCGACAGCAGGAGCTACAGCAGGGGCGGCGGCACAGCACACGAACTCGTATCGTGTAAAATTCAGAAGAAAGGAGTTCTTGGGACTAGTGGAAATCATCAAGCCGAGGATAATCTATCATAGAAGGCGCATGCACATCTTTGCATTTGAGGGTTTTGTCATGCATACCTTTGAGTGTAAGGACAGCGATTTCAAACAAAAAGTCCTGCATGCCATTGATTTTCAAACCAAGCATGGAGCGAGCGACTCAAAACCTTGAGGATAGTCGACTCAGACCAATCCTCTTTTCTTGTCTTTAGATGCGAACTCCTGTAGACTGGATTATTCTGAAGTGCTACAGAAGGTGATTTTGAGTTGAAGCGATATGAATGCGTGAAAGTTAAGCACCACAAAAACATCGGTAAAACAGTTGATGATTGGCAAAAGAAGGGTTGGTGTCTCCACACTTATCAAGCGATAGGAACAGCAGGTAATCCCTCCCATTACTTGCTGTTCGAGAGGGACAAGTGAGTAGCGCGCGCGTACACATTCTTCTGTGAAGAAATGTTTATCTCTAATAGAGCCTTAGGTGAATGATTGTCATGAGCGAGAGCGAATTAAATGCTATAAGACGGAAGAAACTCCGTGAACTTCAGAGAAGACTTGCTAAAAAAGAAAAGAAGACTAAGGGCGTAAATGCTGATAACGTTTTGAACAGGATCTTTAGAGGTAGAGCTTGGGAAGTGTTCAACGCTGCAAGTTATCAATATCCAGGGACTATGCAGAGAATCAAAGAAGTGTTGGTAAAACTGACTCTGACTGGTAGATTGAACGAGGTGACTGGAGAACAGCTCTATCTTTTCTTGAAAAATCTAGGTTTGAAAATCAGGCTAAACACCAAAATCAACTTTGCAAGTCATGGAAAACTAAAGTCACTTGCAGAAAAAATGAAAGAGAATTTGTAGAAAATCTGACACGCCAAGTGACCTGCTGAGTCATAATCGCCAGCACGCTCTGGAAAAAAGCTTAAAATACTCACCTAATGGTGTAGTATCACAAAAAGGATGAATTCTATGACATTTCATGAACTGAAGGTGTTCGACTTCCACGCACATTTCCCAACTGAAAAATGGGCAAACTGGATGGTCTCGTTTCAGCGAAGGCTGGCTGAGAAGTACGGAGAGAGAAACGCCAAGATACTCATGGAGCAGTCGAGGCGTGACAGGGAAGAGATGAGAAAAAATTGGGGCTTCGAGCCTCCTGAATCCAAGATGCATTCGGACGAAGAACAGGCCGATAGGTGGATTGCTGAGCTTGACATGAAAGGTGTAGAAAGAATAAACTTCGTCACAGGAGGCGGAAACGACAACCTAGCCGAGATAGTGAGAACACACCCCCAGAAATTCTCAGGGTTTGCCCACCACAGCATTTTCTCTGAAAACGCAGCCATGGAACTCGAGCGAGCGGTCAAGAGGTTGGGGTTAAAAGGCTACAAGGTCATAGCCTCCTCGCAGACCATTCCCATCGACGACAAGTCCGCTTACCCAGTCTGGGACACGGCTGAGAAGCTAGAGATTCCGGTGATCATTCATTTCGGTGTCCTCGGTGGAGGCGGCGGCATGGCATTGAACCTGAGAAACATGAACCCCCTCACACTTTGGGAAGTCGCAAAGACGTTTCCAAGACTTGCCTTCGTCATACCCCACTTCGGCGCCGGCTACCTCAGAGAGCTTCTCCGATTGTGCTGGTCATGCCCCAACGTGTACATAGACACCTCAGGGTCAAACCGATGGATGCGTTGGATGCCCTTCGAAATCGACCTCAGAGGGCTTTTAAGAAAAGCTATCGAGACCGTTGGACCGGGCCGACTGATCTTCGGAAGCGACTCAAGCTACTTCCCCAGAGGTTTCAGCCTCCCGTATCTAAGGGAGCAACTCAAAGCCTGTCGATCGATCGGGCTCGAAGAAGGAAGCATAGAGAAGATCTTCTACAAAAACGCCGCGAAACTACTGAAAATAGCCACATAAAAAACAGAGCGTCGTGCAGCTCTAAGTCAGAAAGTGCTCGTCGGTCTGCCTCCGCCGCCCGATAGCACCCCTGAGATATGCAATCTGCCCTTCATGATGATAGATCTCGGACAAATAAATCAAAAGACCGTACTCACGCTTCCTTGTACCTCCCCAGAGGGGAATCTCAGCTTCAAGCTCCGCCGAACCCAACTCTTCCAGACCTCTTAAGACAGCGTTTTTCCCCTTATTTAGATAGTCCATCAATTTCTCAAAAGAACAGGACCTGCCAACATAGTCTTCGGGCCAACCTTCAGGCTTGAACTCAGGATCTCCCTTCAGGATTCCAGGTATTCCCACGTTCCACTGTTGCGAGAGATGCATGAGAATCCATCTTATGGAGTTAGCCTCCTCCATGGGTTGCCAATTAACCTCCTCCTTTGTGATGCCCTTCATCGCTTCGTCAAATCTCTCGAAGGCTATTTCGGCGAACCTTTTCATTAAGCTCACTTTCCCAGACATCGCAATCCTCTCGACAGCTAAGTTCTTGTAGTGTAGGTCTCTGAAGATAAAAACGTTTCCGAGAGAAAATGTGCACGATCGTTCGCGAGTCCAGTTTAACACAAATGTCTCAGCATGCAGAGATCCGCCTCTTTTCAACAAAACAATTTTCAAGCAAATATTGCAAGAGCGCGCGCTATAGGTATAGGTTAAAATAATCTTAATGGCTACTTGAACAAGTAGAACGTGACCCGCAGTGAATCCTAAGGCAATGCCTATTGAATTCGTAACTTCAGAAAAAATAACTATTGACTACCTTAACCGTGCCAATCACATCAAACAAGTTTTTCCTAACCATTTTGAAGAGCCAAGCATCCGAAAATTCGATATAAACAGGCAAAAGATTGTAGACAAGTTACTCGACTATAACCAGAAAATAGACGCTCCCAAACAAGTAGTTCAAAACATACAGTCTCTTTCACAACCTGAAACCTACGCGGTGATAACCGGTCAGCAACCCGGCATATTCTCAGGTCCTCTCTACACGATTTACAAAGCAATCTCTGCCATTTCAATATGTGAAAGACTATCCGACCAGAAACGCTCATTTGTTCCTATTTTCTGGAACGCATCTGAGGACCACGATATTTCCGAAGTCGATCACATAACCGTATTCAAACAAAATGAGCCGTTCAAGATTCACTACCGTTGTGACTCAAGGGATTTTGCTTTTTCACACGTACGTCTCGACAAATCCGAAGCAAAGAAGATATTAGCAATAATAGACGGCGTCTCTCCGAACTCGGAGTTCAAGACACGTTTGCTGAAGGAAATTGACGGAATTGTTGATAAGTCATCTACTGTGAGCGATTTTTTCTCAAGGGTTATGATTTATCTCTTAGGAGACTTGGGGCTCATTCTGATAGAGCCCGAATGTTTAAGGGAATTGATGGTTCCCATATTTGACAGGTTGATTAGAAAGCCAGCTGAATGCACGCGAATCCTTACTGAAACAGGTTCAAAACTAGATAAGCTTGGCTATTCGCCCAAGATCCACAAAAAATCCAACATATGCAACTTCTTCATCCTTGACGATGAAGGTAGACGACTACGAGTGACATACAATGGAAATTTTCAAGTTGCCCAAAAAACTTTGTCTCAGAGAGAACTCCTTAGCCTGTTAGACGAAAATCCTTCCAGGTTTAGTGCTAACGCCGTAACCAGACCCATAACTCAAGATTTTCTCTTTCCCACATTTGTGTATGTAGCTGGACCTAACGAGATAGCCTACTATGCGCAACTAAAGGGAATATACGATTTCTTCTCCCTTGAGATGCCTGTCATATTCCCGAGATTTGGGGCTACAATAGTCGAGAAGAAAATATCCAAAGTCTTAGAGAAACATAAAGCACAAATTCATGAATTGAACAACCCAGAGGAACTACTGAAAAGACTAGCCAAGCAGAGGATCGATGATGTCTTCGCTTCTTTTAAGGATGAGACTCTAAGAGGCATGGCTGAGGTGACCCGTAGGGCTGAATCTATCGATGAAACTCTCATCGGACCCTGTTCACTTGCAAGAGGTAGAATCCTCAAAACAATGGAAGCCTTAGAAGACAAGATCACGTCAAGACTGAAACAACATGACTTAATTACCAGACAGCAGATCATCAAAACTTACAACAACATTTTTCCTTATGGAGATCTCCAAGAAAGGAATATAAATGTCACAGAGTACCTCATAAAATTTGGGAATGAATTCTTGAAGATTGTTTATGAAAATTTCCTTAACGCCGAATACGGCGCGCACAGGGTGATTAAATGCTAGATATGATTGCTTTGAGCCCTCATCCAGATGATGTGGAGCTTTGCTGTGGAGGCCTCATTGCTAAGATGCATGAGAAAGGATACCGGATTGGGATCATAGACCTCACTAAGGGCGAGCTGGGAACCGAAGGAACAGCAGAGATAAGGATGCGCGAAGCAGCCAAGGCAGCTGAGATACTAGGGGTACAAATCCGTGAAAACATCGATTTAGGAGACTGCAAATTAAGTTCCGGCTTTGATGAAGCGAAAAA
>JAOUPS010000085.1 GCA_029879735.1 Candidatus Bathyarchaeota archaeon | reverse complement strand
TTTGCTGGCTAGCATGTTCAGTGTCTTTTTCAACCTGAACAGTTCCAACGAAGTTCTTTTCTTGCTCAACTGGTTTCACTTAGTTTCTAGCCGTAGAGCTACATTGCGAGCCATCAAATAAGAGTTTAGGAACAAAGACTATGTTATTTCCAAAACTTCTTTCAAAAATGCCTTGTATGGACCGAGTTTTCCTCCATAGTTACCAGCTGAGATTCTTATAACACCTAGAACGCTTGCAGCAGCCCTTACTCCCTCACCCATGGCTCTTTTAACCGCTTCAAGAGTCAAGCCGTTAATGACAATTTCATAGACGCAATTCACGTTTTCTGGCAACTGCGAATCTGGTACAACCTTTTTTAATCGTGGACAGAAGGAATGACTGGTCGAAGCCTTAAGCTTGTATTTTAAGGAGCCAGCCTTCGAGCCGGACCGGCAAATTCCACCGGGAAAAGGTAAAATAACTTCGCTTGCCTTGCCTTTGATGGCTTTTACTGCTTCCTCAGCCGCCTTAAGTCCAGAAGACTTGCCTTTGGCTAAGATTAGGAAGTTTCCGCCGGCTATGGCTTTAGCTGCACCAAAAGCGTCTTCAACAATGAACTCGCCTTCCATCACAGGGATTCTCCAGACTTTTCTGTTTCCGATCAAGCCTTTTTTTTGGAAACCATCACCAAACAGTCGTATGCTTCTGCCCACCTTTAGTTTTCTTTTGGCGTTTGGCATCGCGTTGAAGGCTGAGGCTGTTGGGCAGGTCATTATGCATTGTCCTATGCGTAGTATCATCTGGTTTTTCAGTTCAAACCTGTTACGGTTGTATATTTGGACTGAAACGCCTACACGTTTGTCTGGGGTTTTGTCTGCTGGCACCACACCCTCTATACCAGCTTCAGCCGGAGACATGATCACGCTCGTTGCAAAACCGGTTGTAGTAGCCGCTGCGGCCAAAGCCCATCTTTCACTATCAGCTGTGATCAACACGCGGCCAGCCCACAAGGGAAACATCTCAGCAAAAGTATCCACAATTTCACAGGTGTTTCCATTTTCCGCTCTATAGGTGAACGTTTCTTCGCTCATTGGTTTCTCTTCCTTTGTCTAGATTTTACTATACAAACAGCGGGATGAATTTAAATTTTCAACATCTACCAAACCCTTATCCGTTACTCTCAGTTCTGGTAGCACTGCCAACGCAAACAAAGACAAACTTATGAAAGGCGATTCGCCAGTGCAGCTCAGTTTTCCTATAAACCTCGTCTATGAACGAATATGCATATAAATTAGCAAAATTAACAATCTACGGGAATATGAAATGGAAGACTGTGCTTTCTGTCGCATTATCAAGGGCATTGCACCCGCAAGCATAATATATACCGACGGAAAAGTCGCGGCGATCATGGATATTCAACCAGTCAATCCCGGACATGTGTTAATAATTCCAAAGGCTCATGCCGCACAACTGTCCAAACTTGACGAGGAAACGGGAGCGCATATGTTTAAGATTGCAATGCGTATCGCCAAAGCTCTCAGGCATTCAAGTATAAAATGCGAAGGAATAGACTTGTTCTTGGCGGATGGAGAAGCTGCCTTTCAAGAAGTATTTCACGTTCATTTGCACGTTATCCCTAGATTTAAGGGCGACGGTTTCAAGATAAAGATTGGACCCAATTATGGTTTAAAACCAGACAGAAAAGAACTGGACAGAATAGCCGAAAAAATCAGAGAGGCTATACGTTAGAGCATCGCGCCTATCAAGGTAGCCAGTGTTTCTCCGATTCAGCTTCACGGCTATTTTTCTCTTCAAACTTTTCAAGAACCCTCTTTTTAGCTATTTCATAGGCTATCTTATAGTCGAATACTCCCTTCGGTTCTTCCGCAGCCCTCTTAATCAATCCGACCTCAATCTTGTTCTTGAGTTTCCCTATTGCCAACGCGCCGATTCCGAAGATGTTTGATAGGATTTCTTCACCATCAGCTTTTGATTTTAACCCCTCAACCCCTAACGGCGGAATAGCATTAATATCAGCCACTATCTTACACTTGTTCCCATACTCTTCGAGTGTTTCCATTCGGAGAAGCTGAACTCCAGCAGCCCCAGCCGAAAGAACCATCTCCGAATTTTCTATAGCTTTCCCAAGTTCTTCCGGGGTTTGAGCTGCAACACCTCGAGCTCTCTCGCTTTCAAATTCTTCGTTTATCTCTGTTGCCACCGACGAGGCTCTTTGAAGAGAACGAGAAGTAATAATCACATTTGCCTTCTCCGATGCATAAAGCCTTCCGGCAGTTTGTCCAACCGGTCCAGTTCCAGCCAGCACCGTGATGGTCTTACCCTCTAAGTTTCCAAATCCCTTTTCAACTGAAAGCTCCAAAGTTTTCGCAACTGCGGCAGTAGCTGTTGTATAGGCTCCTCTAGGGTCTACAATTATTGCAAGTTCAAAGGGTGGGAACACACATAGCTTTATTTTTTCTAAAATTTCATTTACTCGTTTGAAGTCACGTCCGTTAATGAAGATTTTCGTGTGTTTTGCGCCTTCCGGACCCCTTGGAAACATGGTATCATAAACAATTTTTCCAGCGTCCTCAACCGTCACATCCTCATATTTTAGTATCGCAGCATCGGGGAAAACGTCTATAGTTGTCAGCACATCGAAGGGGCTTGCATGTTTGTCTGTGTCTAGAAAAATGAACACTTTTTTGAAATGCTGTTCTGGCAAGATTACACCTCTCTTAGTTGTTAATGCTCTTAAACGTTTAAAAATTGTCGTCACTTACGCGAGTTTTCGAGGGGCTTAAATATTAGCTATGACGCGTACATGGTCGATGCATGGGAGGACAAAAATAATTCTACGGGAGTCGTTGAGAAAGGATCACAAAATAGGCGTAACAGTCTCTAAACCGATCTTGGCTATATTGCGCATAATCTTCGGCATTCTTGTAATAACCAAACCTGAGCTTCTCGGGATTATAGTAGGCATCTTCCTCGTAACAGAAGGCGTTCTGCTACTCACGGAATACTTAGAACTCAGAAGGCAGCATCAACCTCCACCTCAGCCATCCTAAAATTTATCTATCTTTCATTTTCAATTCTCAGTCAGTGATTCCAATTCAAGCAAAGGTAAAAGTAATTGCCAAAAACCGAGATTCAGAATCTTTTAGTGGTAGGAATCGATACGGTTTCCATTGCTAACTCTGCAAAAAAGGCAGGCTACAAAATCTACGCAGCAGATTACTTTGGTGACACTGACCTTCGACGCGTCTGCGCCAAACACGAGTCAATAATTCAACAAAGACCGGGAAAAAGCTGTGGAAAATTCGAATCAAGGTTCAAGCCGGAAGCTTTTCTACAAATGACAAGATTCTTGTTGAAAAAAGTCGAGATAGATGCTGCTCTGCTTTCTTCGGGCTTAGACGACTATTCTAACGTACTAAATGAACTCAACGAGTTGGTTCCAATCATTGGAAACCGTCCAGAAGTTATCAAAAGAGTTCGTGAAAAGCCAAAATTTTTTGAAGAGCTTAAGCGTTTAAGAATTCCGCACCCAGAAGCAGCGTTTGTAAGAGATATTAAAGAAGCAGAAAGGGTAGCTACCGAAATTGGGTACCCCGTGGTGATAAAGCCTTCAAGAGGTTTTGGAGGTGCAGGTATTGGAATGGCACAAAGTCCAGAGGGGTTAAAAATGATGTGCAAATATGCTTCTCTAGGTCGAGATGACGTTTTAATTCAAAAATTTATTGATGGAATTCATGCAAGTGCATCTCTACTTGCTTCTCATGCTGCTATTAAAATTTTGACAATAAACGAGCAGTTAATAGGGCTACCATACGTATTTCAACAAGAACCATTTGGCTATTGCGGAAATGTTGTTCCTTTGCGTTTGGCCAACTCAGTCTTAGAAGAGTGTAGAAGTATTGGTGAAAAAGTTGTTCTGAACTTTGGTCTTAGAGGTTCCAACGGTATTGACTTTGTGATCTCTAAAGGAAATATACCCTACGTGGTAGAGGTGAACCCTCGATTTCAGGGGACCCTAGAGTGTGTTGAACGTATCCTTGGAATTAATCTGGTTAAAGAACACATTAACGCTTGCATACACGATTCCCTTCCAATTATTGAGGAAAGGTCCTCCAATTTCTGCACACGACTGATTTTGTATACACCTGCACGTGTCATTGCACCCGACTTAACCTATTTCAGGGGAGTTAGAGATATTCCTCTTCTGAGCACCATAATTGAGAAGGGTGAACCTTTATGCTCTGTTATAGCTGTAGGAAATAGCCGACGGGTTTCACTTCGGAAAGCCAAGAGAACGGCTCAAAAGATTTACACAATGCTCTGTCCGGCTTAATTCTCAAAAAGACCTAAACCCATCTTTCGGACAGCCTTGATTATAGGGGGTGCCAGCATCATGGTTACCACAGTAGACAATGCAGCCTTTGTTGATGTTTCAACAGCTCCAAGAGCCCATATCGACTGCAGTATACCTGCGTCCCACCCATAAATAATCTGATAGGTTTGACAAGGTACTAAAATGAAAATGCGAAACAACACATCAGCTTCTAATCCAATAAAAGTACCCATGGCAATAGTATACAAGAGGCGTACACGCATGGATTTAGTGTTCCACAAACCTTTCCATTTTCTCATGACGACAACCAAGACGAGGAGACAACCAAAGGCAAGATAAACATCCCACATGCCCCAAAAAGGAAGGTGCCACGAAATTGGTGTAAGGAAAAAAGTCCCCAACAAAACTAGATAATATATTAACGGTATTTTCCATTTCCCCCTAAAAATGAGACCTGAAATCATTGCACCAATTGGCGCGCCAAGTGTAAAAAGGAATTCTGCAGAACCACGGAAATTAATGGAGTGACCAACTATCACTCCAATGAAGGTAGAAAAGAAACTCGTGTATGGCCCCAGTATTATTCCGTTGATAGGTTCAGCTATAAAAATCCAACCATACCAGACATTGGAAATGTCCGGTAGCGGTCCCATCAACGAGTCGCAGACTATGTTAAATGCCGCGAAAACAGCAATCAGAGAAACAAATGATGATTCTCTCAATTTTTTCATTTAAACTCACTTACTAAATCATTACCAGCCTATCTCCTTTTACTGGCAACTTGTTTTAAAATTATAGACAAAGACACTGTCTTCGGCTCACGTGCTGGGCCTCCAGGCGCTTAAGAATGGTTGGACAAAGAAGATTATCAATACTTTGAAGGCGCCTACTGCAAACATTGCCACACCAGCGCGCGCGGCGCCGTCGAAAGTCAATCGTCCAGCGTTACTCTGTTGAGTATCCTGCGATTTCTGCCTTGATCCATCTGAGGGGCATAACGCCTTCACTCGGAAAGATTCTTTAACTGTTCTCTCATTAGGGTTACACTCAAAACGTTGTTGAATAGCTTGAGGGTCATGGTTTGGCAAGTCTCTTAAAGAAGCTTGGCCGCGCGGTTACATTTCACAGGAACATCCAGACGCTGGCATTAACTGGGACAGTAGCGGCGCTGGCCAGTTCCTCCCTAATTCCGATATTACAGCCTTTCATACTCTCAATAATTCCGGGAGAGGATATAACAGCGCTAGGCGCGATGTTAACAATAGCCTCGCTCGCCTCAAGCTTAGTCGCGGTTCTAGGCGGTTTTGTGGCAGATAAATATGGAAGAAAACCGATGATGGTATTAGGAACAGTTCTGTCCTGCATGGGCGCAATAGTATACTTCCAGACAAGAACTACAATTGGTTTGCTTGCAGCTGTGCTTCTCTCAAGTGTTGGCGGAGCAATGGCAGTGTCATTAAGCGTTACGATGGTCTCAGAATCCGCTGGAGAAGAGAGGAGAGCGTCATCATTTGGCTATGTACAAATGTTAGCGTCGATGGGTTCTGCGCTCGGTCCGATCATCGGGAGTTGGGCGTATATAAGCTACGGGACTAGATCGCCATTCCTATTCGCATTCGGAATGTACCTACTAGGCTTTGTGGTGTTACTCTCAGTTCTAAGGGAAACCCATAGAGGGGGCAAACAAGCCAGAATGCTTCCGTGGAGACTTTCAGAGATAAAACAGATTCATCACTCGTTGCCCGATGCAAAATCTCTTTACATGCTCGTCTTGGCACAATTGATCATAAGTTTCGGGGGAGCTTTTGGAGGCTCGTTATCCATTATCTACGCTTCAGAAGTCATTCAAGCAGGAGCTGTGGAACTAGCAATAATGACAAGCGTGTACATGGTTACATCACTGGTCTTCATGATCCCGGCAGGAAGACTAAGTGACAAAATAGGCAGAGTGCCGCCTCTCCTCGCACATGAGATTCTCTATATATCCATTCAATTTGGGTATGCACTAGCTCAGGCACCCATTCATCTAATCTTATTGAATGCTCTGACTGGATTCACTGTTGCACTCGGAATTCCCGGGTTTAGGGCGCTGCAAACGGAACTGATGCCTCAGAAACATAGAGCAAAGCTGCTTAGTCTCTATGGTTTTATCGCTGGACTGGCTGCAACTCCTGGGCCGTTGTTGTCGTCGTTAGTATGGAAGATTTATGGGCCGAGAATGATGTTTGTGTTGTCGGGGATACTCGTAGCGCCCACCGCATTGGTCGTATACACAAGCGTCAAAGAAACTCTCAAACCCAGACAAAATCAATAATTGCGCTTTCAGAGACAATTCATGAAGCTGAGGTACTAGTTGACTTCTTTCAGAACAAGGCCCATCCCGATGCAGTCGACGAATTTTCGACCGAAGAAAGCCGCTTTCCTTCTCCTCGTTTCGGCTTTGAAGTCGAAATCTTCAAAAAATCTCCGCAGTTCGTCGGATTCATCCAGAATTTCGATGAACAGTTTCACTAGGTTGAGACGCTTACCTACATCAATCGTGGCTTGGATGAGTGGCTTCCCAGCGAGTTTGACGTGCCTTGGATCTATCGAGAAGCTGATGGAGCCAAGGTGCCTCGATCTGAATCTCCAGACATAAATAACGGAGTATCCCACGACCTTACCCTTCACCTCCACCACTAGCGGAAAACCATGCTCATCCATTGCATGTTCTTCATAATCCTTAACTGTTCTCTCATATGGTCGGGGGATAATGTGAAGGTCGTTCCCAAACGGGTGTCGAAGATTTTCTATCCTGTTCACGTCTTCTAGATCTTTCTTTGTCATGCCTCGGGTTTTGGCTTTCATAGGCTATTCCTCAATCGCTAGGTCTTCATCGAGCAGTAGACCCATCAAGATTGTGTCCATGTATTTTCCAAGCGTGTAAATGCCATATTTTGAGCATCCCTCATTCTTGAAACCGATTTTCTTGTACATGCGTATCGCCGCCTTGTTGCCAGCGTAGACAACCAAACTGATTCTTTTTAGACCTATGTCCCTGGCAACATCTATTACCGTTTTCATCAGTTGTGTCCCGATACCCTTACGCCAAAAACTCTTATGAACGTATATTGAGAGCCAAGAATCGTACCGATGAATCTCCTCTCCTATGCTTAGCGTTACTAAGCCAATGACTTTTTTCTTAACTTCAGCCACAAGAGCGACGTGTTTAGGGTCTTCGATGAATCTTCCGTGCCACTTCTCGAATTTCTCATAGGTCAGGGGTGGGATCGGACCTAACACATCGGCAACCTCAGGCATATTAACTATCTCATGCAAAGCAGGCAGGTCATCTTTCCTTATAGGTCTAATAGTTAACCCCTCTGAAACCAACCGCATACTCTCACAGCGACCTCGACATTTTTAACCATGTGATTTTGTAGTAATTGCATTGACAGGTTTATAAGAATTTAGAAAACCTCGCAGCAGACAAACAACATGCGATAGCACACCATCATACTTTTGATCTATCCCTTATACATAGATCGTAACAAGAGAAGCTGTGTTGAGTGATGTCTACCCTGTAGAGTACGTTTAAGACCACCGTGAAGATAACCTCGAAGTCGAAGGATGGTCCGAGAAACGGGGAAAACTGCAAGCCTATGAGTATGGTGGTGTCTGCTCCCGAAATCATTGTCAGCTGTGTTCGTTTCATGCCAGCAATAACGAAAAAATGTAATTACAGACGCAAAATTTATTACCATCCATTTTCCCATAGGCAAACGGTGCTTTTATGATAACGAGAGAAAAAATCGTGAAGTGTGCTGAGTCGATCGTGACTGCCATGAATCTCAAGAGGGGTGAAGCTGTTGTCATTCGCGGGGGAACCCATGCTCAGGAGGTTCTCGAAGAGATCGGTATCCTCTGCTACAAGAAGGGGGCCTTGCCCCGGATCATGGCGACCTCTGACAGTTATTCGGCAAGGGTGTACGATGAGATTCCGGTGGAGACCCTTGAGATTGTTCCGAAACACTACTTAGGTGCAATCAAGGGAGCCGACGCCTACATAGTCGTCGAACCATTCAAGGACCCAGAGGTTGAGACAAGGTTCCCACGGGAGAAGATCAGCGCAGTTAGAAAGGCGAATATCCCGATTCGAAAGGAGCTTTATGGAGAGGAAACCGGTAGAGGCAAAAAGTGGACGTACGCAGGGTGGCCGACCCCCGAAGCCGCAAAGTTCTATGGAGTCGATTGCGATGATC
>JAOUPS010000084.1 GCA_029879735.1 Candidatus Bathyarchaeota archaeon | reverse complement strand
ATACGTTGAAGATTTAGGGGAAATCCTTAATCATGAACCAAAGCCGGAAGTGCTCGTCGTTGGCACAGGCTATTATGGGCTTGTGAAAGTTTCACCTGAAGTGGGAAATACTCTAAAATCTCGTGGAATCGAGTTGGTAGCCCAGATGACAAGGGAGGCATGTCAAACGTTCAACGGGCTTTTGAAATCTAACAAACGAGTTGCCGGGGCTTTCCACCTCACTTGCTAAAGGAACAAAAGCATCGAAATACTTGACTGAAACCTTAGAGAAAGAGGTTTTCAAGTGCGAACTTTTTGAATCTGGGCATGGAAGAGGGGGGAGGCGGCTGATCTAAACGTCTCTTGCGGGTGAAGTTATAAATATGTGTTTGAACGGTTTTCCTAAAGGGGTTTTAATATGCCAGCAATAGAGGTTGGAAAAATCTGTGTAAAACTGACAGGTCGAGAGGCTGGAAGGAAATGCATAATAGTTGACATAATCGACAAAAACTTCGTGTTGATAACTGGTCCAAAAACTGTGACTGGTATAAAAAGGCGAAGAGCAAACATAAACCACATTGAACCTCTTCAAGACAAGATAAAGATTAAACGAGGAGCATCTGACGAAGAGGTCATAGAAGCGCTTAAGGCTTCAGACAAATTGGATGAGATGGCTCAAATGGTTAAGCCAGCTTTGGGTCCTGTTTAAACTCTTATATTCTAAGCTCTTTTCTAACCTATAGGAGTGTAGCGTTCAACATGCCAAGAACCGTTGCCCCATGGGAAATTGAGCGTGAGTTGTTGGTGAAAGCTGAGGACAAAACAAATCCGCGTTACGGCTATAAACCAGAAGAAAGATCAGCTGAAGATTACATGAAATACGGCGTTATCAACCTTGATAAGCCAGCGGGCCCAACAAGCCATGAAGTGGCTGCCTGGGTTAAACGCATCCTAAAACTTCAGCGTGTTGGTCACGGCGGGACTCTAGAGGCTTAAACCAAGCCAGAGAAATCCCCACGTGACCGGTGTCCTACCGATAGCTCTAGAAGAATCTAGGAAAGTTGTTCAAGCTTTGCTTTTAAGCGGGAAAGAGTACGTTTGCCTAATGAAGCTTCACGGGGAAGCAACAGAAGAACGAGTGAAAAAAGTCCTAAAGGAGTTTGAAGACACGCTTTATCAGAGACCACCCGTACGGGCTTCGGTTAAGCGTCGACTACGCACAAGAAAAATGTACCACATAGATTTTCTTGAGATGGATGGGCGAAACGTGCTTTTCAAGGTCGGATGTGAAGCGGGAACGTATGTGCGTAAGTTATGCTTTGATGTTGGTGAGGTTGTGGGATGTGGGGCCCATATGCAAGAACTACGTAGAACTAGAGCTGGGTCCTTCGCTGAAAACAGCGACATTGTAACATTGCATGATGTGGCTTACTGGTTTATGGAGTGGCAAGAGCAGAAAGACGATGAAATCTTAAGAAAGTTCATTCAACCTATGGAGAAGGCTTTGGCTCTCGTTCCCAAAATTTACATTCGAGATTCTGCTGTGGACGCCATCTGTCATGGGGCAAGCTTGACCGCGCCGGGTGTTTTATCCATTGAAATTGGAATAAACAGCGGTTTAATGATTGCGGTTTTCACCTTAAAAGGTGAAGCTGTGGCTTTAGCTAAGGCTGCTGCTTCCACCGAGGAGATTTTGGAAATGGAGCATGGTTTTGTTGCTGAAACCGAGAGGGTTTTGATGCCTAGAGGCACATATCGCAAACGCTGGAGAAGTGGCGGACCGTAGATGCACAAGAAAGATGAAAGCCAAAACCACTATTTTACAGCACATCCCAAATCCAAGCTAAAGTTTGGAGTAATACGCACACATCTTCGTGGAAGACCTTTCGAGTTCTTGACAGCTTCAGGAGTTTTTTCTATAAAACGTGTTGACTCAGGCACAAGACTTCTCATAGAGTCTATGGTTCTTCCTGAAAATGGAAGTGTTCTAGATGTAGGATGCGGTTATGGCTCTGTTGGAATCGCAGCCGCCGCTTTCAATCCTGATCTACGCGTAATCATGGTTGACGTGAATGAACGGGCTGTCTGGCTTGCAAGAAAAAACGTCGAAATCAACGATGTCAGCAATATAGAAGTTAGACGCGGCAACCTATACGAACCCATAGAAGATTCAACATTCAACTGTGTTCTTTCGAATCCTCCGGTAAGCGCTGGAATGGAAACCGTAAGAGCAATAATTGTTGAAGCACCAAGACACATGACGGATAAAGCCCTCTTCCAGATGGTTGTGAGGTCAAAAATCGGCGGAAAAAGACTGTGCACCATTCTGGAATCAGCCTTCGGAAATGTTGAAGTCCTAGCGAGAAAAAGCGGATACCGCGTTTTTATTTCAGAAAAATAATAAAGTAGGCTATTAGCACTTTATTATGGCGATGCCGGGGTCTCCTAGTCAGGTATGGAGCAGGCCTGGAGACGCTTAGAAGGCTAAAGTGCCTAAAAGCCTGTGGCCTCTCGGGGCCGCGTGGGTTCGAATCCCACTCCCGGCGCCAAAGACTCACCCTCGGTACTTTCCAGATTACTTGGGTTTTCTGAAGATCTTGATTCCTTGATATCTGTAACATATTCGTATCCCAACTTTACCAAGTAACAGGCCTCTTCGACTGTTTTTGCGACTTTTGAGATGAATTCGTACTCTTCAGTCTTTATGAGTTGAGTGTACTTCAGGGTGTTGTTTATGTTTCTATGACAAGCATTTTCATCAGGTGTAGAACATCCTTGGTCTTGTGGTATTCCATTGTTGCCTTCCAACGTCTGAACGTATGGAACGAAATTCGCTTTCACCGTGCGCGCGCTACGGTCAGACTGGAGGGTATTGGTTTGCGTGTTGTTGTCGGCAACCGTAGGCAGAGAACAACAACCGTGCGTCATTTGTGGTTATGCGTAGAATTTTCGTTGCGCCGCAACCGCCCACAAGAAGCGCAGTTGTCGTTGTCCCCACGGTAGCAGACAACGACAACTAAAAAACTCAAAACTGGCTTCTTTTCAAGAAAGAAAACTTGCGAGAGTGCTGTTGCGCTCGTCGCTGTCCAGAAATCTCAGAAAAGAGTGACAACAACTTTCATCTCTTCAGCTTCTTCCTAGACTGCGGGCGAGCGATGTGACTTGTCAGCTAATGCTTTTTCTCTGCTGAGAGGATACTGAGGCAACGGTGAATAACACGGTTAAATATGTACGGGAAAAAACCTGTTTAGACCACTCGGCAGAGGGCATATACAAGGGGTCTGGCCCTTCAGACACAGCGAAGGGAGTGTGTTTCTTGATCAAATCGCATAAAAAATTTGCACTTAGATGCAGTCTCTGTTAGCCTGTTTAGAGTCCCTCAACCTGCGGGGATTGTGCTCTTGGTTGTTGCCGCTGAAAATCCTGAAGTTTTGCATTCTGATGCGAACGAACTTTTTCGGAACCGGCTTGGTCTTGGGGTGCAACCTGTCCTTTGCGAGAACTGTAACGGTTTCTATCGTTCCGATTCGTAGGACGTTGTAGTGGAATACTTCTGTGTCGTGGATAATCCCTTTTGCCGTCACCTCATGTTTACTCGCGCCCCGCGTTGTCAGAAGCAGTGCGAAACTGTTATTTGAAGCGTTGTGAGATCTGCGGTCATGTCAAATACATGTCCCATGTCGTTTTCATCGTAGCCCCAAGTATAATGTGCTGTTATTTGGGTGTCATCAAAGATTAATGCATCCAATCGATCCGTAACATAATCTCCAATAGCCATAATGAAAGTTGTTCCCACTATCAGCTCGGCTTCTTTCTCAGTCAAGCCGTCGCTTATGTCGACGCACACAACGACATCCACGCTCCTCATCCCGTTGACAACAGCCCTGAATTTAGTCACATCTGAAGGAGTTTCTCGGTTTTTTTCAGCATGCGCACCTTCGTTTCTCGGAGCCCAAGCGTAGGCTGCAAAAGAGACGCCGATGGCAACTATCAGTGCCACAACTAGCACTTTCTTCTTCAATCTCATCACCAAACGAGAAGAAGGTCAAAGAGGAATTTAGTTCTATGCAATAGAACAATTGTTCGCGTGCGCTCTTCTAGGAGTACCACTGTATTCGCTTATCGGAATCCTATTTCACTCTGCCATAACAGCAGCAGTATACGCCTACAGGACGGCACTGCACTTACGAACAGCTGACAAGTCTACATTCTAATTCAACAAGCAAGAATCTTCTTTGGTTAGTCTCTTTCAAGCGTACAATAGCGCGCGCTAAGAATTATGTATCCACCTATCTTCTCTTATTCGACAATCCAAAAAAGATGACACATATTGCCGTAAACAATATGGCAGATATAAATAGAGCAGCCACAAAGGTCGTTTCTTCAAACATCTTGACCAATAGATAATTTCTTATGTCAGTCTAAAAAGCAAAGTTCCTAAAACAGACATATTAAAAATGTAGAAAGTCAATGAATTTTTTGCACCCTCTTGTCTCTCGAGCCTTCCAAGCGACCAAACCAACAGCTATAACAGATAATGTGGAATCCACAAAACAGGGAATCCGATAGCTGTCTTCTAGAGCCAATCCCAAACCGGTATGCGACAGAAACTGAATTGTCCCACAAAGACGGTGCTAAAAACCAATCCAACATTGTGGCAGTTAAAAAGAACACAAAGTCTCGTCTCCGGCTTCTTGAAACCTGATCAATCGTTGAAGCTTCTGCAGCTAGGCGTACTCAGCTGTGGTCAATAAGCAGCAACGTAGGGAAGATCAAACCTTGGTGCGAATCTCAACCCATAAACCATTACGAAACGAATAAAGTTTATTTGTAACCATCGCTCTGTTTGATTTTGATGTCTTAGGCCCTGGTAGTATAGTCCGGTCTAGTATAGGCGGCTGTCGCCCGCCCGACCCGGGTTCAAGTCCCGGCCAGGGCGCTTTTTCAATTTTAGCGTCAATAATTCCTTAATGTTAAGAAAGCAGTTCGATGTGAGCGTTTTATTCCAAATAAATGGTCTTTTTCAGGTCCAATAGTGCAGACCTTTTCGCTCAATCTAAGAGCGCTGTCAGGCGAGAGTTCGGTTAAACCCTCCTCAGCAGGGAGATATCATCCAACCTCTTCTTTTCTTGTGTCAAAGTTTCTTCTTAGATGAAAATTATATACGGTTGCGTCTAATAGGTAGTTAGTGGCCATTTTCAGAGAGGGGAAAACTTGCTTGCCTATCGATCCTAAGTTCCAGAAGAAAAGGAAGAAAGTCGGAAAAGAGAAGGGTATAGCTATTTGGGGTCCTGTGGATCCACCTGAGAAACTTGGCATACATGGAACTTATGTAGCGATTGACTTGGACATTTGCACAGGTTGCGGCATATGTCTTGAGGTTTGTCCACAGCAGTTGTACGAGTGGATGGAAACTTCTGGTCATCCAAATTCGGAGAAAAAGGCTTTTCCTGCCAGAGAATCAGATTGTGTACAATGCTATAAGTGTGAAACTCAGTGTCCTGCGCAAGCGATAAGAATCGTTTTTTGGCCAACTGGCCGTTTTGGCCAACTGGTTTCTCTCGTAGCTTATTTATTCTTTTTGCAAACAATTGGAGGCATTATCTATGGGGTCTTGTTTGGGCCTTCTTTAGACCTCCAGACACTCTTCTATGTGGGATGGGTAATCTTACCCGTTGCCTTGCTTTTCTTCTTCTCCATAGCGATATACTTTAAAAAGGAGGGTAAGCCCGGAGAGGGAAAAAGCCTCATGAATACCACGGTTCTCGTGGACAGCGGAACCTACGCAATTGTTCGACATCCACAAGTTCTGGGCACCATACTGTTAATGTCTGCCTCTATTCTAATCTCCCAACACTGGCTAGCTGCAATCGTTGGTGTTCCACTAATAGTGTGGGCGTACTTAGAAGCGGCAAACGAGGAAAAGGGGCTCATCATAAAGTTTGGCGATGACTACAAACGCTATATGCAAAAGGTGCCTAGAATCAATTTTGTGCTCGGGGTCATACGGCTGCTGCAACGTAGAAAGAGAGAAGTAAAAGTTGATAGATCGAAGGTGAAATCATGTCACTCATACCAGAATTTGAGTTAGGTTTATGGAATGCGTGGATTCTTGTCCTTTCTCTTTTCTTAGTAGTTATTGGTCTGTCGTCATTGATTATCAGAGTATTCTTCACGAAAAAAAAGCCAGCAGGTTCCAGTAGGCAACATATGCCCCAATTGAATGAACAAGAGAAAAGGCTCTTTTATGTCTCCGTAGTGACCCTAGTTGCTATACTTGTTTATACTGCTTTCTTGCCATTGAAACTAGGTACAGGTTGGTTTTATGCTGGACTCCTTATTTATTTCCTAGGCATGATCTTTGGCTTCATAGCGATGATAAACTTCAACACTACTTTGTTGGATAAGCCAGTCATTGATGGGGTCTATCGTATTTCAAGAAACCCTATGTATTTTAGCATGTTCTTGATGTTCATAGGCATAGGTATAGCTTGTGCTTTTTGGGTTTTTCTGCTATTGACAATGATATGGATAATCCTGTCTGACAAGGGGGTAATTGCCGAAGAACGCGAGTGTCTTGAAAAGTATGGAGAAGCGTATAGAGAATACATGAATAGAACTCCAAGATGGATAGGAATACCGAAATCAGATAGAAGGAACTAAAATTCAACCATTAGCGCGGGCGCAATAAATCAAAAATGATGCTTGCACCTAAACAAGATGAGAGTAGCACAGAATATAACTTGCTATACACTATATAAAATCCAGACAACGGAGGTTCTAGTATGGAAGAAGCTGAGATGGAAGATTCTGAAGTTGAGCTTTTCCTGAACAAAGTCGTGAAGGACACGAGTGGCTTAGCTGTGACTATTATGGCAGCCCTCGGTGACCGGTTGGGTTTGTTCAAGGACCTTGCGGCAAATGGTCCAGCAGGAAGCTTGGAGTTTGCTAGACGAACAGGAATCAACGAGCGATACGCGAAGGAATGGCTGGCTGGAATGACCTGTGCCGGATACTTAGAATATTATCCTATGAGCCAACTTTTTTCATTACCCCCTGCACATGAGCATGTACTTGCTCAGGAGGGAGGCCCATTCTTTCTTGGCGGCACACATCAGATGCTACTGGGAATGTTGACTACAGTGGGATTGCTGGAGAAAGCATTTCGGACCGGTAATGGGATACCAATGTCTGCGTACGACGAGAACACTTGGGAAGGCATAGAGCGGGATATGACGGGTATCTATGAAGCCAAGCTGCTTAAAGAGTGGATTCCAGCCATGCCCGACGTCAAGGCGATGCTTGAAAGAGGCGTACAGGTTGCAGACGTTGGATGTGGGAGTAGCCGAGTACTGATCATTCTAGCCAAGGCGTTTCCCAAGTCTCGTTATGTGGGGCTTGATCCCTTCGAACCGTTAATTGAACGGGCTAGAGCCAATGCTGAAGCCGCAGGTGTATCCGATTTGGTAGGCTACGAAGTCCTTGACACCTCGATTGGCATACGTGATCAATACGACCTAATTACTACATTCAATGTAATCCATGAAGCATCCAATCCCCTCAGACTATTGCGAGCGATTCGAAAGAGTTTGAGGCCTGGTGGCCGGTATGTTTGTGTGGACGTGAAGTGTGAGGAAGCATTGGAGGATAATGTAGGCCCTTTTGCTGCTCTCAGGTATGGCTTTAGCTTACTCTATTGTATGTCGACTTCTTTAGCAGAGGGGAGAGAGGCTTTGGGGACAATGGGACTACACGAGGGTAAAATGAGGCAACTCTGCCAGGAAGCTGGGTTTAGCAGTGTGAAACTTGTTCCACTGGAGAAATCGCTCCGAAACATATTCGAAGTGTTCGTTTAGCCTATTGTTTTCCCACGCGTGTATACTCATTATGAGCTCAAATATTATCAATTTTACGCACATATCGTAGCCAAAATGCAGCGGTTTCGGTAGCCCGGGAGAGATTCGAACTCTCGTCAGCGGGTCCAGAGCCCGCCATGCTTGACCGCTACACCACCGGGCTTCACAACAAAGATAACTAAAAGTTCTTTGTAATAATCTTAACGTTCGTTAAAATCTGCAAAAGAGAAAAAGGACAGAAGTATAACACTAATTGACACCAAAGAAATTAGGTAGGTGCTGGGTTAAAAGCCAGAGAAGTGCCCAACCAACATAATATTCTATTCACCGAACCTGCTTAGCCATGCTTAGTTAAAACTTTAGACTACTTGGTCACCAAGACCGGGCAGGGCGCATTTCTAATCACCCCATCGCTTACACTTCCGAGAAGTATCCCCCTGATCCTGCTTACACCCCTAGCGCCCATAACGATCAAATCAAATTCACCATCTCTGGCAGCTTCGAGTATCTCTTGAACGGTATGGCCCTCCCTAAGCAATTTTTCGACCTGAACACCTTCGGTCTTAACCCTCTTCTCACCGTCCGCCAAAATGTTAGCGGCAGCCTTACGGGCAGCCTCAATCACCTTAGAAAATTCTGCAGGAGCCATGACTGGGACCCATGAAGGAGTTAGAGTTGTTGGTTCGGGCATGACAATCGGTCTAACTCCAACCGAATATACGTGGATTAAAGTGATTTTTCCGTCAAACTTTCTAGCTATCTGAACAGCTATCTCTAGAGCCTTCAAGGAATGGTCAGTACCGTCTAAAGGCACTAGAATT
>JAOUPS010000155.1 GCA_029879735.1 Candidatus Bathyarchaeota archaeon | reverse complement strand
CATCGGCAGTTTTGGCTAGGAGTATTGCTTCTCCAACCTTGTCGTATTTTGGTCTTCCGGCTCTGCCCGCCATTTGTTTGTACTCTAAAACGCTTATTGGATAGTAACCGTATCCCGGTTCATACCGCCTATAGTCTTGAATGACGACGGTTCTGGCTGGCAGGTTTACGCCGAAAGCCAACGTGGGCGTGGCTGTTACAACCTTGATTTTCCCTTGTCGAAAAGAATCTTCTATCAATCTACGGTGTCCGCCGCCTAGACCGGCGTGATGAAAAGCTGTGCCGCACCTAACAAGTTCTGCAAGCAGCTCACTTATCCTTGTTTTTTCTCCGGTTGCCAAAATCTTTTCAGCATCACGCTTTAGTGCACGTTTGACGGGCTTCGATAAAACTTCTTCAACTTCTTTTGCGGCTTTTTTCGCGAGTGTGACAGAGTTTCTCCTTGTCATAGCGAAAATTAGTGCTTGCCCGCCAGATTTCACGGTGCTCAAAGCTAGGTTTGTGGCTGAATTTTTGGTCTTTCTCTCTATTTTTCTGGCGTCTCCATCCCTATACTGGATTTCCTTTTGCAGAAGTACACCTTCCTTCAAAAGGACCGGTCGCCACTCTGTTGTAACATACTCACCTTTAAGCCACTCCGCGATTTCTTCCACGTTGTTTATGGTTGCGCTTAAGGCCAGAATCTGCATATCTGGATTAATCTGCATGAGCCTCGCCAAAACAACCTCCAAGGTTGGTCCCCGCTCAGAATCATTTAGCAAATGCACTTCGTCAGCAACTATAAGGGAAATCTCATTCATCCATTTTGCCCTATGTCTCAGAAGCGAATCCGCCTTCTCATTAGTACTCACAATTATGTCGTATCTTTCCAGCCAAGGATCGTTGCTGTCATAGTCGCCTGTACTAATGCCTACCCTTACACGGGTCCCGTTAGGCTTCCTTATCGGTGTATACTTCTTAAATTCCTGAAATTTTTCGCTCGCTAGAGCCCTTAAAGGCGTCAAATAAATTGTCTTCCCACTTTTTTCCAGTATGTGCTTAAGCGCGCAGAACTCGGCAACCAAGGTTTTTCCAGACGCTGTCGGACTTGCCAAAACAAGATTTCTCCCTTCAAGAGCCCCAGCCTTTATTGCTTCCTCTTGTGGCGGATAAAGGTCAACAATTCCGGATCTAACTATTATCTCTTTGACGGATTCTGGCGCTGACAAGTCTGTTATTTTCACTGAAATACGCCCATCTTTCTCTTACAACAGCAATTACTACACCATTAATTTAAAGGGTTGTGTGCATCACGCAGATTCCTTTGAGTTATGTTTTTCTATAAGATGTGGGTACTTAAGGCTATGATGGAAGGACTTGAACCAGAATGTTTGAGAACGTAAAGGAGCTGCTTAAAGCACACAAGGGTTTAAAACGCGAGGTTTACCTGGACATTGAAAATTCAAGCATGGTTCCAAAAGAAGTTGTTGACGCGATGCTGCCATACTTCAATCAACGCGCATACGGCAACCCAACACTAACACACAAACCCGGATGGGAAGCCTTCGAAACAATAATGGAGTCCTCACAAAAAATAGCGGCGTTTCTGGGCTGTAAAACCCTTGAAGAAGTTAATTTCACTCCGGGAGAAACAGAGGCTAACAACCTAGTGCTCATGGGAACAGCTCTCTCAATGAAAGACAAGGGTAAGAAGATTGTGATTTCCGGAATCGAGCCTTTGAACGTCTTACACGTCGCTGATTTGCTCAACAAAAATGGGTTTACTGTCCTGAAAATCCCTGTTGACGGTGAAGGCTTCATCAACCTTGAAAAATTAAAGGAGGCTGTGGATAAAGAAACAATTCTCGTAAGTCTATCGGCTGTAAATCATGAGATTGGAACGATACAATCAGTTAAGGAAGCATTGGAAATAGTTAAGGACAGAAACTCTGAAACAATATTCCATGTTGAGGCTTCGGATGCTTATGGAAAAATTCCTTTTAATGTACAAGATTTGAATGTGGATTTGGCAACCATAAGCAGCTACAAAATTTTGGGGCCGCGAGGAATAGGTGCATTATACGTTAAGGAAGGTGTAAGCGTGGAGAGAATTTTGGAAGGTCAGATAGGGACGCAGAAGCTTTGGCCAGGAGTTGAAAACACGCCTTTAATTGTTGGTTTTGCAAAAGCGTCTGAGCTGGCTTTCCAA
>JAOUPS010000083.1 GCA_029879735.1 Candidatus Bathyarchaeota archaeon | reverse complement strand
ACAGCAACATAAGCTTAAATGCGTGCGCTGCTTGAGTAGTTTATGTAAGGTGATTTGTTTGTTTTTCATAACCCTAAGCAAATGGAAGAAAGCGCCCACAAAGGAAATTATTGATCAAGCCACCAAAACGTTTGAAGATATAGAGAAGCAAGGCATCAAGTTTCGTGTCTACTGGACTTTGGGACGCTATGATGCAGTCGCAATTCTTGAAGCCCCAACCGAAAAGGACGCTATGAAAATACTCCTCGGTTTTCAATGGCTAGTTGATACGGAAACGATGGTGGCTGTTCCACGGGAAGAAGCAATAAAACTCCTTTAAATCGAGACCCGACAATTCCCTTTTCTTTTTTTGGGATTCCAAAGTCTAAAAACAAATTTATTTAGAAGCCAGTGTGTGTGGGGGATTAAATTTTAATTCCTTCCTTTTTAAAATAGAAGATTTATCCAGAAATGTTAGTTGCAAATTAAACCAATAAATGCGCGCGCAAAATTACGGAAACAAAACTTGTTGAAGTGGAAAGATTGGAGAAAAGATTGATAAAGCAAATAACATTGACTTCAAGATTGTCGTAGGTCAGTATCAGAATTTGAACCGAAACTTCTATGCGCGTGCGCTATGGATGCTCCGCTGGCTTAACATATGCAGGGGTCACTGCTTCTGGAGACCTGATTCCCTGCGTTCCTGCCTCATCAATAAAACTGGGAAACCTCCTCGAACAAAGCCTAGAAGAAATCTGGATTAACAATAAACTGCTAAATTACATTAGAAACCGAAAAGCGCTAAAAGGTTCCTGCAAAATATGTGCATACAGCGACCTATGTGGTGGTTGCAGATACACAGCACGCATCACTCATGGAGACTGGCTAGGACCTGATGCTTCTTGTCCTTTCGGCCTAAAAATCCTAAATGGTTAAGGATATATGTCCCATGCGTGCAGGCGACGAAACGATAATACCTGAGATCGTGCCATTTGATTGTTTGCGCGCGCTACGAGGCGTACGAATTTCAACGCTTAAATAACAAGTCAGACCACAGCTAAAGAACAGTGAAAGTATCAAGGTTGGGTGTTGAAACTTACATCAAAAGACTAAGCTTTGGGCCCCCTTTATCTTTTTTGTCACTCTAATAATTGTTCTTTCTTTTGTTTGGTATTTCACGTTTCCCCCTTCAGCTTGGGAAGAGACACCTAGCTACTTCCAAATGTATGTGGATTTCATTGTTACGCGACCTATGGATGCGTTTCTAACTGTAAGCACAGGTCCTGGTGGAACTGTATCTTGGGCGTTCATTCCAACGTACTCTCTAATAGTAATTCACATTATTCTCTACATAGTTGGAAAACAAAGGAAAAAACAGTACACCATCGTGAACAAGTACTACCTAACTTATCTCGTTCTCCTAGGACTTTTCACTATTTCATTTCAAAATGCCAGTCAACACTATGGCTGGTATTGGAACCCAGAACTGAATGCGCCAGGCTATGTTGACACGTGGACTCACATCACCTCCCCCTGGCTCTTAGGAGCCTTGATTGTGCCGCTTGCTCTCGAAAGATATTTAGGTTGGCCTAGAAAGTTCATGTGGCTCTTCATGTTCTCAGTGCTAGCGATAATAGCTCTTGGATGGGAGATTGCAGAAACTTTAGACGTAAAAGTAAGACCGGAGACCGCAACTTATTTTAACTATCCTATGGATTCTTTGAAAGACATGATTATGGGGGCGGGAATTGCTACCGTACTCTCATGCTGGATTTATGAGCGTCTCGTAATGGACTTAGGTGAAAAAGCGTGGGCTTCTGGGTGAATTCATTTGCCTCCAACTCCACTACATTTCTTGGCCATTGCTCCACTGCATTTTAAACGACCAGAAACTTTTGATGTTACAGCGTTGCTCTGCTCGTCTACTTTTGTTGATCTGGAGTTATTGTATCTTTTGCTGACAGGAAGACCTATGATTCACGGGTTCTGGCATAGCTATTTCTATGTCCTAACAATCTATCCAGTTGCATTGAGCCTGATGGTATATGTAGCCGAGAGGAGGTTCGATAAAACCATCCTTAGTGTTTATAGGTTTTTCAGGTTTTTTCCCAAAAAAGTCAGATATTCTGTCAAGACGATCTATTTCTGTTGTCTCATTGGAGGAGTATCTCATATTTTCTTTGACATGTGGGTTCATGAAAATTCTTCCTATGTCCTATTTCCTTTCTATGAAGGAAACCCGTTTTGGATTGGCGAATGGAGCATAATCGTTTTTTCACTAGTGGTCTTGCTTAGCTTATACACGGTTTTTCTTTGGATAAGACAGCTGACCGCGCGTACTGAAACGGGTGAACCATAAACAGGTAAACCATATATTGGTGCTCTAAGTCCTTCTGCTATCATCTCTAGGTGCGAACCCTCATGGTTTCAACGAAGCCAAAAATCACATGGAAAACCATCATTTTGTCAGTCATAGGCATACTAGCCTTCCTCGTATACCTCTACCTATTCAATGTAGACATACCAACAATAATCGAAACTGCCCAGCACATCGACCTGTCTATCTACACTCTATCAACACTCTTCGTTTTTGTAGAAACCTTCTTCTACACTCTCTCATGGCAGTCTCTTCTTAACTTACTTTCGGTGAAACTGCCAATTGTGAAAGCCTATCTTTATGTTTGGTATGGAACATTCATGGACGTAGTTGTTCCATCAGCGTCCATAAGCGGAGACGTCTCAAAGTTGTATCTCGTTACAAGGGAGCAGTCTGGAACAGGTGGAAAAGTCGTTGCCACACTAGTCACTCAGCGACTAATAAGCATTGGCACAGTCATAACGAGTCTAATCATAGGTATAGGTATACTGTCAGCAGAAAGACAAACAAGTGGACTTCCATTCAAACTAGCATTGTTCTTTGCAATAGCAACAACCCTTTTTCTAGTTTTGTTTGTTCTTCTATGCTTTAAGGAAATGTGGATGTTACAAATCATCGATGCCGTGATGGGATTCGTGAATTACATAAGTCGTGGACGATTGAACCTAATAAAAATCAAAAAAGATGCAATTAGAGCCGCTGGAATGTTTCATGATTCAATGAAAGAATTTGGACGCGCTCCAAAAACCCTTTTCACATCAACGCTCTTCGCCGTTCTTTCATGGCTTTCCAGCCTAAGCATCGCTTACTTAGTTCTCTTAGCTCTAAACTTCCATGTTCGTTTGGGTGTGATCCTAGTAACATGTTCGATAGTAACAGTCGTACCCGTGCGCGGACTGCCAGAAATAACCATGGCAACTATTTATACTTTGCTTGGAGTTCCCCCCAAGATAAGCGCAACCGCAACGATACTAACACGAATCTTAACTTTCTGGCTTAAATTCTTTGTAGGGTTCGCAGCTCAGCAATGGCTTGAAATCAAAACAATAGCAACCTCAGTAAACACAACTGAGGCAGGAAAAGCGCAAAAGCGCGCGCTAACATCTCTTAAGGCATCAACCAACTTCCTCTGCAAAGATCAGTCAGCTAACTGCCTCCTGAGGCACCACTGCCGAAAAAAGACACCAAAGACTAATCTGTATTCGAAACTAATAAGATCTGCTCGAGAATCTTATGACTTAGTGAAGAAACGTATCTGCTAGTTCATACGCTTATTTGTTGATATCAAACCCGGTTCATGGCCCAACCCATTCAATGTTAATGAGAAGCGTGCGCTATGAAAGAACTTAAAGCTTTTTTATTACTTTGCGCAGGATTTGACAGCTTACGACTATTTTTCTTTCTCAGAAATCCTACCATTTCCGAATTTGTTTGATAGCCTTGGCAGAGTATACTCCCTGCTTCAGTGTTGTTTCTGGTTTTTGGAGTTTGAAAAGCATACAACTTATCAACTTTTGGCACATCATGCATTCCTCAGGTATTTCTGTCCCCTTTGAACGTTCACTTAAGTATCCGAATGTGTTTAGGCATTTCTGGGAAGAAGATTGTTGAGTTGACTGCGCTTTTCTTTGTTGAACTACTCCTTCCTCTCCGCTTCCGGATTTTTCCTCTGTTTGAGTTAGACAGTGAGGACAACCATAATATGAAGTTGTTCTATCTGAACTCAGATTTTGAATAAGTATCGTACCGGAAAAACTCCTTTTACAAATTGGATTTGAACACACATGACTCTCGTTTTCGGTTACCATTTTTTTTATCCTCAAGCCCCCCTCGTCTGTAACCTGCAGGTAAAATCAATAGGATATCACAATATTTAATATTCTACTCCCAATCCGGAATATTCCAAGAACAGAAATATGCCCAACTAAGCGCGCGCGCTGTCTATATCACGCGCAAAAGATATTAGTTTAGCTACAAAATAAATATCGGGAAGTAGCAGATGGGTTTTATAACAAAACGGAAAGGCAAGATCTTGATGCTACTTGGTGTGCTTCTCACCGTAATTGGGTTTTTCGGAATAATAATGACACCGCGCAGTGTTTATGAACAAGCGGAACAAACAGGCATATATCCTTGGCACACGACAACTCTTTCTTTTGTGTTCATACTAGGACCATTTGTAGCCGTGGTAGGAATTCCCGTGTTCATCATTGGTGCCAAAAGGGCACCGATGAATTTGATGAGCATATTTAAAAGTGGTCCGCACATACGTACGCGTGTAAAAATTAGTTTCCTTGCTCAACAACTAGCGATTAAAGAAAAAGATGTAATAAGCACCATCTCCAGACTGAAATCAAATGGAGAACCAGTCTCAATTGATTACTCAACATCAGAAGCCATTTACGACCCAACATTATCGTCGCCATCTACAAAGATTAAAAAACCATCAATGACTCTATATGAAAAATTGACTGTAGTCTTCACCATTATCAGTGTTATTGTTAGCATAATTATCGCTCTTCTTAAGTAGACAGCACCTTGCCTTCGGTTTCCTCAAGCCCCCTTCCTTTCGTAAAGAGTTGATTCGGCTTGAAATTCAAACTAAGATTCTTCCAAAAATGATAAAAAGTCAAGTGTGTGTTTGAGAGAGAGGAGAGAGAATTAAATTTTAATCCCAAACACACACACTTCCCCCCTTCTCCACGTTCCTACCCACGTTTCCACCTACGTCCTTAGTTACGTACGTATACAACACCCGCACGCGCACGCACGCACGCGCGATCTACTTGGGGGCAGTTTTTGATTCCCCAAGTAAGCAATAGTAGTTCTCTCGGTCAACCCAAATGTCGTGAATTTCAAAATTTCTGAACTCTCTTCTAAGTAATCTCTTGTTGAAAAGATAGTGAATTAAGTCTTTTTCATCGCCTTCTACTGGAATGTAAGTTCTTGAGTCGAGTGCTATGAATTTCAACCTTCTCTTTTTAGGAGTTCTTTTGCGAACAGTTATGAAAATCAAACCTCTTGACTTCAGTACTCTTTGTATCTCCTTGATTGCTTTCCTAATATCTCCGATTCTCGCGTGGTGTAGCACACGAATGCTTACTACAGCGTCAAAAAAATCGTCCTCATAAGGCAACTCCTCATAGACAGAGCCTATTTTTAACTCTACGTGAAGATCTTTTTCGTCTAGCCAATCTTTCGCGATTTTGATCCCTGTTTCAGCGAGGTCAATACCATAAACCTCAAAACCACGTTCCGCCAAAAATATCAGATGTCTTCCTGATCCGCAACCTAAGTCTAGAACCTTCTTGACGTTGTGTTCCTTAAATACACCGACAATTCTTTCCATACCTTCCTGTGGATTAACAAAAAACTTGCCATATCGTTTGTATATCTCATCCCATTGTTTCAATTTCATGTTCTAATCCCGCACGCCAACTTGGAATAATGATTATATCAAGGTATTACTACTTTTCGCGCGCGCGATTCGCGTTTGCATCGTTATTTTAGGATGGAGCCTTTTTTCCATAACCAGAGTGATCAATGTTTCTCGCTGCAGTCATGAAATCCTTGAAAGGAAGAGTCACAATGAGCTTGTCTGGAGACCATTTGTGTCTCGTTCTTTCAAATATCGAGATGAGATTTACGTCAGGCTTTCCTTTGGCCAAGGTATTGCTGATGGTAGAACATACGGTGCTGGCTGGATAATGCATGAAGGGTTCAGCTCCTTCAAAGCATGCCAAACCAAGAAGTCTATCTGCTTGTGCAGGGTTTATGAAAAAGAGAACCACGTCGGGATCTGTTTCAAACTTGCCAAGAGGACCTAAAATAAGAAATCTACCTCTATATACTGGTTTGAGTTGCTTGCCCACCGAATCCTGTGCAACTTTTTTTGACGCGTAAACATTAGCCGCTAGAAAAAGGGCTGTAAATTCTTCCAATGAAAGAACTTGCCATCCTACAATGTGGCTGCCACCACGGCAAGTGCAATTCTCCTTTGAAAGGTTGATTACCGCATTCTCTCGCCGAGCAACATCAAGAGCTTCGCATATCCTAAGTCGTCTTTCGACGCCTCGTTTATCTGGGCTTTCAGAAAACCTTACTCCGATTGGCATACTCTGCAATGCTAAAGCCTGAACTATCCTATTGACCTGTTCTTCAAATCTGAACATGTTTCTTCCTCAACTGGGCTTTCTTTCTCCATCTGATTTAAGATGCTATTGATGACGAAAGAGAGTATTTAATAGTTCTCTAGCGCGCGCGTATAGATTTCATTGTTGAAGGGTAACTTTTTGACTCTTTTTTACTCCTCGTACTATCAGTGTTAGTTTATTATGAGGGGGCAATTTTTCTTTGATTTTTTTACCCTTCACTCATTTAGAGTGTATACTCGATTTCGATAACACATATCTATAATCGTCTCTTATGGTACCTTCCTTCCTATTCCATTAATGTCCATAGATGTATGCCAAACCGAGTATACGGTGTGTAACCGTCCATTAGAAGCTAATAATTGGTCGTTCCCTTCCCGTTGGTCCATTAACTGTGCTTGTTGGTTGGATTAAGATTCAATCTCCAAAACCCAAAACCCCAAACAACTAGAAGATTCTTTCACAAGGCTTTAATGCAGTCAACAATTATAAATTGTACGCGCGCTGTTCTGCAACCTTAATTCATGGACGCGCAAATTCAAATTGGAGGAGGTGAGAAAGGGGATGAATAAGAAATTCTTGATCTTGTTAATGTCTGTGATCCTTGTGGTAACGATCTTCACTTCTCTGCCAGCGGCATATGCTTTTGATACAAGAAAAATACCTTTCGTTTTCCGTCCAAATCCAACCGCTCGCTTCGGTGGAGGTGTGGATCTCGTTTGGATTGCGATAGTTGAAGGTAGCACCTACGGGAAGTTTACGATGGCTTTCTATAAGGACTCTGATGATGATGGAACGCACTGGTTTACCGAAAATTTGGATGCTGGTGACATATACGCACGTCTGACTGAGGCTGTGTACCTTTACCCGAAAGAGTCAGTAGACCTCTCGGAAATCGATCTTACCTTAGAAGATCATTATCTAAAAGCTGTCATAAAAGTCTTGGGGGTACCCGTTTTCACTGCAGAGTTTTGGGGTGATGAGAATGTGCCTTTGGAAAGATACGTTGAAAGCCCGCCAAACGATGCTGATGGCTTCTTCTCATCATCTTTGAGGCGCCCATTGACAGATGCAAAGGTGTCTGACTTGAACGTTGGATCATTCATGGATGGGGATTATGATTACTTAGACATAGAACACTACGATTCAACGCTTCTCAATTGAGCAAGTCAATTCTGGAAATGTCCATACTAAGCTCATGGCGATTGAAGGACATCGCTCAAAACACTGCGCGCGCGGTGTATTAGGGCTAATCTTTTTGTTTAGGCCACTTCCATGCAAGCCAGACAATCAATGCGGTAGCCACAGCTTGTGAAACCCACAGTAGTATGCCATGAGCGCTCAGAGCGTCAACCATACTCATGAGGCTGAAGGCAGTAAAGACTATTCCCACAATGATGTTTGTCCAACGATTCGCTTTATACTTCAAAGTGAGGGACACCACAATCATAACCAATGGTGCCCACGCTTCGATTGCGCCAACTAGCAAGGTTTCAGGTCCTATTTCCATGCCTAGAACTTCTCCCCCCATTATCCCCTCTAATACACCTTCCTCCATAAGCATAATTATCGTGAAGGTCAACGAAGCTAAGGCCTTAAATATCCACAGCCCTGCAATCTTTATCTTCACATCTTCCATAATCTTATCACCTCCATTAGAATGAAAGTAAACAGTGTTACATGTTTGCTGATTCAGTTTTTATGACTTGTGGAAGAAATTTAGACTGCCATGCATGCGCGCGCAGAAAAATAGGGGGATGTGTGTTTTGCTTCTGGCTCAGGCTTTTCCTTTTCCTGGCTCGACTAACTCGAAAAGATGTGATCCAACTTGAATTGATCTACCGTCAAGCCACACGGTTATCATGTAGTCGCCAGCGGGCATGCCAAGTTCTCTCGTGTGTAGGTTGCATTGATAAAGGGACTCAGAGACATCGATTGTTTCGTCAGCGTAGCTGAAAGATTCCCATTCTGGTACTCCCAGAACAACGACATTGTCGAATTCCGCCTGTGCGGGTGCCCATGTCCTAAAGCCTACTCCTCCCGTAAGAGGTGCCGCCGTATCAGTTACGTCAAAGACCATGATCCCGTCGACGTAGCATCTTATGTGAGTTCCTACAACCTGAACCTTCAAATGGTGCCATTGTTCGTAGCCCGTAAGAACGGGACACGCAACAGGATCAGCCACATCATAACCCACGGGGGGCCACACCGTAAAATCGGTGAACCGATACAGCCGCAAGA
>JAOUPS010000019.1 GCA_029879735.1 Candidatus Bathyarchaeota archaeon | reverse complement strand
TCTTCGCATTAATTTTTGGGTTATCAAGCACGACAATTTTGTGGTATGAAACAATTAGGGTGTGGCGAAGTAAGCCTTAATGAAGCGCGCGCGACTTATTTATTCTATGTTTTTCTGTCTGGGTCTTTTAAAATCTTTATTTACGTAAATAAGTGAGGTCTTGTAGCGTATATACACTGAGGTCAAGTGGTCTTGTTAAGAAGACTATTAGGCTTATTAGTTCTGAATATAGAGTATAACCTCAGTCAAGCTTCTTATAGTTTCAACATTTTTTGAAGTTTGTCCTTCTCTGTCAGTGACTAGGGGTTTTAATCCAGCTCTTTTAGCGCCTTCATAATCGTATTTTATAGAATCGCCAATGAACACGGCTTCCTTCGGATGTACACGAAGCTTGTCAAGAGCATAAAGGAATATCTCCCTATCTGTTTTCCCCTTATCACAAGTATTCACACCTACAACAACGTCAAACCAATCCGTTAGCTTAAGCTTTCTTAAGATTTGTTGAAAATCACTCTTTAACCCATTAGTTACTACTCCGGTCTTTACACCTTTAGCTTTCAGCTGAACCAGCGTCTCCACTACGTCCGGGTAAACTTCCAAATCAGCGTGTTCCCACCATAACTCGTCAATTTTCTTAGCAAGAAACTCTCTGTTCTCCTCTATGCCAAGTCTTTCCAAAACCTTCAGATTCCATTTGATCCAAAAATCCTTGCCAAACTCGATTTGGCCTTCGACAACATCAAACTCTTTCTCGTTTGCTCTATGAGCCTTAAGAACTTCGTCAACGGAAACTCTAACTCCATAAGTCTCAAGAATTCTCTTGTAAATTTTAGGTACCTCAGCTGTTCTTATTAACGTCCATCCAAGATCGAAGAGCACAGCCTTTATCTGCATTTTTAATCCTTAGACTCGATAGTTCGCCAAACATAACATTTTTCTCAACATAAAAAGCGTTTAGCGGTGCTGCTTTGTTGTTTCAGCACATACTCGAATAGTTTGTCTTCGATATTTCCCCCACTTATCACAGCAACAATTTCTTTCCCCATGAATAGACCTTTGCTTTCTATTATCGGGGCAATGGCGGCGGCTCCTGCTCCCTCCACAACCTGTTTTTCCTTATCCCAGAGCAAAAATATCGCTTTCCTTATCGTCTCCTCCTTAACCAATAAGAGGTCATCAACATATTTTTGAACAATCCCAAACGTCATAGATCCCGTTTCAATGCCACCAAACAAGCCATCCGCAATAGATTCTCTCATTTCTACATCAACTATTTTACCAGCTTTCAAAGATTCATACATGACTGGTGAAGCTTCAGACTGCACTCCTATAATCTGTACGCTTGGTTCAATGCTTTTTACGGCAACACCAATTCCTGAGATCAAGCCTCCACCGCCAACAGGCACTACCACCGTATCAACAGTGGGAAGATCTTCATGAACCTCTAGTCCAATCGTTCCCTGTCCTGCAATAACCAATCTGTCGTTATAAGGAGAGATGTAGGTCAACCCGTCTTTCCTTGACAGATCTATGGCCTTCTGCTCAGCTTCATCATAAACATCTCCGTGTAGAATAAGTTCCACATGGTGTTTCCTAATCTTATCGATTTTTATCTTCGGCGTATTCCTAGGAATTACTATCCTTGCAGATAAGTTTAGTTTCTCTGCGCCGATAGCAACCGCCTGAGCGTGATTTCCCGCAGAGGCCGTGACAACCCCCCGCTTCATTTCCTCGGCGCTCAGATGCAACATCTTGTTAAGAGCTCCCCTTATCTTGAAGGAGTTCGTTGTCTGTAAGTTTTCGAGTTTCAGGTACACCTCTCCGTCACAGAAATTGCTTAAGAATTGCGAATGCATTAATGGAGTTCTCCTAACCAGATTTCTTATTGTTTCCCTTGCATCTTTTATATCTTGGAGGTTTATCATATCGCGCGCGCTTCTGTGTTAGCTCCTTTTTGGTGGTTTAATTGGTAAGTTCCGACAGCCTTGGAAATTTTTTCAGCTGTGCTTTCAGAGTATACGCTGCATATCGCACCTTTCATATGTGTTAATACTCTATCTGAAGCTCTCATAACATCTTGCGGGTCAACTTTTGCTTTTTTCTCGTTTAAGGTTGAACAGTTTTCCTGTTTTTTGATGATGAAGGAATGACGTACAAGCATGTAAACTGTTAAGGCTCCTAAGAGACCCACGAGTATGTCTACCACTCCATTCCAAAAGAAGACGTTTACCACTCGCGGAGTGAATTTTTCAGCAATTTCTTCTAATCCTTCCCAAACCGATCCAACGAAGATGCTTGAGTAGCATAGGAAGGGAAGCTCTGCACTCATCTCAAAGAGTGAGATTTGATGACTTAGCTTTACTGAGCCGAGTATTGTTAAAGCCTTACCATACGATATGTAACTTGCGAATGCCCTGTAGGCTTTGACTGCAAATAACCCTATCCCGAAACCGCTAATATAGTGTTCAACGAAGTCTAAACCGGGAATCAAATGGTACAGTGGGACGAAGGGAGCGCCAAGTATGGCATGGGAAGATAGGGCTAAGCTGACGATGGCGATGACTTTAGTGTCTGAAAGGGCGTCGTCTATAGTGCTAATTATACTTCCTAAAAGGCCCTTCGAAGTATCTTGATGCTTAGTAATCAACTCAGAAGCAAATCCAAACAATAAGGAATATAAAAAGTAGGATGTGAAACAGACTGCAACCCAGTAAATGTCTCTTTTTAAGGCACGGGCAACTCCAACCAACAGGATAATCGTCTTAGTTGCATCCAGTGATATTGCACTTGTAACATCCTTGGCATCGCTATTTTTTTTTCGCAGAAAAACTTGGCCTCCGGGCAATATTTTTATAAGGATGTTTTGAACGCCGCCAGTTCTTCTAGCATTTGATTTTTTGATTTTGTCTTTCCTTTTGAGAAATCCTTCAAATATGTAATCTTTGACAGATGCATATTCTCTGGCAAGTGTTTTAATGGAGTCTTCAGGTAAACCCATTTCTAGCATTTTTTCGCTGAATATTTCACTTGCTTTGTTAACGGTTGAGTTTGCAGACAACCATGTTATGATGAATTTACATATGATCATTGGGACTAGTGCTAGGCTTACAAAAAAGTTGTGAATTCCTACGTTGATGCTGTCTCTATCCATGTACCCCATCCCTTCTCCATAGCCAAAACCGTTGTTGCGTCGTTTAAATGTATTAGATTTTAGAGTATTAGATTGAAGACTTAAATAGTTTTCAAATGGTTACATCTTAAAAAAGTGAACGTTTTGAGTGTTCGAGAGTTTGTGGTAGAAAAACTTTATGAATCCAAAATATGTTCTGTTTAGATTCTGAATACGCAATGAATCTTTTCTTAAGTTGCGTTTAAACTAGTATATGCGGGTCTTACCCCAGCGTTTCTTTTGTACTCCCTCTGACTGTAAATAGGGGAAAAGAAGACCCGTATTTTTTTGCATCGGTAAGGCTGGCTAAACGTGTAATAAAAATGCTTGTATGAACTTTGGAAGGCTGTCCAGAAGAGGGAATGTGTAACCGGAAATAAATGGGAGATTCACGGAGTTTATGTAATTACTGCTTCTCCTTTTGTTCTGTAAAGCGTTTTATTGCTCTCTCATGCTTTTCTAAGGATTTTTTGAAAGCTTCCGTTGCATCCTTTTCAAGCCAGTTTAGGTAGGCTAGGCTTACTACAATCATGTCTGCTATGTCTACTTCAATGTCTTTACCGAATCTTCCTTCCTCAATGTATTTTTCTGCAACTTGCCCAATCTGTTCTGCTAAGAGAGTCATGAAGAAACTGGACGTGAAAACTTCCTTTTTATGTGCCTCATAGGAGATTCTCTTAACCTCGTTTTGAGCTTCTTTTAACATTTACATAAAACCTCTTCTCGTTTCTGGTAATCCTTAAACTGTTTACGTATATAAGTTCAAGTGGGAAAGTGAGTGAGCGTTTACTGACTTTGAGGTTTGGCTTCATCCCATGCATGCGTTATTTCTCTGAGCAATTGTGGTTGAAGTATGAAGATGTCTCTTGGGTCTTCAACATAAATGTAAAACATGTAGTTTCTCTCAAGTCTAGTTAACCTTGTCAATTGGTACTCCGGTTTTTTCGGTAGTTTTTCTGCGTAGCTTTCAATAACGTCGGTGAACACCTCTTCAAGTTTTTCTGTTGGGAGAGAATGGTCAAAGCCTAGCTCGAATCCGTAACAAAATATTTTTGCTCTCTCCTCCGTAACGCGATAGTTTGTAATTTCTTTGTCCAAAATCCTTTGAGTACTTATTGAAACCATGGTGTTGGCTGGTGTCAAAATCTTTGCATAGTTTATGGATATCTCCTTCACTATTCCTTCAATGCCGTCTATGCGAACGTAGTCGCCTACACGGAATGGACGTGTAACTAGAAGGTACAGTCCAGCTATGAAGTTTCCAACAGTGCGTGTGGAAGCAAAACCAACAGCGGCACCACCTAAAGCTGAGAAACTGACTAAAATGTCCGTGGGGACTCCACCGACGTTTAGAAGCGCCACAACCGCTCCGATTAATATTAGGAGTCTTGCCGTTAATGTCAGTCCGTTTCCAACGTCCGGCTGCATTTCCGTCCGTTTTATGAACCTGCTCAACCATCTTGTAAATAGACGTTCCATAACTGCTGCGGCAGCTACTATAACAACTACCCATATTATTGTTATCAAGTAGGGATGTTCGGTAAATATTTCCTCGAGAAACGTCAACTCGTGGCCTCCGTTTACTCTCTTGAAGGATTAAACTAGTAAATCGTTGAACTTAAGCTTATTTGGTTTGCTGTACCATGGAGTTAAAGAAATACTTTGAAAGCGAAAGTTTTTATTAAGCTCAAAACTTACTTTGGCACTATCCTCAAAAGATGATGCGTCATGGCTTTGCGGAAAGGTAACTTCATACTAATAGACTACGTTGCTAGAGTGAAAGAAACAGGTGAAGTTTTCGACACAACAATTGAAGAAACCGCTAAAAAAGAACGCTTATACAAGGAAGGTGAAATCTACGAACCAAAACTTGTGGTCATTGGAGAGGGATGGGTTCTTAAAGCGTTGGATGAAAGTCTGATAACAATGGAAGCTGGCAAAACCGCATCTGTGGAGATACCGCCAGAAAAAGCCTTTGGAAAGAGAGCCCCTGAAAAGGTTAAACGTGTTTCATTACGGCAGTTAACGGCTAAGGGAATAACTCCAAGCATCGGAATGCGTGTTGAATACAATGGGAAAATGGCTACTGTGCGAACACTGGGTGCCGGGCGTGTTCTATTGGACTTCAATCCTCCACTGGCTGGAAAGACCTTGATCTACGAGGTGACTGTTCAGAAGAAGCTTAGAACAGTAAAGCAGAAGATAGCGGCTATAATTCATCGAAGAACACCCGTCGTAGAAGAATTCAAATTCACCGTCAAAGAGAAAAAGGTTAATATAAAGATGCCTGAAGAGGCCTTCTACTTGGAAGGGATTCAAGTGGCGAAGAGAGGCGTAGCCATGGACATTCAAAGATTTTTCCCGAAAATAACAACCGTCAAATTTACCGAAACCTTCAAGGCAGAACCTAAAACAAAGACCTAGTTCTTTATACGACTCCTGTCATTTTTGCAAGTCTTTCGTAATCTTCATGGCTCAGATTCAGCTTGTTAAGGATTGTGTGCCGTTCAGGTCTTATGGTTGGAGCCATTTCCAGAGCTTTTATCACGTCTTCCTTTTCTACGCGTAGCTCATCAGCGTTTGTGGGCGCACCCAACATTTTTAACGTTTCTCTTACTTGCTTCCAGTTTTCCTTATGCAAATAAGTCATCATTATCGTTCCTACACCACATTGTTCACCATGCATAGCGTGATTAGACTTAATGATGTCAAGCGCATGGCTAAAGAGATGTTCGGAACCGCTGCAGGGACGGCTGCTTCCGGCAATGCTCATGGATACCCCGCAACTTATCAAAGCTTCCAATAGCACCCGTAAACCTTCCTCGTTTCCTGGTTTAATCAGCTTAGCATTTTGTATCACGAGTTTGGCGCTCATCAAGGCTAGGCTTGCAGCATATTCCCCATAATACTCGTTTTTCTCTTCATAAGCTAATTTCCAATCTTTTACGGCTGTGAATTTTGCAACTACGTCTCCGCAACCACTTATGACTGAACGCCAGGGTGCATGCATTATTATGTTTGTGTCTGCTATGATGGCTATTGGCGCCTGAGCCATAACAGAATATGGCTTCTCAAAGCCCTTCACAGAAGACAGGGAACTTGCAATTCCATCGTGGGAGGCTGTTGTTGGAACACTTATAAATGAGGTTTCTTGATGTGCTGAACTTAACTTTGCCACATCTATTTTTGTTCCGCCGCCGACTCCAAAAACAACCTGAGGTCTTGAAACTTTTATTTCCTCTTCAACAGCATCAACATCTTTAACGGTTGCTGATTCAACAAGGAACCTGTTAACCTCTATCCCATCCTCTTCTAGAAGCTCCTTAACAGCTTTTCCGGCGATACCATAGGTTTTTGAACCTGCGATTATGAGCGCGGATTTTGTAAACCCCAACCTGCGATAAACTTCGGCGACACGATCTATTGTTCCATTTCCAATAATTACCTCCCTCGGAAGCTGCATTCTATGATGTTTTAAAGACAAATCAATCACTGTTTAAGACTGGTATCGATCCTTAATTTCAAGCAATGTATCTTTAAAACTTTTAAATCCCACGGTTCTTGTGTCAAAATTTCCTTATGTTTTTTATTTTGAAACCGTAATATTAATAAACTTCGGGTTGTGATTAGGCCATGTTATTTGCTAGCGATTTGATCCGGCGCAGCATGCAAGATTTTAGGAGAAAAATGAAATGATAAATAACGATGCAGTCAATCGGTTAGTGTTAAAGGGAACAACAACGATCGGCCTCGTATGTAAAGACGGCGTGATACTGGCTTCAGATACGCGTGTAACCATGGGTTTCTACGTAGCCCACAAACATGGAAAAAAAATATACAAAATAGATGATCACTTGGCCATGACCATTTCGGGAACTGTTGCCGATGCCCAAAGAACCGTTGATGTATTAACAGCAAACGCACAGCTTTACAAGCTGGAAAAGAGCAGACCAATGCCTGTGAGCTCTGCAGCAAGATTCATCGCTAATCTTTTGTTTTCAGCAAGATATGCACCGCTGGTTACTCAAGTTTTGATAGGCGGTGTAGATGATACTGGGTCGCATGTATTTTCATTAGACCCGTTAGGCAGCTTGACAGAGGAAAAATGTGTCGCTACTGGTTCTGGATCACCAATAGCCTACGGTGTCCTAGAAGACAGATACAAGGAAGAAGTGTCTGTTAAGGAGCTTCTGCCGGTGATTGTTAAGGCTGTTGGCTCTGCTATGAAACGTGATGCTGCAAGCGGAGATAGTTTTAATGTGACGATAATAGATGAGACGGGCTATCGGGAATTAACCGAGGGGGAGAAGAAGCAATTTCTAGCAAACTGAGGGAGTCAAAACTGTGGTGCCGTGCTCTGAAAGAGACAAAATAGAGATAAGCCAGTATATCTTGGAACATGTTCCGAAACAGGCCGAAGTTACCAGAATAGAGTATGAAGGTCCATCGCTCGCAGTCTACGCCAAGAAACCGGAAATTTTAGTTGGACAAAGCAGCGTGATTGCGGACATAGTGAACGTAATAAGGAAGAGGATAGTTGTGCGTTCTGACCCTTCTGTAAGATTGCCAGAGAAGGATGCTGAAAGAATAGCTCGCGAAATAGTTGCACCTGAAGCAGAAGTGACAGACGTTAGTTTCGATCCAAGTCTCGGCGAAATAATAATCGAGGCCAAAAAACCGGGACTGGTCATTGGAAAAAACGGGGTGATTCTGCAAGAAATTATAATGGAGACTAAATGGCGTCCACACGTTTTGAGAAGCCCTCCGCTGCGTTCTAAAATCATAGCTCACATGCGCCATTATCTTCATTCGGAAAGCAAGGAAAGAGAGAGAATACTTCGCACAGTTGGTGAGAGAATTTTTAGACCTAAAACTTACGATGTTGGGGACATTCGAATTACCGCCCTAGGAGGAGTGCAAGAGGTAGGTAGGTCAGCCTTCCTTGTTCAAACAAGAGAGAGCAACGTATTACTAGACTGCGGTATTAATCCTGGTTCTTCGAGACCTTTTGAAGCCTTTCCGAGACTTGATACTCCAGTATTTGAAATCGACTCTTTGGATGCTGTCGCTATAAGTCATGCCCACCTTGATCATTGCGGTTTAGTGCCTTTCCTCTACAAGTATGGGTATGACGGTCCCGTTTATTGTTCTGCTCCAACGTCGAATTTGATGACGCTGCTTCAGCTTGATTATTTGGATGTGGCAAGCAAGCAGGGCATTATTCCCTTCTATGATCAAAAAGACGTCCGGGAATGTGTTCTACATACAATTCCTCTGCGATACGGTGTTGTGACAGATATTGCCCCTGACATACGCTTAACCCTGCACAATGCAGGACACATCTTAGGCTCCTCAATAATTCACCTGCACATAGGTGAAGGCCTACACAACATCGTTTACACGGGTGATTACAAATACGCAAGGACCATGCTGCTGGAAGCAGCGATGACAGAGTTTCCAAGAGTTGAGACGGTGATAACCGAAAGCACGTATGGCGGTCCAAATGATACGATGCCTTCGAGGGTTGAGGCTGAAGAGCGTCTGACAGCCATTGTGAATGAAACCTTAGAGCGGAAAGGCAAGGTCCTGATTCCGGTGCCTGCCGTGGGCAGAGCTCAAGAGATAATGCTCATTATTGATGGTTACATGCGGCGTGGGTTAATAAAAGAGGCACCAGTGTTTATTGAAGGCATGATTTCAGAGGCAACAGCAATTCACACGGCTTATCCAGAATATTTAGAAAGAGAAGTCCGTAAGAGCATACTTCACGATGGAGTAAATCCTTTTCAATCAGATTACTTCACAATTGTGGAACATCCCAGCGTTAGACAGGAAATAATAGACGGTGAACCATGCGTTGTTATGGCTACTTCTGGGATGCTTGAGGGTGGACCTGTGATAGAATATTTCAAAAGCCTAGCAGAAGACGAGCGAAACACTGTAATCTTTGTAAGCTACCAGATTAAAGGAACCTTAGGAAAGAGAGTGCAGAAGGGCTTAACCGATGTTACAATGTTAAATAGCGCGGGTAAGATGGGAGCCGTAAAACTCAGATTACAAGTAGAATCAATTGAAGGTTTCTCCGGACATTCAGATAGGCGGCAAATAATCAATTATATAACCCGTCTTAAACCAAGGCCTGAAAGAGCTATAGTGTGTCACGGTGAGAGAGCAAAATGCCTAAGCATAGCAGATTTTCTTCAGAGAAGGTGTGGAATACAGACGTTTGTGCCAGCGGCCATGGAAACTTTTAGGCTGCTGTAGGTATAGGCTCGTTTGATATTGGTGTTTTTTCCCGCCAAATCGTCACATTTGGGGGGCAGATGACAACTCGTTCCTCGCCTAGACGAGCAATATCCCCGCCGATCGATTCAACGAACTCGCATAACTCGTTTACTGCACGCTTCACATCTTCGATGCTTTTGTTCGCGAGAGAAGTTATCCTAAGGATTAAAACGTTCCCCGAGCTTACCTCACTTTTGACAACATCCAAATCCGATAAATCGCGGAGGGGCATAGCCTTCAAATAGGTTTTACTAGAGGCCCCCTTAGCCTCAATTTTCACCGTTTCCTTCTTTTTACCCTTCTTGGATTTACGGAATATACCACTTAAACCTGGCAAACTTCTCCTCTCTAACACTTTATTTATCTTTTAAGAGTTTAAGCGTTTCTTTAAATCACGCTTCTGGATTTAGAATACAGATTGACTATTAAAGTGTTTTATGAATTTAGAATGTAGATTAAGCCTTCACTAAGCCTTAGCTGCAAGTTTCTTTATGAAATTCCACAACTTGTCGCCGACAAAATGAATGTTTTTGACGACAACACCTTGCGTAGCTTTCTTTGCGGTGTCTACATCATAACCAGCTTCGCCTATTGCGATTGCTTTGCCGTGTTTCTCATCCACAACAAAAACGAAATCACCTTTTTTAAATTCTCCTTCAAACCGAACAATTCCAGGGGCCATCACGTTTGCACCATTGCACACATGCGGGACAGCACCCATGTCAACAACAACTTTAGGTGTCAAAGCAAAAATTTCGTTGAAAGCTAATGTTGGAAGAATTTTTTCTTTCATCCTAACGAGCAGTGGCTTACCGTTTACAAGAAATATTCTAGCGAAATCTGTTTCAATTAGTTCCATGTCAACTTTGCTCTTGAAAATCTGCTTAAAATCAACTCTAAATTTCTCCGAGGCTTCATTTAACATTGATTTTACCTCCTTTGCTTTTAGAAAGTATCTTCGATATTTTATAGGCATCGTGCTTTCTCTCTTAGATAAGTTTAAATGGTATAAGTTTAAGTATAAAAAACATAAATGTATACTCCGAGGGTGTAAAATGAGTGAGATGACAACTGAAATCCTTGAGCAGAACCTTGGAAAAACCGTGCTCGTAAGATTGAAGGGTGGAAAAAGTTTGCGTGGGAGATTAAAAGGATTCGATCAGCATCTAAACTTGGTTTTAGAGGAAACTGAAGACACAACAGACATTGAGGATGTGAAGAAGCTGGGATTAATAATAGTTCGCGGAGACAACGTTGTTCTCATTTCACCTCCACCAAGGTGACAATGTTGGGGAAAGGAACACCCTCCATGGGCAAGCGTGCTGGGAAGACTCTTCATATACGTTGTAGAAGATGTGGAAGAAGAGCTTATAACGTTTCAAAGAAGCGATGCTCTGCATGTGGCTATGGGAAAACAACCATCATCAAGAGATATTCGTGGCGAACCAAAAATCTCCGTAGCGAAAGAATTCGCTAGATGTTTGTTGCTTTTATTGTGACAATTGATAATAGCCCTTACACGCGCGTGAGCAAGAATTCACGGTATTTAGAAATTTCAGAGGATCTTATCAGAAATGCGGTCTGGAAGAGGTGGGGAAGTTACCTATGTTTTGTCTTATCAGCTGCGTGTAAGTGCACTGTTGCTCTGTAAGCATATACCAGTGCTGTTAGGGCGGAGTGAAACAAGATTCCGATAAGCGAGTAAAGTGGCACTCCTAGAAGGACTCCTACTAGAATGTAAACGTTGTAGATGTTTCTTCTACCCGCCACTCGGCGGAAAGCAAGTTCAAACCGCCCGTAAACATCTAAACTGACACCCATAGCCCTTCCAAACTGGTCATAACAAAATCTGTAAAACGCAATGAACGTTATAGAACATGCAGTGACCACCAGTGGCATTGAACCTTGGCTTCGGCTTACAAAGAAAGCTAGTGCTATGAGCCACGAAAACTCGTACAGCAAGTCAAACACATGTTCCATAAGACCCAGTTTGGTTGAACAGCCACGTATCCTTGCCAACTTGCCATCTAAACCGTCTACTATGCCTACCACGAACGTCAGAATCGCCCCAGTTAAGAGATGACCGAAAAAAAACAGAGCAGTTACAATATATGCCAACACATTCGTGAGTATAGTGACTTGATTTGGAGTTATCCGAGAATCTGAAATAAGATGGACGATCTTGTTTTCTATGGGTCGGTTAAGGAAATGAGCGACGAAGTCGGATGCACCACGCTTTTTCTGGGAATGCTCAGCAAGCGGTTTTTTTGCACGGTCAAGGTCCTTTTTCGTATCTACATCCACCCAGTATTTTCCAGTTATATCGAGCACTCGGGCACTTCCATCCTTGGCAACAAGGCGAACACAGTCGGCAAGCTCTGACGACCCTATTTCCAGGGCCTTTTCACCATAAGCAAATATATTGGGCGAACACAAGAAAAATCCTGTGTCCACGCAATTCCAACAATCTATCTTTTTACCGATGTTGAGAATTTTGCCGTCTCTCGTTAGCACTCTTGTGTCGTCAAGCGAATAGCTAGTTTTATCTGTAGCAAGAATCAGAACGTCCTCAAGGTTAACATTCATGAGAGATTTTGCAATTTGGGGGTCAAAGATGTGGTCACCCATGCAGAGGAGAAAATTCTTTTGGAAAATATCCTTCGCAGCCATGAAGGAGTATAAGTTTCCTTTTTTCCATTTTTGTGCTGTTATGTAGTTAATGTCAAGTCTACAATAGTTTTCTCCAATTTCTTCTCGTATATTATCTCCTTCGTATCCTACAACTATGTGGACTTTTTTTATTCCAGCTTCCTTTAAGCCCCGAAGGATTCTACCTAGTAATGGGGTTTTTGCGATGGGTTGGAGAACCTTTTGCCTCGCATATTTTCTTAGTCTGCTTCCCTCTCCCGCCGCCAAAACTAAAGCTTCTGGTGAATAGTTCACTCCATACATTCTGAACACAACAACGCAAAATAGCATTGGCAAGAGCCCTTTTATGTCTTGTCATTGGCGTAAAATGATGCTTCTAAGTCATAGTCTGATGGAAAATTTTGAAAGAGAGAAAAGGTATAATGAACTGAACCATATAGCTGAAAGGCCGCGGGCTTACAGAAGATGAGTGTCCCTAGACGATTGAAGTGTTTAAAGTTGAAGTCACCAAAGAGTTTTTCAAGAACTTAGCGATGAGCTTTTGGGCAATGTTATACAAGAGGAAATGAAGTCAATCTACAATCTGCCTATAATTTTGTTCTGTTACGTTATTCTGTCGCCCAGTCCAACCTCTTTATTCGGTTTGAACAAAACCAAAAAGAGCTAGAACATGTGCAAATCCCCGGTGGCAACGCAACAAACTTTGTCAGCCGCGCCATAATAGACAAAGAGTCGATTGTTAAGTATCACTGCCCCTTCAGGAAAAACCACGTTTGGAACGTCGCCAACTTTTTCGTAATATTCCTCTGGTTCCAGGATTGGCTGTGACAAACGACTAATAACCTTCGAAGGATCATGCAGGTTCAACAATGCCGCGCCTGCTCTGTACTTATGGTCAGCACTAACCCCGTGATAGATCAAGAGCCACCCTTTCTCGGTCTTTAACGGCGGCGGCCCAGTACCTATCTTCTCTGCCTCCCATTCTCCTTCCGGCCTCATTATGATCTTGTGGCCATACCAGTCTCTGAGGTTTTCAGAATAGGCAATCCAAATGCTTGGAAGATCTGTGCCATAATCTGGACCTATCCAATCACGAGGTCTATGGAGCATCACATACTTACCATTAATCCTCTCAGGAAAAAGCACAGTATCCCTTTCATAAACTCCAGAAGGAGTAATGCAGCCATGTCTTCGAAAACGGCGAGGAAGGCTCTGTAAATTATCCAAAGAGGACAGATCGTCTAATGAAGCTAAAGCTATCCGGGGTATGCCCCTTTCACTAAGAATTACACGGGCTTTCTCACCTGATATGCCTAACCTAGGGAAAAGAGCTCTCGGAGGACCGCTTCGCCTAGAGTGAGCAACATACGTCATGTAAAGCTTGTTCTCAAGTATAATGGTTCGAGGGTCTTCAACTCCCCACTTTTCATATTCTTCTACAGGCTCAAAGACTGGATTATTTAATCGTTCAAAATTGAAGCCATCCCGACTAGTCGCACAGCCAATCCTAGAAATGTATCTCTCGTATTCCCCAACCGCCCGATAAAGCAAATATACTGTGCCATTCCAATAGAAGGCGGCGGGGTTAAAAACCGCTATGGATTCCCACCAGTTCTCGCCGGGTTCTAAAATGGGGTTATTCTTGTAACGTTTCAATTTCACTTTGCGCAACCTCAGTAGATTTATAATGCGCAACTTCTTATGAGGCTATTTGTGGTAGGAAATCACGCAGGGTGACGATGGGTATGAGAATAGCGATAATGTCTCCTTGGAACGATTGTTGCGGCGTATCGGTTCATGCGGAGCTTATCGGTAGAGAGTGGATGAGGCAAGGGCATGAAATTGTAGTTTTCGCTCCAACTCAGGAGAGGGTTGGAGGCAGGATACCTATTGAAACCGAGGATGAGCGATTCGTTTACAGAAACTGGGAGATGTACAGGTATGGGGCTAAGGTTGAGGACGAAAGCAGCTTAGACTTATACTTCGACCCGAGTCCAGTTGTCAACGAGGATTATGATCTCTTCGTCATCGAGAAGCCGTGCTTAACCCCTCTTGGGAAGTTACTCAAGATCTTCGATGTGGTGAAGAGAAAGGCGACTACGATAGCGGTTATGCATGAGGGAAGAGTTCCCAAGAACGTGAACTTCTACAAGTTTGATTGGGACGTGATCACGTTGTTTGATGAACGTTATAAGCAGCTTTTGGCCGACGCGTTGCCAGCAGATAAGACACACATTGTACCTTACCCGTGCCACCCGATTGTTGAAGGTAAAATGTTGGAAGCCAGATCAAAGCTGGACCTTCCACAGGAGGAAGACACAAAAATCGTCCTAGTCTACGGAATACGGCTCAAAAACCTACGCGAAGTGCTTCCAATCTTCAAGGGGCTACGCAAAACATATGATGTCATACTATTGATGTTATCCAGCCATGAGGAGAGCATTGGAGCTGCCAAAGATATAACTCGCGAATACAAATTTACAATGTTCAGAAAAGAAGCCCCACCAATAAGCAGGCTTTACACGTACTTCCACGCGTCAAATGCCATCCTCGTACATAAGAGTTCTGCGGATTACCTGCCAACTTCAAGCACTGTCCACCTATGCTTAGGTTCAATGCGTCCTGTTCTCTGCCTAGACAACAACTTCGTCGAAGTATTCGATGGCGAAGTGATGAAGTACTTAAACTTAGACGGATTGCAAGAGAATCTCATCGGAGTTTTCGAGGGGAGAAACGTTCAATCCGTCTTAAGCGACGCGAGAAACTACGTAATAACGAACTCAGCCAGCAACATAGCGGACACCCTAATGAGGCTAGCCCAATCAGCTAAATGAAAGCAAAACGAGCCCAAATGCAGATAAACACTTTAAAATTGACATGCCTGAAGTTTTTCTCCCTTTGAAAGGTTTTAAACAAAGAAGTTCAAATCGTTATCAGATAAGATTATGTCATACTGTAATAGCCCTTATCGATTTTGACAAAAATTAGGGGGCCTCTGCTTCGAGCCAGGTCCCTAGCCTTCCTCAAGGTGTTATTGACAACGTTTAATACCCGTTCTTCCTTGTTGACGTAGCTTTTCTTGTTTTTACCTAACTCCGTCTTTAAGAGGTTCTCCGCTAGAATCGATGTGCCGCAGATTTCTCCATTCTTTATGAGTGTGGACACCACTACTTCTTGCATTTCCCGGCGGTTTTTAAGTCTTCTCCATAAAGGCTCTGCATTTTTGAGAGTTCTTGTGACCTTGTCCCATCTTCGAGATTCCTGATTGCCTATTAACAGTTTCACTCTTTGCTTCCACTTCTTAAGCCACATCCCAGTCCACAAATCTATGAATTCTTCAAGTTCCCTTGGGTTTTCGTTGAAGAATCTTTCCAGCTTGTCTACAAGGTCGCATTCATTTGCCTCTTTCCCCACGAGGTTCCAGTGGACCTTAAGGTAATCTGTTAAGTCTCGGCACGCTATCTGGAGCACTTTGTGGTCTGAACCGAAAACGTCCAGCATTGGATTTTTGTTTTTCAGTTTTTCTGACAACAGTATCTCTATTAAGTTCATCGGTTTATTCCAGCTTCGGAGCCTTCTCCATCTGAAACTAAACACTGAGGTTTTAATTAAGCTTTATTTATGGTTGCTTCTATAACATTTTTAGATAATTTTCAGCCATATTACTCGTTCAGAAATATTCTAAAAGCCTATTTTCCAGAATATTCGAGAAAATCCGGGAGTTCGTTGACACTTTTTAGAATTAAATCCGGTTTCTCACCTTCTAATTCCTCTCTTGTGAAGATTCCAGATAGAACTGCAATTGTTTTCATCCCAGCGGTTTTTCCAGCCTTCACATCTGCGACAGAATCTCCCACAACTGCACATTTGTCCATTTGAATGCCTAGCTGCCTCGCACATTTTATTAGTGCTTCCGGGGATGGTTTTGGGTGATGTGTGTCTAATGCTGTTATCACAAGTTGGAAATGTTTAGCTAAGCCAGATTTCTGCAGTTCTTTGATTACTTTTTCTTTTGGAACGCGACGCATTGTAATTAATGCTAGCTTCGTCTTTTGCGAAAGTTTTTTCAATGTTTCTGAAACGTTAGGCATCGGTTTTGCCTTTATTGATGTTACCTGATAGTACGCGTTGAGGTATACATCTAGAAATTTCTGCGCGTCTATTCCTCTTATTAGGTTGTTTATTGAAAGGTTTTGTTCAAGTCTCCTTGGAATTTCCGTTGCTACTTTGACGTTAACCATTTTTCGTCCTATTGCTGCGAAGGCTGCCTTTGCCGCCTCTAAATATGCCTCTCTTGAGTCAACTATTGTGCCGTCGAAGTCTAGAAGTATTCCCTTCACTTTCAGTTTTACCTTTTCCAATTTCATCCTTGCCAGTGTATGTAACGCTTGTTATAGCTTTTGTTTCGATAAGTTTTTATTTGTGCTTAAGTGTCTATGGTAAATACCCGTAAGTCCGCTAAGAGGCTAATATTGTTGGAGTAATCGGTGATGGTCAGAAAAGCACGAATCCGCTTGACAAGCACAGACTATAAAAAACTGGAAGAAGTGTGCGAAGAACTGAAGGCCATCGCCGAGAAAACGGGAGTTAAGATGACTGGTCCGGTTCCATTGCCCACTAAAAGACTGAGGGTTCCTGTTCTGAAGTCGCCTTGCGGTGAGGGAACCGCAACATGGGATAGGTGGGAACTGCGTATTCATAAGCGTCTCATAGAGATCGATTCTGAAGAGCGTGTTATGAGGCGTATCATGCGTATTCGTGTTCCAGAAGAAGTGCATGTGACCATAGAACTTCTCTAACAACAACTGAGGGTATAAATTCTGTTATGTTCTGCATTTATAGGAAATAGACGTAACAGACTATTGTGAGGATTAGGCTTGCTGTGAAGGCTAAGGCCCATGCCGCCTTGTTCCATCGGAAAATCTTCATTCCGTCCATTATGCCGAATGGGATTAGGTTAAACAGAGCTATGATGGCGTTGATCCATGCACCGAAAACCGCGATTATATAGATCGTGCTCGACGCACCTACAGCCACTGCAGTGAATATTGTTGAGAGCGTTATGTTCGTTAGGGGTCCGGCGAGGGCGGTCTTTCCAGCTTCTTTCTTTGTTATTGCTCCTGCAATCATTACGGCTCCTGGGGATATTATTTTGAAGAATGGGAACGGGAGCATTGAAAGGAGGGTTATGAGCGCTCCGAAGAGGGTTAATCGGAACTCAGCCCACAGTCCGTAGCGTTGTGCTGATAGTTTGTGAGCGATTTCGTGGAGAAGAAATGCGCATGTGAAGATTATTGCGAGGCCAAGTAGGATTTCCGGTCTCGTTGGCACCGATAGACCTAGGATGAAGGATAGGCCCACCCCCATGACGAGAAGTGCTCCAAGTGTTAGGTGTTTGAGTTCTCTTCGGCTGAACCAGAATATTTTGGATGGAGGTCCCGGTGAGTAGGTTATCGTGTATTCGTATGGTTTTTGTTTTTGAACAACTATTGGTTTTGTTTCTTTTTTTGGCGCTCTTGCCAGCTCCATTCTTGGGCAATCGTGGTTTTCCGGTAAACGATGCTCAGAACAGAAATAGCCTCCGCAATATGCACATCTAAAAGGTAGGAAAACGTCTTTCCCGCATTTTTGACATTTCATGTTGGAGCGCCTTTTTAATAGGATGTTGCTAGTTTACTGTTTATATGTTTCTCTCTGGTTGGACAGAAAACTTCGTGCACACGTGTAAGTGCTAAATACTTAAAGCAGCGATGCTTAAGCTAAATCCAAGCGTTAACAGTTTAATGAAAGGGGAGAAAAGCGTTTGAGGGCTTTCAGTTTTGTTCATGCTGCGGATTTGCATCTGGGTTACTCGCAATACGGACTAGAGGCGAGACGTGAGGACTTTGATAGGGCTTTTCAAGAATTAGTCGATAAGACCATTGAGTTGAAGCCGGATTTCATGGTCATTGCCGGAGATTTGTTCCATCATGCGCGTTCATCAAACATCACGTTGGAAAACGCTATCAGAAACTTTAGTCGTTTGCGTGAGGCTGGAATTCCAGTCTTAACCGTTGACGGTTCGCATGATTCAGCGCCTAACGTTGTAACTGGCACCATTTTGAATCCTCTAGATAGTGCTGGCCTAGTTTATCACTTGCCACGACATGAAGGTGCCTGCTGGCGAAAAGAAGACTGCTGCTACGTCTACGGCGTACCCAACTTTAGAACTAGGCGTAAAACTGAAGAGCTGCTTCCAGCTTTTATGGAACAAAACAAACCAACGCCAGACCCCGACTTATTCAACATTTTCGTCTTTCACATGGCTTTGGACATCCCCAGCATTAAGCCGCCATACATGGAGGCTGAAGCTCCACCTGAGCTTATACCGGAAGACTTCAACTATTATGCTGCTGGACACGTGCACACACATTACAAGGAGAAGTTTAAAACAGGGCTGCTGCTCTACAGTGGAAGCACCGAAAACGTCAACTATAATGAGGCGAAGAATGAAAAGGGCTTCTATTATGTTGAGGTGGATGAAAAGGGAACGGCTTCACCACAGTTTATAAGGTTGGAGTCTCCACGCAAATTTGTTGTCTTGGAACAAGACTTCACTGGTGTGACTCCTTCAAAAGTCACTGAGTTAGCCGTTCAACTTGTGAAGGGAGCCGATGAAGACGGTGCAATAATAATCCCTGTGTTAAAGGGGGTTTTGCCTGCCGAGGCGAGCCGTTCAGAAGTGGATGTCGCCCAGGTTAGAAGTGCTGCTGAAAAGGCATTACTTGTGCATCCTGTTGTTTCGCTGCGTGAAAGTGAGGTTTCAGAAGAGATTGTTCGTTCAATATTCGAAGCTGGGTTCAAGGATTTGAAAACGAAGGCTTTCGAATACTTCTTGCAGATTTTCTCTGAACGCTACAGCCGTGACGAAGCCGAAAAAATAGCCCGCATCGCAGTCAGCCTAATTGAACCACTAACCAAAAAGCAAGAGGAAAAAGTGAAACAAACCTTGGAGGAGCTTCTGAAATGAGAGTTGAGATTATTCAATTAGAAAACATCCGCTCCCATGTAAAATCAACAGTGCCCTTCGCAAGAGGCTTCAACTGTCTCGTTGGAGGTTTAGGCTGTGGAAAATCCAGCATATTATACGCCATCGACTTTGCCTTGTTCGGCGACCCCTTGAGCAGAAGCTACAATTACTTGCTACGTGAAGGTGCTGACAGCGGAAAAGTTACACTCCAATTCGTTCAAAATGGGAAAGGCTACAAAGTATTACGTGGACTGAAGAGGCGTGGCAAGGGCATAGGCCAAGACTTTGATGAACTGAAACTTTTCCAAGGTGAAAACTTGATAGCAAGTGTGAAAGCCGATGCGGTGGCCGAGCAACTCGAGGCAATAACGGGTTTGGATAAGGAGCTTTTCCGTGAGATAGTCTGGGTTAGACAAGAACACTTGAAGGAACTTTTAGACGCCAGGCCTAGAGAGAGGCAAAAACGCTTAGACGAATTGTTTGGTTTGTCAGACTACGAAAAGGCTTGGAGCAACCTCGCCGGATACCAACGTGAATACGAAGGAGAAAGAAGAGCCTACGAAAAGGACCCAGACGTTGTTGGAATGGAAAAACTAAACACTGAGTATAACCACACAGCTGAGGAATTTTCACTCATCGAAATTGAACTGCAAGATGTGGCGAAAAAGCTGGATGAAGCCAAAAAAGCCTTCGAAAAGGCTGACTTGAAACTTAAAAAGCTGGAAGAGGTAAAAGCCCTCACGGAAGAGCTTAAACGGAAAGAGGCACAGGTACAAGCAAACCTGACAAACGTGGAGGATGCATCAGCATCTTTAGCTGAGAAGATTGAAGAGAAAAAAGTTGCTGTTGAGAATTTGAAGCAACGCTTGAGCACTATGGAAACGCAGATAGAATCTTATAAAGCTGAGCTTAAGGAGATTGGAATTTCACCAGACCAGCCGATTGAAGCCTTAAGACAATATATTGCAACGTTTGACGACCAGATTGCCAGCTTAAAGGGTGAACAAGAAGCAGCCCTCAGATATATGCAAACAGACAAGAAAAGAATTTCCTCGCTTTCTACTGAAAACCGCTGTCCACTCTGCCTCCAACCCTTAACAGATGAATACAAAAACACCCTAATGCAAAGAATTCAAGAAGAAAACAATGAACGACAAAAAACAATAAGCCAACTTCAACATGACATCAAAGAACTGCAACAAATAAAGAACAAGGCAAACGCTGCCCTTTCAAACTTGCAAATACTTATTCCAAGAATTGAGGAGTTAAAAACCCGCATAAACGAAGAATTCCAAGCATTAGCTGAACTTTCGAAAGAGTTTGAGGAGAAACAAAAACTAGAGAGCAAACTACGTATGCAGCTTGAAACTGTGCGAGCAGAAATCAGTAGATTCGAGATATCAGAGCTGGAAGCCGCAAGAGCTCGAAGAGAACAAGCTTTCAGACAATATTATTTGCTAGAGTCTGAGTTGCGAACTAAGGAAAGCCGTAAAAAAGACCTGATTAAGCGTCTAGACGAAATAAAAGAGAGAATTGACCAAGCTCAAAAGAAAATTGAGCGTATGGAGAAAATAGTGAAGGTTGTTGAGATTATTGGTGGCGTACGCGACGCTTATAGGAGTATTCAGCCTAAGTTGCGAAGTGAATTTGTAAAAGTTCTAAGAAACTTTGTTCAACAAGTCCTTGACAGCCTAATGGGTGGAGAAGGACCTTTAATAGACGTCTCAATCGACGAGACTTATACGCCATATGTTAAAAGTGAAAGCGGTGTTGAAAGAGAGGTTTTAAACCTGTCCGGTGGAGAAAGAACATTGCTTGCTTTTGCATATCGCCTCGGACTAGGCCAGTTAATTATGCAGTCTAGAACAGGCCACGGATTAAGCATGCTCTTGCTTGATGAACCAACTGAAAGCCTTGGAAGGGAGGACGGCTCGATAGACCGTCTGGCAGAGGCAATATCGCGCTTCAAAGCTATAGAACAGATAATAGCGGTTACGCACAGCGAAGCTTTTGCAGAAAAGGCTGAACATGTGATAAGGCTTGAGAAAGAGGTGGGTGTAAGCAAGTTTTCAGTTGAAAAGTAAAAAGGCATTTAGATGCATATGAGAACAAGGAAGCTGGCTCTAACAGAAGGTATAACCGCCGGAGTTCTCTTCGGGACAGCAGCCATCTTCATAAGATTTCTACAAAACCTAGACGCATTCTCCATAGCCTTCTGGCGTCTAATAATCGCCTGCCTAATCCTAGCGATAATACTAATTGTTCTTGGAAAATCATTCAACTCTAACCTCGTAAGAAAAAACCTGAAAGAACTCCTCATCCTCAGTATTTTCCTCGCACTTCACTTCATATTCTTCATATCCGCAGTAAAAGATACAACAATCCTAAACGCAACGGTCCTCGTCAACACAACCCCAATTTTCTCAATCTTCGTCTCGAGCTTCCTCTTCCACCTTAAGCCATCCCGCCTCGCAATCGTGGGCTTAACAATATCATTCGTAGGTGTATGCGTAATTGCTTACGCTGAAACCATAATTGTGGATATAAATGCTTATCCAGAAAATTTTTCCCCAAGCCTAAAAGGCGATTTAGAAGCTGTTTTAGCTGCCTTGGTTGAAGCCTTCTATCTTAATTATGGCAGAAAAATACGGAAACAGATGGCTATACTTCCCACGATGTTCCCGATGTATATGCTGACAGCCACTATTGTAGGAGTTTTAGGCATATCGGCCACAAACAAGATTTTAACATTGCCAACCGAGGCAGAAATCATCCTTCCGCTAGTGGGGTTAGGCATACTTCCAACAGCAGCAGCTCATACACTGTATTTTTCTTCTTTATTAAACCTAAAATCCTTCGAAACCGCAACAATGGCTTTGCTTGAACCCATGGGGGCAACGGTTTTAGGCATAATCTTTTTCCAAGAGATACCAGCGCCAATGTTTGTTTTCGGCGCCGTTTTGATTCTGCTAGGAATCTTTTTTATTGCCAAGGAGAAGAGTTGAAACATTCGAGTGTGACGAAATAATAAAAAGGGTAAGCGGGTATTAATGTGCTAAAAAATGAGTTGAGACAATGGCAGCTAACAAGAAAATATTGAAGGCTTTGAAATCTGCCATAACTTATGTGGATAACTCAATGCCGGCTATGGATAAAAAGGATGAAAACTCGCTTGCGGATAGCATTTGGCATGTGGCGGCAGAACTAGAATACGTATTATTCTTGTTCTCAATAACAGTTAGAGATAAAGTCGACAAGTCAAAATGGAAGCTTAATCCAAAACTCAAAAAAGTCGAATTGGGTCCGACGCTGGTTACTGTGCAAGATTTGCTTAACGAGGCTGAAAAGTGTACGAAGAACGAGAAGCTGTTAGCCGCTTATAAGAGTGCTTACATTGCGAGACATTACATAGTTAAGGTTCAGAAAGAGTTCGCTAGAAATAAACGTGAGGCGCTTAAAAAGAAATAGAGTTTACTCCTCAGCGGTTTTCTTCTCTTTAACTATCAAAGTGTTTTCTCTGCCGCCTATCACTCTGAAATAATCCTTTAACTCGATTCTGTGTAGAAACTTCCGTAGAAGCACTCGCATGTATTTTTTGGAAATGGTTTTCTCTTCGCCTTTTACTGTTATTTCGTTTGTTGCTGTTTCAACTTCGGCTTTCGTCTTTTCTTCTAGGAATTCTGCTAATTCTTTGATTATGTCGCTGCCTTCACTCTTTAGTTCCGATATGTCAATTATCATTTCCACCATATGCTTGTTCACCTTATTTTCGAACCATTATAACTCTTACTTGGTCGCATGCATCTTCACAGGAGTCTGCAATCATCTCCATGGCTTCGAAAAGCTGGTTTACTAAAACAGCTACTCCAGCCATCGGCAAGTCTTCTTTTCCCAGTAGTATTCTGGCTTTTTCATGTATGTCATCAACCTTTTCCTCTTCTCTTTCTACGAAATCTGCGGCCTGAAGAGCTTCTTCAGGTCTTGTCATCATTTTGTTCACGCATTTTTGAAGGGAGATTGCGCATTCCTTTACGCTTTGAACCATTTCCATGAATTCGTCTTTAATTGAGCCGGGCACATGCTCTATTGGTATGGCTCCCAGTACACGTGTTGATTCTCTGCTCCAGTCTGCAACCATATCTACTCTTTTTACAAGGTCCATCAAGTCTGCTCTGTCCACTGGCGAAAGCTCTCCCTTTGATATTTCATCCATAACTTTTCTTCGTAATCCGTCTGCTTCCTTTTCGCTACTTGCTATTCTTTCGGTGCATCTCCACTTTTCTTTTTCGTCCTTTCTTACGGCTGCACTTATTGCCTTTTCTAAGTCTTCAACTATTCCTGTTGTTAGGGCTAAATGTCGCTGTATCATTGTTAACGCTTTTGTTTCTTTTCTTTTCTCAAACCATTTTATTAGTTCACTCAGCTACTATTTCCTCCCTTAATCCTACTTCTGGGTATGCAAATACGTGTGCCTTTTCCGGTGGAAATCTTAAGGTGACTTTTTCGCCTATATTAAACCATTCTCCAATCATGGAAGGTTTAACAATCACAATCAAACCTTGATTTTCAAGTCTAATCTCATACCGCATGTTTGTTCCTTCAAAGGTCACTTTTTCTATTGTGCCTAAAATGGTGTTCTTGTCCTTTTTTGTTCCTTTTTTGACAACGAATGTCTCCGGTCTTATGGCTAAAACCATCCTTTCGCCCTTTTTTATGCCCTTATTTACAGTTTGAACTTTTATCCCGCCACGGAGCTCTATTATCGCGCCTTTACTACTTATGCTTGAAACGTATCCTTCTAAAAAGTTTGATTCCCCTATGAAGTGAGCTACGAAGATGCTTTTCGGATTCATGTAAAGCTCCTCTGGGGTTCCAACCTGCAAAACTTTTCCCTTTTTAATGACGGCAATTCTATCTGAAATCGCCATGGCTTCGGATTGATCGTGGGTTACGTGTATAGCTGTTAAGTCTAAGTCCCTCACCATCTTTCTTATTTCGTATCTCAGCTCGTTTCTCACCTTTGCGTCTAACTGTCCCAACGGCTCATCCAGAAGTAGTAGTTTGGCCCCTGCGGCAAGAGCCCTTGCCACGGCTATCCTTTGCATCATTCCTCCGCTTAACTCGTTTGGAAAAGCGTCTAAGCGTTCATGCAGCCTAACCATTTCGAGTACTTCGTGTCCTATTGTATCTGCCTTTTCCATGTCGAAACCTTTCACCCTCGGGCCATAGATCACGTTATCCCAGGCGTTCATGTGTGGAAACAACGCAAAAGTTTGGAAGACAAACCCTATATCCCTATCTTCCGGCGGGACATCATTAACAAGCTTGTCTCCAAAAAAAATCTCACCTTCATCGGGCTGAACTAACCCCGCAACAAGCCTCAGCAAAGTTGTTTTTCCACATCCGCTCGGACCAAGCAAAGAGAAATATTCCTTATCGTAAATATGGAGGTTCACACCATCTACAGCGACTATTTTTCTAAACCTCTTTGTCACATTCACCAGACGCACATCAGGAATCTGTTTCCGCCCCCTTTGAGTCTGTGCGAGCATGAAATAATGCATAAGGTTTCAGAGATATATTAAACATGCTAGTATGTCCCTCTTCGCCTTACTACAAGCCTCAGAACCAACAAGATTATGAAAGAGAATAGTATAAGGAAACCACAGCCCAACCCTAAAGTCGCTGTTGGAACTCCATTCTTAACCCAGTTAACCAATAAAACTGGAGCAGTAACAAGGTTGCTTACAACTAAGGTCGCTCCGGTTTCACTTACACTTCTTGTAAACATCATGATTGCACCAGAAAACATAGAATATTTGGTCAGCGGAAAAATTATCGTTCTAAACACACCCAGCGGTTTTGCTCCAAGCGTTCTTCCAGCTTCTTCCAGCTCTATACTTATTCTTTCTACAGCAGCTGACATTGACCTTACAAAGTAGGGATATGTAATAGAAAGGTGCGCGAAAATAAGCAGCCAAATTTCAGGTACGAATGCAAAGTTTTCCCTCCAGAAAATAGCAAGGGAAGCGCCCAAAGCAACCGAAGGGACGATAATTGGAATGTTGACAAGCATATCCAAGACTGCAGAAGGGCCATTTCCGATTTTTCTTCGCGCTAGTATGATTGCCATAGGCAAACCGATAACAACGTTTAACAATGTAACAACCGTTCCAAGGAAATAGGATAGGGTTATGCTTTGCCAATAATCTCCCCAAACACCTAGCCCCCCCAGAGCTTCCGGCAAAACACCTGTAAAAACGGCTTCAAATGCTGGAATGGCTACGAAAAGAGATGGAATAAGCACTATAATAAAAAATATTAAAAGCGTTACACTGTTTCTAGAAGATGCAACTATTGAACTGCTTAATTTTCTTTCAGTTTTCGGCCAAACTTTCTTGACTGGCATTTTCAGCTTTGGACCTAACAACCTGATTGTTACAAATATTAAGCTGGAAAACGCTAATAGAACGAAGCTAACGAAGACGAGTGGGCCCTCCTCACCAATACCAATGTAGTTTTTGATAAATATTGGACCGTTGACAAATGCTCCCGCAACCATCATCGTTGCCCCTGTTTCTGAAAGCGACCTTGCGAAAGCTAAAGTGAAGGAAGCTATCAAGGAGTGTTTTAGTATGGGAAACGTGACGGTTCTGTCCGCTGTAAGCGGTGCTGCGCCCAAAGTTCTGGCTGCCTGTTCATATTCCAGCTTGTAATCAAGCAGTGCACCAACCATCG
>JAOUPS010000082.1 GCA_029879735.1 Candidatus Bathyarchaeota archaeon | reverse complement strand
AAAAAAGCTCAAAAAAGGTGCCGCCCTTAACTTGCCACCTAAAAATAGAAGAGACAGGAATACACGAGTATTTAATTCGGTAATGGTTATGAGAAATGAGAACAGCACAACTAATTGTTGAAGCACTATTATTCATATTTCCGGCGTACTGTGCAAACGCTATACCAGTAATCACAGGTGGAGGTCGTCCAATAGACCTGGGAAAAAAGTTTTCCGATGGAAAACCAATTTTTGGGAAAAACAAAACTTTTCGAGGCTTCTTTTCAGGACTAGCTGTTGGAACTGCTATTGGTTTCATGGAAAGCTTAGTCTTTGAGTACCATATCCTTTTTGGTTTATTTCTCTCCCTTGGAGCTTTATTTGGTGATTTAGTCGGAGCCTTTGTAAAGAGGAGACTTGGACTTGCTCCTGGAGACCTACTACCTATAGTTGATCAAGTTGATTTTATAATAGGAGCGATTTTGTTTTCTATTCCTATCTGTTTACAAACATGGTCTTGGCAGCTCGTCATCGCTGTTTTGATTATAACTCCTCCCATACACTTGTTAACGAATTTCGCAGCGTACAAACTGGGATTAAAAAGTAATCCTTGGTGAGGATGTTATCCGCCAAGCTTAATGTTTATTGTTGTTTCAAGTAATATATACGCGATAAATATAAGGACAGTGCCTACCACGAACATCATGTAGGCTTGTCTAGTCTTATAGGCGTATTTTGTGCTCTGATACATGAGTATCAATCCGATGATGCCTAGCGAGTAAAGGATCATGGCGATCACGCTGTCGGTTACGAATTGTTCGGACAGCTGGGGATAAAGAAAGAGAAATCGTCCCCCATAGTAAACGGATGGAAGAGGCTTCATTATAATAGTATACAAGCCGCCTCCAAACAAAAATACAGCAATAGCAATAGCAATTGCCGAAAGAATGAGGGTGGATGGTTTTGCTGTTGAAATTTTTCTGTAGAATCTGTTTATTGAATAGGGCAATGACGAGACTTTTTTCTTAACCTTGCGTGACACTTATTTTTCACCGCTTTTAATTAGATGCTCAGCCACTTCTTTAGCCCATTCACCTGTTAATGGATTCCTGACAATCTCACTTAAATACTCTTTGCAAGAGATTTCTAATGCTTTCTTCCATTCCTCATACTTTTCAACAACACTTTCATAAGCCTTGATATGCAGTTCACAATAACTGTTTTCGACAGCTTCTCTATTGCATATTACGCATTGCAATTCGTTTCCTCCTTTCCTCTTTTGATGGACATTCTGGATTGAAACAAAGATTCCATGGACGTTTTCCTTTTATTCGAACCTGAACTGTTGACCAACCGCATCTGCGACAGTTTCTTCCAAGCGGTTTAACAGAGCCTCTTTGTGGAAGTGGAAACGACGTTTTGCACAATCCTTTAAAATAGTTTGTGCAGCCAATGAAGCGTTTACCCGTTTTTCTTGCGTAGAGAATCATGAGTTTGCCTGTGCCACAAACTGGACATGTACCGACTATCCTCTCTTCCAGCCTAGCCCTCTTAATGGCTTTGCTTAACTGTTCGCCAATTATCTTCTCCCTTTCTTTCAATTCCTCTATCACTGGCTTAAGGATTTCAACGGCATCAACTAACACATTTTCCCTTTTCTCACTGTTTGCTTGAATTTTATCCATTCTTTCTTCAAGTTCCCTTGTCAATTCTATTGAGACAACCGCTGGACAATATTTTTCAAGAACCTCAAGAACCTCAAAGCCTAAACCCGTCACAACAATTCTTTCGTCTCGAACATACTTCCTATCATAAAGCGTCTGTATAATATTCGCCCTTGTCGCCTTTGTTCCAATTCCTGTTTCTTCCATTTTTTTTAGAACACTACCTGGGTTATATCGCGGTGGCGGTTTAGTGAACTTGCCCTCTAAAATCACTTTTCTAACTTTGATCGCTTGTCCTTCTTCTACTGGAGGTAAGAGAACTTCCTCTGATCCCACGTAGGGTCCATAGAAACGTAACCAACCTTCCTTTAAGATTCGTCTGCCCCTCAAATAGAACCGATGTCCATTAACATCAATGTGAACTTTCATGCTCTGCCTTATTGCCGGTTCACCGAAAACAGCCATAAACCTTCTCACAATAAGGTCAAAAACCTTTCTTTCAGAAGCATCTAAGGCTCTTTCTGGCAAGTTTCCAGTTGGGTAAATAGCTGGATGCGCTGGATCTTCCATCTTTCCTTCTCTGGGCTTTAATTCCGGTTTTGCGAGAAGCCCTGCCGTGAGCTTCTTGTATTCAGGGGCTTTGCTTAGACTTTTCAGTATTGCCTCATAGTTTATTGCTGTTGGAAGTTTTTGGCTGCTGGTTCTTGGATAGGAAATTAAGGCCTCTAGATAGAGGCGTTGAGCTATATATGCAGTACGTCTCGGCGTGTATCCGAACAGACCATAGGCTTCGCCTTGCAGAGCGCCTAAATCAAAGGGTATGGGTGGCTTTTGCTGGAATTTTCTAACGTCAACTTTTTCAACTTGTCCATCTTTTCCTTTACAGGCATTTAAAACAGCGTCAGCTTCACTCTTGGTTTCGATTATCCCTTTCTCATACTCCGCTTCGAAAACTGATCTATCTATCTGGGCTTTTGCTTTTATTTCCCAATAGGGTGTCGGCACAAAGCTTTTGATCTCTTTCTCCCTTGCAACAATAAACTTTAGGGTTGGACCTTGCACCCTTCCGGTGCTGAGTGTCGCATATTTTCCACTCCAATCCCTCGCTGCTATAGTCAATGCGCGTGAAAGATTCACGCCGTAAAACCAGTCAACCTCATGCCTTGTAAGTCCAGCCTCTATAAGCACAAAATCTAGGTGCGGCAGCAGTTCGGCATAGGATTTTTCCAACTCTTTCTTGGTTAGGGTGGAATATTTCATGCGCTTTGAAGTTTTTTCTTTGTTGCCACATGCGTATTTCAGTATGCAGTATCCAATGATGCTTCCTTCGATGTCATAATCGCATGCGTCAATAAACGCGTCGGCTTCATTCGCCAGTTTCGAAATGGTTTCCAGCCACGTGCGAATTTGTTTCGCGCCTCTCTCGGCGACATGTCTTGGCACCCATCTGAAACTGAAAACAGGATAATAGTTCCTTCCACCTCTTTCTTCAGCAACCGTGTATAAATGTCCTAAAGCCGGAACAACAACTATTTCTCTATCTCGTTTAGCCACATAATACGGCACTCCATTATCTTCCATCTTTTTCGCTTTTCCCTTCGCGTCAAGGGCTGAAGCTATTCTCTGTGCGGTGTCCGGTTTCTCCGTAATAATCAATTCATATTTTCCCATTCTGGCACAGACCATATAGGCATGTTAGGAAAGTTTTCTCAGAATTAAGCTTTACAGGTAGAATTAAAAGTTTCTATGTAAAAGCCTCCAGAGCGGCATCTTCCGATTAGCAACCAATAAATATGCCACAACGTTAATCATCACTGTCAAAGGAGCGTGATGCCGTGCCTCAACGTGTTGTATGTCAACAATGCGGCTATGTATTATATGATGGTGCTGAGCTTAAGCCTCCAGACGAGATCATACAGCAATACTATGGGAAATGCCCAAACTGTGGCAAAAAACTTGCACTTGTACCTTTAGATGTTGAGGTAAAACCTGCAGAATAATGCTGATGAGGAGAGGAGCTTGACGGAAGAAGTACGTAGAACCCAGCTTTGTGATGTACATCGGCAAACAGCAAAATTGACAGTGTTTGCTAGTTTTGAAATGCCCCTATGGTATAAAGGAATAATACCTGAGCACCTGGCAGTGCGGAACAGCGTTGGCATTTTTGATATTTCTCATATGGGACGAGTCATAATCACAGGCGTCGACTCTGAACGTTTCCTTAACTATGTAATAACAAACGATGTTTCCGTGTTATTACCTAACAGTGCCCAATATTCCGTTATGTGCAATGAAAACGGCGGCATAATAGATGATTTCGTTGTGTACCGGTTAGAGACAGAAAAGTTTCTGATAGTCTTTAACGCGAGTAACAGAGAAAAAGATTACAACTGGTTGATTAAAAACGCCGAAGGTTTCGATGTAAAAATCGAAGGAGTTTCAGACGACGTGGCAATGTTCGCAGTTCAAGGTCCAAGAGCCGAAAAAACCCTGCAAAAAATTTCAGCAGAAGATTTAAGCAAGATTGGAAGATTCAAAGGTGGGCATTCACGTTTAACAGGCGTAGAGGCTTTTCTCTCTAGGACTGGTTATACCGGAGAAGACGGCTTCGAAGTCTTCGTGTGGAATGCTGCATTATCAAAGCCGGACAACGCAGTAAAACTCTGGAACGCCATCCTCGACGCTGGCAAGACCTTTGGGATAGAACCTTGCGGCTTGGGAGCTAGAGACACATTAAGACTTGAAGCTGGAATGAGCCTGTACGGAAATGACATAGACGAAAATACTACTCCCCTAGAAGCGAGATTAAGCTTTGTATTAAAATTTCAGAAAAGCAATTTCATGGGGAAAGATGCTTTGTTAGAACAGAAGAATGAAGGAATCAAACGTAGACGTGTCGGAATCCGGATGATAGAATCAGGTATACCGCGACCAGGATTCGAAATTTACGATGATAAAGGTGAAAAAATGGGGTACATGACGAGTGGAACATTTTCCCCGTTGCTTAAATGTGGCATAGGAATGGCTTATGTTAAGGTATCTCAAGCCCAAAAAGGAAACACGGTCCACGTTAAAATACGCAAAAAACTGGTAAAAGGAAAAATAGTATCGTTTCCATTCTATGATACAGAAAAATACGGTTATAAGAGAAAAGTCGTCATATGAAAACCATTAATTAACCGCAAGGGAAATAAAACACCTAAATAATCTGTGTTAAAGAGATGAGCTCAAATGAGGGGCAGAGATTTCCTGTCGAAAGAGCGTTTCATTAGCGGCCTTAAAAGTTTAGGAAGACTCCGCGTTAAAACTAGCCACAGTTCAGTAATAACTATGTCAGCCCTTGTGCTCATACTCTTCATAGCCTTTACAGTCCGACTACTTCCAATACGCTGGGAAATACAAACAGGTTCCATGCACCTATCAGAATTCGACCCCTACTTTCAATATCGCTTCACAGAATACATACTAAAAAACGGTTTTATCTCATGGGTTTGGCCTGAACAATGGTGGGATACGCAACGGTGGTATCCTCATGGGATGAACGTTGCAACGGCAGGATTTCCAGGGTTACCCCTTACAGCGGCGTTTTTCTACAGCATAGTTCCAGCATTAGGCATTAACATCGGACTAATGGACTTCTGCGCAATCTTTCCACCCATCATGGGTATGCTAGCTTGTCTAGTGATTTATTTTCTAGGAAAGAACATTGGAGGAAAACCTGTAGGGCTATTCGCGGCCCTCCTTCTTGCTTTGAACCCCTCACATATTCAGCGAACTTCGCTTGGATTTTTTGACGACGAAACGATAGGAATATTTTCTCTTCTGTTATTCATATTCCTGTTTTTACGGGCGATTGAAGAGGACAGACCTGCAAATTCAACTGTGAAATATGCTGTTGCCTCCGGATTAACTTTAGGGTATTTCTGCTCTGGATGGGGCGCTGCATATTATCCGATTGCTATTACAACGCTTTTTGTATTTTCACTAATTCTACTTAAAAGATACAGTCAACATCTTTTTTTGTCATACAGTTTGACTTTCGGTTTAGGCTTATTCATAGCAATAAATGTTCCTAAACTGTCATCGACTTATTTGACGGGAATGGCCGTTCTGCCAGTTGCAGGAGTATTCGCCATACTTTGTCTCTGTGAAATCTTTCGAACAATTTCGTCAGCAAAATCGAAAACCATAGTGGTTCTGGTTTTCCTAGCTCTGGCAATTGGTGGTTTTGCCGCGCTTTGGCAGCTAGGCTACATGCGCGGTATAGGTACCAAGTTTGTCTCGGTTTTGAACCCGTTCGCGCGAGAAGGTATTCCATTGGTGGAGTCTGTGGCTGAGCATAGGATATCCGCTTGGGGTTCCATATACTACGATCTCGGCATAGGAATAATCTTCTTCGCAATAAGCTTGTTTTTCATTCTAGGAAATCTCGACAATAAGAACCTGTTTCTATTGATTTTCGGTTTGACTTCTCTCTACTTTGCTTGTTCCATGGTGCGGTTACTTTTGATCATGGCTCCTGCATTCAGCCTTTTGGCAGCTGCGGGAGTCACGGGAGTATTAAGACCATTCAACGCCCTGTTAAGGGAACCGGTAAAAGTAACTGTGAAGAAAAAGCATGTTTTGGAGCGTGTTGGAAAAGAATTCAGTGGCGCCGCTGTCCTTATGGTCTTCCTCATTCTAATGACAAATTTCGCCTTTCCCATGCCTAAAGTGTATAGACAGGCTTATGCCCCTGTCACAGTTACCGCTGGCAGTCTTCCAATAGCACCTAATGAACCTGTACAAGAATGGTTGAACATGCTAGGTTGGACGAGAAATAATCTTAAGGCTACCACTGTTGTATGTAGTTGGTGGGATTACGGCTACTGGCTAACAATATTAGGCAATGTGACTTCGCTCGCCGATAACGGTACAGTAAACTCCACTCAGATACAAAACATCGGTTTCATATTCATGGCTAATGAAATTCAAGCGTTAGAGATGTTAGAACGGTATGATGCGCAATATATCCTCGTGTTCACAACTTTTGGCTTAGGTCAGTCTGGTGGGCAGTACTATGCAAGCTGGCAGGGCTACGGTGACGAAGGAAAGTGGATGTGGATGGCAAGAATCTCCGGAAAAAGTCCCCACGCGTCAGAGTGGGGATGGACTGATGAAGAAGCCTTTGGAGAATTTAATACTACGATAAATAGTTGGCAATGGAATGAGCGGGGAATGAACTCAACCATCTACAAATTGATGGGCTGGGGGAAACATCAATGGTGCGTCAAAAATGGTGTAATAGACCCCGAAGAAGACGAGTGGCGTAAGAATGGTTTGAGCACTGAGGATGTTAAGCCCAAGTATTTTGAGGAAGCATATTTCGCTGGGTTAGAACTAACTCCTTCGGATGTAGGCAGCAAGTATGGTGGCCTTGTTCCACTTGTTTGTCTCTACAAAATTAATTATCCAAGTGACTGAAAGGGGGATAGTCTGTTCCCCAAAGCTTGTGACCTCCATAAGCCACACAAGCCCTTTTTCTTGTTATCTTTGCCGCTTTTACCTTTAGTCGCTTTGAGAGAACAGAAGAGTATGTTGAAGAAAGAAGCGAAGAGTTATCAGCCACGGAAAGTTGAAGTTTTCATAGCAACATTTATAATCTGAACTCTATGTGATAGGTTTTTGTTGGCGGGTGAGTATGCCTCCACCCGTTCCGCCATATAAACCCCGGTGTAGGAGGTGAAAAATTGAAATTTCACAGTAGAGACCTAGCCTTGATGGCAGTTTTTGCAGCTTTATATGCAGTTCTAGTATTGTTTTTATCTAGTTCAAGTTTTGGACTGGCTCAAGTGAGAATTGCTGATGCCTTGATTCCACTGTCGGTAATTTTCGGATGGCCTGCGGTTACGGGAGTTACTTTAGGTTGTTTGATTGGCAATGTTGTCAGTCCAATGCCAAGCATTGTCACTGACGTCAGCTTAGGTGCATCAGCCAATTTTATTGCTAGTGTTTTAGCATGGAAAATAGCAGTTAAGAAGCGTGATAGCATGATAAGCGAATTTCTTGGCTGTACAATAGCAACTATTGTGATAACTTTCATTGTTGGAACATACTTGGCGATGCTGACGGAGATGGAGCTGTGGATATGGTGGTTGGGCATTTTCACTGGTTCCTTGATCAGCATCAATCTTATTGGCTATTTGATCTTGCAGTTCATGAAAAAAGCTGGATTGAAAGTCACATGAAGCGTTCCAGTTTCGTCAATCCTATTATTTCGTCGAAGTCTAAACCTAACGCATCTAATACTTGGTCGAAGGTTGAATGCAAGTAGGCTATGTACTTGTCAACGTCTATCTCGTTTTTTGTTGCGTGTTCAACTGGTTTGACATGTGGTTCTTTGGTGACCTTGACGAAGCTTATTAGATCGCCAGCTTTTATTTCCGTTCCTCTTTTTTGGAGGATTCGTGCGGCTTTGACGTGTTGGGGTGTTGTTTTTGTGTAGTGTTCTGGTGCTTCGCCTAAAACCACGTTGAATGCTAGTTCGCTTGGGCTTTCCCATTCGCGTCTCTTCAGCCGTAGATAGCGGTTGCGGACGATTTCACGTATGTCTTTTTTAGCGCTTTCGAAGTCTGCTGGTGTTTTGACTTTTGCTAGGCGTTCTTTCATTGAGTTGAAGGCTTTCTTGATGAATAATGGTATGTGTTTTTTCTTGCCTGTTAATCCTTTGACGTCAACGCTTCCGTCTTCCAGAACTCCGAGGTAATTCTTTTTCCGTGAGCTGAAAACTGCGTATCTGTAAACTTTGTCCACGTCTAAGCTCATTTTTAATTCTTGTTCAGTCCATTGTGTCAGCTCTTCGATTTGTTCTTTTGAGGGGTTCTTTAGGAAGACGCTGTCGGTGTCTCCGTATAGTACTTGGATGTTGAGGTCTTTTGCCTTGTTAATTATTTGGGTTATCGAGTGCCTGCCGATGGCTGCTGTTGCTTCGGCCACTGGTGGGCAGTAGAGGTCGAAGGATTCGGCTCCGAAAACTCCGTAGCTTGCGTTTAAAATAACTTTAACTGCTCCTTGGATGACTTTATACCAGTTTCTCAATTCTGCTGATAGCGTTTTATCTTTTGATCTTGGTTTGTACCATCGTACCCGCAAGTCTCTAAGTGAGCCGATTAGTAGGCTTTCCAGTGCTCGTTTTTTTGTGCAAACCCAGTGGGGTGTGTCTGGAATAAGGTTGTTGTGGCATTCTGGATGTGGACAACGTAT